>CAIXBQ010000167.1 GCA_903917705.1 uncultured Verrucomicrobia subdivision 3 bacterium | reverse complement strand
CCGGTCAGCGTATCCGCGCTATTGCGAGGCTGGAATCGCGGCTAAGCGAACAGACGCCGCCGGCAGCGCGTGTGCCTCGTGATGGGGTCAGTCCCTCTTTTTTTAACTTTCATTCAGGGCTCGACGGAGTCTCGCCCCACCACATGGCCGTCCGCAAGGACCGGCTCGCGGGGACGCTCGCCCCACCTGTCTGAGTCGGGTTTGGGAATTCTGGCAGCGCCGTAGGTGCGGCATCTTTGTAGAAACCCCCGCCAAAGGAATTCAAGCCCCGTCGGGGCGGCATAGCTCCCTGCGGAGGGCAATCTTTGCGGAGGGCCAACTTGATGTCGCTCCTGACGGAGCTTGGAAACCTTTTATTTCTTTAGCTACAAATATTCCGCGCCTGCGGCGCTTCCGGACGTTCCTTGCGGGTCCGTGCCGGACGGGCCACCATTCAAAGACCGGCTCGCGGGGACGCTCGCCCCACCAATTGGCCCGGCCGCCAGGACCGGCACGGACTTGGCGCGCTCCCCCGAATGAGTGATTGCCTGCGGGTGAGGTTTCCCGTCAAGCTGGGGGAAAACATGGCGCACGCATCGCTTGCCTCCTCCTGGTTCGGCCGTTGGCTGCCGGCGCTGGCGCTGGTCGTGGCCGCGGTCCATCCGGGCCGGGCGGACGACCAGCCGCCGCCGCGGGACTGGGAGAATCCGCTGGTGTTCGGCATCAACAAGCTGCCGCCGCGCCACCCGGCCTGGCCCTGCCCGGATGCGGCGTCGGGCTGGCGGAGCGATTACGATCATTCACCGTGGGTGCGGTCGCTGGACGGGAGCTGGGATTTCCACTGGTCGCCGGACCCGGAGTCGCGGCCGAAGGATTTCTTTGCGCCGGGATTCGTGGCGTCGGGCTGGAAGCCGTTGCCGGTGCCGTCGGGCTGGGAATTGCAGGGTTACGGGGTGCCGATCTATGTCAATTCCATCTATCCGTTCCACGCGAATCCCCCGCCCGCTCCGCCGCGGGTGATGGATGAGCCGCCGAAGAATTACACTTCCTATCGGCAGCGCAATCCGGTGGGTTCGTATCGCCGGTATTTTGAGGTGCCGGCGGACTGGCGGGGCGGGCGGGTGCTGCTGCACTTTGCGGGGGTGAGTTCGGCGATGTATGTCTGGGTCAACGGCCGGCCGGTGGGCTTCAGCGAGGATTCGCGCGACCCGGCCGAATTCGACATCACCGCCCTGCTCCAGCCGGGCCGGAATCTGCTGGCGGCGGAGGTCTATCGCTTCTCGGCGGGCTCGTATCTGGAGGATCAGGATATGTGGCGCCTGAGCGGCATCTTCCGGGATGTGTTTCTCTATCGCACGCCGGCGGTGACGGCGTGGGATGCGGCGATTCAAACGGAGCTCGACGCCACCCGGCAAAATGCCCGGGTATCGCTGGGTTACACCCTGCGCAACTCGGGCCCGGCGAAGGTCAGCGGGCTGCGGCTGCGCTTGAGCCTGCGGGGGCCGGATGGCAAACCGGTGGGCGGCGGCCCGCTGCTGGACGAGGCGGTGGACGGGCTTGAACCGGGTTTCGCGGCGCCGCGCATGACGGCGGCGGCGGCGGTTCCCCATCCGCTGCTCTGGTCTTCGGAGAAGCCGAATGTCTACGACGCCCTGGTGGAACTGGTGCAGGACGGCAAGGTGATCGAAGCGCGGCGGATGGATGCGGGCTTTGGCAAGGTGGAGATTCGCGACCGGCAATTTTTCGTGAACGGCCGCTCCCTCAAGCTCAAGGGGGTGAACCGCCACGAGTTCGACCCGGCCACGGGTTACACGCTGACCCGCGAGCGCATGGCGCAGGATATCCGGCTGATGAAACAGGCGAACATCAATTTTGTCCGCACGTCGCATTATCCCAACGACCCGCGCTGGTATGAGCTGTGCAACCGGATGGGATTGTTCGTGCTGGATGAGGCGAACCTCGAAAGCCACGGGCTGAGCTATCACAAACGGGTGCTGCCGGGCGACCGCGACGAATGGCGGCCGGCCAGCGTGGACCGCCTGCAGCGCATGGTGGTCCGGGACCGGAATAATCCGTGCGTGGCGATCTGGTCGCTGGGCAACGAGGCGGGCTACGGGAATGTTTTCCTCTCGATGCGCGAGGCCGCGCGGGCCGCCGACCCGCAGCACCGGCCGATTCATTACGCGGACATGAACCTGGCGGCGGACCTGGACAGCCAGACTTACCCGACGACCGAGTGGCTGCTCCAGCACGTCGCCGGCAAGGCCAAGCGCAAGGGCGAGCACGGCGAAAGTTCCAACGCGGAACAGCACGGGCCGTATCCCTCCGGCAAGCCGTTCCTGATGAATGAATATGCCCACGTCATGGGCAACAGCGGCGGCAACCTGCAGGATTACTGGGACGTCATCGACAAATATCCGATGCTCATCGGCGGCTTCATCTGGGAATGGGTGGACCAGACGCCTTACCAGACCGGCCCGGAGGGGAAACGGTTTTTTGCCTACGGCGGCGATTTCGGCGACCAGCCGAATGACGGGCCGTTTTGCAGCAAGGGTCTGATCACCGCCGACCGCCAGCCGCGCCCGCACTATTGGGAAGTCAAAAAGGTGTACCAATCCATCAAGATCACCGCGGAGGACGCTAGCCGCGGGAGGATTCGCATCCGCAACGACTACGGCTTCACCCGGCTGGACGCGCTCGAGGCCGGTTGGGTGCTCGAAGCGGACGGCCAGCCGGTGCAGGAGGGAAAACTGGCGGGATTGGATTTGGCCCCGGGCGAAGAACGGATGGTGACCATCCCGTGGGTTGATCCGAAATGGCGCGCGGGCGCGGAATACTATTTGACCGTGCGATTCAAACTGCCGGCGGAGATTTCCTGGGCGGAAGCCGGCCACGTGGTCGCATGGGAACAATTTCCCATACCGGCGCCGCTGGCGACCCCGACCGTCGCAAAGTCAATCAAGGGGGCGTTTCATCAAGACGGCGCGGACTGGGTGGCGCAGGCCAAGGGCACGGCGGTGCGCGTGGACGGCCAGCGCGGCTGGCTGAAATCGTACCAGGTCGCCGGCCGGGAATTACTGGCCGCGCCGCTCATCCCGAACTTCTGGCGCGTTCCCACCGACAACGACAACGGCTGGAAGGTCCCTCAAAAGATGGGCGCATGGAAAGACGCCGGCGCGCAGGCCGAATTGCAATCGTGCGGCCCGGGGACAAACGACGACGGCGCGACGATGACCGCGAAACTCAGATTGTCCGCCGTCAAAGCCACGGCCCAAGTGAGTTACCAGCTGCGCGACGACGGGAGCCTGCGCGTGGAAATGAATCTGGAAACGGACGCCGGCTCCCCGGAACTGCCGCGCGCGGGCATGACGTTTGCCGTTCCCGGCGATTTGCAGCGACTGACCTGGTATGGCCGCGGCCCGCAGGAAAGTTATTGGGACCGGAAAAGCGGGGCGGCGGTCGGCATCTATAAAAGCACCGTGGATCAGTGGATCACGCCATATGTCCGCCCGCAGGAAAATGCGAACCGGACCGATGTCCGGTGGCTTGATTTGAGCGATGCCAAGGGCATGGGCCTGCAGGTGAAGGCGGCCGGCCAACCCGTCGGCGTCAGCGCGTGGCCCTATTCAGCCGCCGACCTCGCGGCGGCCAAACACGATTACCAGCTGCCGCATCGGGACTTTATCACCGTGAATGTGGACGGCTGGCAAATGGGAGTTGGCGGCGACAATAGCTGGGGACTGCCGGTTCACGAGGAATATCGCCTGCCGCGAGCGGGTAAATTCACGGTCAGGTTTGACCTGTGTCCCCGGTCCGCGAGCACCGACCAGCCTATGCCGCTTCATTGATACTGCGAATTTATTGACATGAAAAAAACATTGATTGCCGCGACGCTGATCGCCGCCACGTTGGCCGCCCCGGCCGCCGAGCTGAAGCTGATTCCCTGGCCGGCCAAGGTCACGCCACAGACCGGACAATTCACGCTGAACGAGCAAACCGTGGTCACCGCCGACGCGCCCTTCACCAATGAAGCGGCGCTGCTGGCCGGTGAACTGCATTTGAAATGCGCCGCAACGGCAAATGAAAATCAGATCCGCCTCACGACCCGAGGCGCGGAGGGTCTCGGCGAGGAGGCTTACCGACTGGAAGTCGACCCGCAGGGCGCGACCATCCACGCGCAGTCGCCGGCCGGCGCATTCTATGGTTGCCAGACACTCCGCCAACTCCTCAAAACGGAAGCGCACACTTTGCCGCAGGTGAAGATCGAAGATGCGCCGCAGTTTGCCTGGCGGGGATTCATGCTCGATGTGAGCCGGCATTTCTTCGACCAGCCGACCCTCCTGCGGCTGCTGGACGAGATGGCCGGTTACAAGCTCAACCGCTTCCACATCCATCTGACCGACGACCAGGGCTGGCGGCTGGCAATCGGGAAATATCCGGAACTGACCCAGACCGGCGCCCGGGGAAATTATTCGGACCAGAACGCGCCGCCGCGCTTTTTCACCAAGGCGGAGATGCAGGAAATCGTCCGCTATGCGGCGCAACGGCACATCGTCGTGGTGCCGGAGATCGACATGCCGGGCCACGCCCACGCGGCCGCGCGCGCGTTTCCCAAGCTGGGCGGCGGCGCCAACACGCTCAATCCGGCGAGCGAGGCAACTTACGATTTCCTGCAAAACGTCCTGCTGGAGGTGATGGATATTTTCCCATCGCCGTGGATCCATGTCGGCGGCGACGAGGTGAACGCCGGCGCTTGGAATAAGAACGCCGAGGTGGCAAAAGAAATGCAGGCCAAGGGATTCGCGGACACCCAGCAGCTGCGAAAAGCCTTCATGCAACGCATGGCCAGGTTCATTGAGGAGCACGGGCGAACGACGGCGGTCTGGCACGAGGCGCTGGCCACGGAACCAGACCCGCAAACCGTCATTTTTCTGTGGCGCCCCATCCAGGCGGCGCTCAAGAAAGCCCTGGCCACGGGCCATCCCGTGGTGTTGACGCCGGCCGAGCCTTTCTATTTCAGCGCCCGGGCAAAAGACGCCGCCGGGAACCAGACCTTTAGAAACACGCTGGAGGCGGTTTATCGCGGAACATCCCTGCTGACCAATGTCCCGCCCGCGCAATTCAAACAGATTCTCGGCCTCCAAGCCTGCGTCTGGACCGAGCACATCGGCAGCGTGCCGGAGCTGGACAACGCGATCATGCCACGACTGGCGGCATTGGCGGAAACGGCCTGGACACCGGATGCAGTTCGCAATTTTGCGCAGTTTCAGGCACGGCTAAAATCGTCCGCCAATCAATAGCAGCAGCCGGTTGCTTGATCGCTGTTGAGTGGCACAATGATCGGTTGTGCCTTGGCGGCGATTATTCGGCCTCAAAGGCGGCCGGCTTACCGTCAGGCCCGGCTTTCGACTGGTCATATTTGACCTGGCTCCGGCACATGGGCTTGTCCGCGACAAATTTCAACATGGCTTGCAGCCAGGGGGCGTCTTTCCAATCGGGTTTGCGACCCGACCAAAGAACGACACCGGCAGCACCGGCATCCCGGGCGGTCGCCAGCTGTAATTTCATGTAATCGGCATCCACAAACTCCAGCGCCCGGGGACCGCCCTCGTGATACTGGGGCCAGAGATAGGGATAAACCGGCTTGCCCGGCGCGAGCTGGTGCGCCTTCTGAATGAGGAACTGCATTTTCTCCTGCCATTTCTTGGGCGTCTCGTTGCCATGGACATAAAGCGATGGAAAGAAAGCGTCCACCGCCGCGGTGAGCCGGGCGGTCTCGGCGGTATACTCGCGGCCGGGCTCCTCGGGGAACAATCCGTGTCCATAATAGCCCACCGCATGGCCGGGAGCCGCTTCGCGCGCC
The DNA here is from genome assembly GCA_903917705.1 of uncultured Verrucomicrobia subdivision 3 bacterium. Classification (GTDB taxonomy): domain Bacteria; phylum Verrucomicrobiota; class Verrucomicrobiia; order Limisphaerales; family UBA11358; genus UBA11358. The sequence goes on along the minus strand of CAIXBQ010000167.1, from coordinate 4,598 downwards.
CAGCGGGCGAGGGTGATGAATAATTCGAAATGGAGCTTCACCTCCGCATCCGTCGTCCCGTGTGTTGTTGAAAGATAGACATATTCGATGTCGATCACGACGGGCCCTGGTCGCCCGGCCGCGCGCTTCTGGACGAGATCCTTGAACTGGGCTTCGTCCGGCAATTGGCCGGCGGCGAACATCGGCTTCCACTCGGCTCGTTCATAGATGACGGAACTGGGAACCAGACCGGCGGGGGCGAGGTCGGGCTTGGCCGCGTAGGACATGTTATCAAAAACAACAAAGGGCGTTCCGGCCGGCTTGGGCACCGGCCCCGCCCCATCCCGGGACGCAGCAACACAAGCGAATCCGAACCCGACGACCCAGACCAATGCGAACAGCTTTTTCATGGAAGATTCACGCAAACTATCCGGATTGAACCCAGAGCGCCAGATGGATCTGGCCGTTACCCGGACAGGCCCGCGACGTCGACCGGAAAACCGGCTATTTCTTTGTCACCACGATTTCGCCGCTGCCACTGAGCCAGCCACCGGATTTGGTGTGTGCCACCAGCCTCAGTCCATCCGGTTTTTCGCCAGCCGGGAGGGTGACGCGAAAAGTCTTTTTACCAAGGTCTTCGGCGGTGGCGAGCACGCGATCACCGCGCCGGAGCGAAACGTCGCGAACGTCCAGACCATCGCCGTCGCGATGTTCGAAGGCGATTTCATACGTACCCGGAACGGTGAGTTGCCGCGCGAGGTCCACGCGCCATTCGGCCCACCAGGTCCGCGTGTGGCCGGGCTGCCACCGGAGCGGCACGTCGATCGGGTCGCTGATATATTTCCGGTAGTTCGCCGCGCCGCGGCCCATGTCGCTGGCGGGATCGAGCCCGGTGATTTCAGTCAATTCGGCCAGCGCCCGGGCGGTGTCACCGCCACGCATGAAGGCATGGAAACGGCTGGCATGGAGCTTTTGCTTTTGAACAACGGTGAGGGCGGGATTGGCCAGCGCCACATCGATGGCCGCCAGCGCTTCGGCGTCCTTCTTCGAATTCAACAGCGGATCGACCGTGCCCTCGGTGAAGCCGCTGATATCAAACATAAACCGTCGGTAATAGCCGGCCTCGTCCGCGGGATCGGCTTTTTTGATGCGGTCGAGGACGTCGGGATAGTTCTCGCGAACCAGGTTGGCGTCGAGATTGGTGAGCCCCTCGCCGAGCAACCGCGCGCGCGACGGACCGGCGGCCGGTTCCGCCAGCGCCCATTTTTGGTCCCGCGCCCGTTCGGCAGCGCGGAGCGGGCCCAGCCGCGGCAGGAACTCCGCGGCGGATTGATCGCGCAGGCCGGCGAGCCGGCCGTAAACTTTGCCGTTCGTATCGCACAGCGCCACGGCGGGATAATTCCAGACCGTACATTTCAGGCCCTGATTCCGCTTGGCCAGATCCTTGTCCACCGGCGCGTTTTCCAGCGCGTCTATCTCCAGGAAAACAAACTGATCGCGCAGCGCCTGCTCGAAGCCGGGCGTGGCGATGACGCGCTGCTTGAACTCCCGAGCCGGCCCGGACCAATCGCTGCCGTTGAAGAAGACGAGGATGTCCTGATGATTCAGATTTGCGGTTTTTTTGGCGGCTTCAAAATCCGGCTGCCAGTCGAGAGCGAGGGCAGCCGGCGCAAGCAGCCCGGCGAACAGCAGCGATCGAATCATAGCGAGGCCCTCCCGTAAAGCAGCACGTTACGCAGATGGAAATGCTCCGGCTCGGCGTTCAGCGACTCCACCTTGACGTAGCGCGCAAAAACCGGCTTGGCCCCCAGGTCAATTTTCCATTGCCGGCCAAAGTCGTCGTTTTGGGCGAGCGGAAAATAGGTGGCGCCGTCGGTGGAATACGAGACGCGGAGCTTCTTCTCGCGCCCGCCGCTGCCGTCGAGCCGGTTCACCAGCAACAGGCCGGAAAGCTCCGCGGCGGCGCGGAGCTGGACGATGACCGCCGGCGTCTTTTCCTTGTCCGTATGGAAGAGCCCGCCTTTTTCGGTGAGCACGCCGCGATGATTACAGGCATCATCCCACGCATACGAACTCGGAAGCAGAATCGCATCGGCGGAAATCAGGCTGCCAGGAGGGCGATCGAGCTTGAGGTCGCCGCCCACGGTCGCGAAACGCCGGCCAAGGTCGCTGGCGGCCTGGAAGGCGGCAGGCGATTTCGCCTTTTCGGCGGCGGTGATCGCGGTGTTGATGATTTTGTGAAGCGCCTCGTCCTTCAAACTTTCGCCGTTTGACTGAAGCGCGCCGACCAGCGCCATGACGCAACGGCTGCTGCCTTCCGGCGTGCCGCCGTATTTTTCGACACCCCAGTTCAACACCTGGCCGAGCGACTGCTCATCGGCGGCCTGGATGGCGAGGGCGCGGCGGTAAAGGTCGAAACCGAGCTGGCCGTCCTTTGGCAGAGCGGCAACCTGTTTCGCGAGCAGGTCCTTGCCGACGTCCCAGCTCCACGAAGACGGCCGGCGCGAGGCCGCCTGCTGGACTTCGGCGAACCATGCCACGCGCGATTCCGGCGTCAGAGACGGCAACAGTTTTCTGGCTTCGAAGCGTTCCAGCAACTCGCACATCGGCTGCGCATGCGGACCGAAGGCGGCAAGGATGCGATGGCCGAGTTCCAGCCAATCACCAGCCATCATCGAGTTGTCGGCGAGCAAATAATCCACATAGTCGAGCCATGCGCCGTAGTTGAGCCGGTTGACAGTCAGCGCCGACTGATAAGCCGTGCGGGCGAGGTCGGGCCGAACCTCGCGACCGAGGTGCGCCAGCCACACCAGCTGCTGCGACCGGGTCATCGCGGCGGAATTGGTGAACGCCGCCTCCATGAGCAGAATGTAGGAATAATTGCCGCCCCAGAAGGAAAAGTGCGGACCGCCGTCCGGGCCGCCAAAGCCGCCGGACCATTTGCCGGGCGCAGTGCGCACGGCGTAGGCGCAATGGCCGGGCTGGCCGCAGGTGTAGGCCGGAATCCCGTGCGCGATGGCGCTGAAACAGCCGAACGTCGAGAGCGAGCCACAGACACCGCCGTGGTTCAAAACATTCTCCGCCCAGTTCTGCGATTCGCTCCAGGGCGTGTAAAAACACGGGCCCTGGATCGAATCGCCGAAATCGCTGGCCCCGCGATACTGGACCATCCAACACGCGTCATCGTAGCGGTCGAGCGGGACGTTGACATTTTCCTGCTGCCAGGCGAGCGCCTCGTTTTCAACGCGCGCCCAGGTGACGAAACGCATCGTCCACGTATCGAGGGTGTCAAAAATCGGATGCAGCCGGTCCCGGACGCGGCTGGTCTTGAAAAACACATAGCGGCCCAGCGGCGTCACTGGCCGGATTTCCCGCGCCCGGAGTTTCTCCATATCCCGACTCAACGGCGGGGTGCCAAACGCGAGGGCGATGGCGGTGGCAAGCGTTTGAAACTGCGGCCAGTCAGCGGCGCCGCCGTCGGCCACCCAGATTTCGCGCAGGGATTGGAGGCCGGCCGCCGTGCCATCGGGGGCCGGGCCGGAGGCCAGATATTTCTCCATCCATCCGCGGTCACCCAGAAACGCCTTCAAAAAGCCGCGGCCGTTTTCGGCGGCGATGACGGCGGCAATGTTGGTCGTGCCGGTTGACCGGAGGGCTTCAAACATCGCGAGGGCCGTGGCGGAGGTGTCGTCGGCGGGCATTTCGTCGAGCGCTTTTTCCGCCGGAGAACCGGGAGCGATTCTGGCGGAGAGAAATCGGGTGACGAGATCCCGCAGCCCGGCGGCATCGCCGCGGTCAATCGCATCCGCCGCACCGGGCACAACCAGCGCGCGGCTGGCTGAAGCGGGCTTCACCAGCTTAATGGCAGTTTCCGACGACGCCGACGGCGGGCCGTAGATTTTATTTTCCTGGGAAGCAGAATGCCAATTGCGAGGCAACGACATTGCAGCCACGGCCAGGGCGACAATGACCATAACCATCAAAATGCACCGGCCATTTTTCTTGAGCATGGCCGACGCGGGAACGGGCGGAGAGGCGGCGGGCCGACGGTCATCAATCTTAAGCTCAACCTGGCCGAACCGCAGAATCTGGCCGGGCTGGAGGACGCCCTCGGAAATTTTCCCGTTGTTGATGAACGTGCCATTCGTCGAATCGAGATCCTTGATGACCAGATCGCTGCCGCGCAAAGTGATTTCAGCGTGCCGGCCGGAGACGGACGGATCGGCGATCGAGATTGGGTTATCCTCCGCGCGCCCGACGGTTGCGCGGCCGTTGTCCAATTCGAACACACGGCCAGCCAAGCCATGATTGAGGATGACAAGCTTGATCATTATCGGCTAACAGTGATTGGATGAAGGCGTCTTTTCAAGTCTTAACCATACCTAGCGACATCGGGACAGGCGGGGCTGGGCGGTCAATGTAACCACCACCCAATCCAACTCGCCCCACCATCGCGTGCCTGGCTTTAGTAAATAAACGGCCTTAGAGCGCGTCTGAAAATGCATGAAAGCTGAGGAATCAAGCCAGACGGCGGAGTTGAATTCGGATCATCGCGATGTAGATCCAAGCTTCGGCGCTGGACTCGGTGGTTTCGTAATCACGGACGAGTCGGCGCTGGT
>CAIXBQ010000166.1 GCA_903917705.1 uncultured Verrucomicrobia subdivision 3 bacterium | reverse complement strand
GTCATCGTGAACAACGCCACGGCTTTCACCGTCGCGGGCGCGGATTATGACGCGCTCGGCCAGTGGACGGATGAAACCATCAAAGGGCTGATCCTGGCGCGCTACGGTCTCGAACTCGCAACGCCATAATCCATGCCGCTCACGCTCATCAAAGAGGACGGCACCGGCAAAGCCGATGCCAACGCTTACGCGAACGTCGCCGATGGCGACGCGTATCACGCCGGGCATCTTTACGCCTCGGCGTGGACGGCGGCGAGCGCGGACCAGAAGGCCGTCGCGCTCGTGATGGCGTCGCGGCTGATTGACGCCGAATACCAATTCGGTGGCACGCGGTCGGTGGCGACTCAGTCGCTGCAATGGCCGCGTGAGGACTGCCCTGATCCTGACGCGGGCGACATGGTCGCCGAGACGATGGTGCCGAAGGCGGTCATCCAGGCGGCGTGCGAGTTGGCGCGGGAACTCCTGATCGTGGACCGCACCGCCGCGCCCGCCGGTGAAGGGCTGAAGTATTACAACAATGCCGGTGTTCAAACCGGCTACGACAAAACCGACACTCGGCCAATCATCTCCGCCGTCGTCCAGGCGTTGCTGGCGAAATATGGCGCGCTGATTAAATCGAAAAGTGGGTCCGTAAAACTTGTGCGCGTATGACACCGAACGAAGTTATCAATGCTGTGGATCATGCCGCCGGGATGAATGACCGGTGGTTGTTCCTGGCTGCGTTCTGCCTGCTGCTCATCGGCGGCGGCGTGGTGATTTATTGGCTCGTGCGCCAGTTGCAGGCGGTGATTGAGGATCACAAGGAATTGCGGAATGAACATCACGCCGCGCTGGCGCAAATCATCGACAAACAAAATGAGACCGCGCTGAAGCTCGCCGTCTGCATTGACCACAACACCGCCGCGCTCAATGACTGCGCGTATGAGCTGCGCCGTTTTCAGGAAAGAAAGGAACCATGATGAACCCGACCATTGAACGCAAGAAATGCAAGAAACGGAAGAAGTGAGGAATTTATGAAAAAATATGCTGCTGTTTATTTGGGAACCCGCTGGGGACAGGATTACCCGTGGGGGATTACAGTTGAAGCCGATGGCAAGCCGCCCATCCTGCTCTGTGTTGGTTGCGCGAAAGAGCGGGCGAAGGAGTTGGTGACTTTGCTGAATAGCCGACAAGAAAATTCAAGTCGCACTGGTAAACTTGCGGCGGCGGTGGCCGTGCTGCTGGCCGCCGTATTTTTCTCCGGCTGCACCATTGCGCCGCTCAAGGGCGGCAAGGCCAGCACCAGCCAGTCGGCTGGACACATAGAACAGGCCGTCAGCCAGGGCGACAACCCTGCCCAAGCATCGCGGCAGGATCAGGAGACTGTTCGCACCAAATCTTACACCGTGCCGGCTGGATCTCGCATGGTGGAGACGCGAGTCAGCGCCGACGCGGGCGGAGCGCTCGTGACAAATGCTTCCTCGTTGCTAATCAGTGCGCCGATGTCAGTGGTTGAACATGAAGAGACGCGAGCCAGTAGCGAGCTGGGCGCGGCTCAGAAGGACACGGCGCGCGAGTTAAGCGCGAAGCTGGCCAGCTTCAGCGGCATTGTTTGGGTCGGCGTCGCGTTGTTCTTGTTGGGACTGGCGACTTTGTTCTACCCACCTCTGCAAGTCATCATCGGCAGCGTGACGACAAGTGTGGCCATCACTGCGGGCGGTCTCGCCCTCATGATTTTGCCAACGCTGGTGGTCGGCCACGAAATGTTGATCCTGTTCGGCGTGGCCGTGGGCGTTGGCGGGTGGTTCCTGGCGCATCGTTACGGCACGCTGCGCGGAATGGTGAATGCGGCCGAGGCCGTTGTGGTGACGCCGCCGGATAATTCCGGGAAAGGAGGCGCGCAATGAAAGACGAGCAACAGCGCTTTCTTAATTTGCTGGGCCAATTGCCCGCCCGCCTCACCGCCGAGCAAGCCGCCTGGGTCATCAATTGCCAGTCGCATGATATTCCGGCGCTCGTCGCCGCCAAATTAATCAAGCCGCTCGGCAATCCGCCGGCCAATGGCATCAAGTTCTTTGCCACGGCGGATTTATTGGAATCTGCCAAAGACCGCAACTGGCTGGTGCGCGTCAGTGCCACCATCTACCAGCATTGGCACAAGAAGAACGCCCGCAAGCACCTTACGCTGCGGCCACCAATCCCGGCCTTATCCCTGCCGCCCGACGGAAATGCACGCGAAAGCGATCTGGCCAGCACGAGCGGTTAATGTGGCCAGCACAAAAAAATCAAAAGCGGTTGAGCCGTCAGACTCAACCGCTTTTTTGTTTTCAACCGGCCTCAAGCCGTCACTGCTGGCTGCAAGGCCGCCGCCTTCTTTTCGTAGTCCTCAAGCGATGGCGCGATGATGACGGCCTTCTTCGCATAGGCTCGATGAATCGCCTTGCTGTTGTGGCCCAGCGCCGCCTGCGCAAACCGCTCCGGCATTCCCACCACTTTTGCTCTCTCCGCCCAGGCGTAACGGTAGCAATGCAGCGTCACGCCGGTCACACCCGCCTTGTGACAGCGGCGGCGGAAACGACTGGCGCGGTCGCTCTCTGACCACGTGGATAGATTCGGGAACAACGGACCGGTGGTTGGCAGATGGCTCAAGACAGTTTCCAGTTTCTGGCTGATGGTGAACTGGGCCAGTGAGCCGGTCTTCTGCCGGAAGTAGGAAATCGTCCGCGTCTGCCAGTCAATGTCCTCGGCCTTGAAGTTCGCCGCGTCACTCTGCGCCGCGCCCGTTTCCCAGAGCAGTTCCAGATACAGCTTCCATTCCGCCTGTTTCTCTTTTGCCAAGACGTTTTGATGCTCGTCCAGCGTGATGCCACGCCGGTCTTTGGGTTCGTATTTCGGCCAGAGATACGGCGCCACAATCGGCAGGGCGATCCAACCCAGATTTAGGGCGAAGTTGTGCAGCCGCTTTAGAAAATAGGTGATGGCAACTTTGTTCTCCTTGAACACCGCGAAAAAATCATCGGCGGTCGTTTCCAGAAGTTTTTTATTTCGCAGGCCGTCAAAGGATGGTGACTTGAACACGCTGGCGTAACGCTCGCGGCTGCTGTCCTTGCCGCGGGCTTGCAACTGCGCCATGACGGTCTGCCAGGTGCGTTCCACAAAGGCCGGATCGCTGGCGGTCAGATAGGCGCGGGCCAGGTGCAGGTTCAGCACCGGCTGGCGGTGCGCCTCGTTGCGCGCGTTGAGCAGCTGCAACGCATCGGCTTCGTCGCGGGTGCGCAGACTTTTTTGCTGGCCGGTCGCCGAATCTTGGGAATAATAGATTCCGTTGCGCCGGAACATTGTGTATTTTGTTTTCATGTGCATGGTTCTGAATCATGCACTAGGATTGTCGCGACACGTTAGAGCGTCGTGGGCAGGTTTCAGCGGGACGTCATCCGGTTAGTTGGGGATTGTGTTTCAACCCCACGCCGTGCTGACAAATCCGCTGACAGTGGCCAGCCACCGGATCAAGAAACCCTTTATTTATGCGGGCTTGAACAACTTGAACACGGATGGGCACAGATTCTTACAGATTAAAAGGCAAAACCGACATGCCTCCATCCGGGTTGGGTTGTGCCGTTCCGGGGCTTGAAATTATTCAGGCAAATTCACGCTGGCAACCGCCATCGCGGCGATGCCTTCTTCGCGGCCGATGAAACCCATCAGCTCGTTCGTCGTCGCCTTCACGCCGATTTGTTTCTCGGCGACTCCGAGGGCGGCCGCGATGCGTTTTTTCATCTCCGCAATATGCGGGTAAATCTTTGGCGCCTGCGCAATGACCGTGGCGTCCACGTTCACGATCTTGCCACCGCGCTTGGCTGCCTGCTTGGCGGCTTCCTCCAGAAAGATTTTGCTCGGCACGCCTTTCCAGCGCGGGTCGGTGTTGGGGAAAAAGTGGCCGATATCCTCTTCGCCCAGCGCGCCGAGGACGGCGTCACAGATGGCGTGCATCAGCGCGTCGGCATCCGAATGGCCGTCGAGGCCTTTCGGGTGCGGGATTTCCACGCCGCCGAGGACGAGCTTGCGCCCGGCGACCAGTTGATGAACGTCATAGCCGATGCCAACGTGAACCATGCCAGAACTATAAAAACTCCGCGCCGACTAAAAAAGAAATTTCACCAACTATCCGCCGGCGGCCGCCGGCACCGTGAAGAAAAACGTCGCGCCCTTGCCGGGTTCGCTTTCCGCGCGCACCTCGCCGCCGTGCGCCTGCACGATGTGTTTCACAATTGAAAGTCCCAGCCCCGTGCCGCCCTGGTCGCGCGAACGCGCCTTGTCCACGCGGTAGAACCGCTCGAACACGCGGGTGAGCGCTTCCGGCGGAATGCCCGGCCCGTCGTCGCGCACGAAAACTTCCAGCTTGCCGTCGGCCAGCTGCTTTCCGCCAACGACGACCGCGCCATTCGCGCGGCCGTATTTGATGGCGTTGTCCACGAGGTTGGTGAACACCTGGTCGAGCCGGTTCGCGTCGGCGCCCGCCGTGAGTTCCGGCAGTTCGTTCACCAGCTGCGTGTTCTTACTTTCCGCCTTGGAGTGCAGCAGGGTCAAAACTTTATCGGCCAGCGCGCGCAGCTTCACCGGCTGCAAATCCAGTTTCATCCGGCCGGATTCCAGCGCGGAAATCGTCAGCAGGTCCTGGATGAGCAAATCCAGCCGGTTCGTGTTGCGCTCGATGATCTTCAGGAACCGTTCTCCCACCTCCGGGTTGTCGCGGGCGCCGTCCAGCAGGGTCTCAACGTATCCCTTGATGAGCGACAGCGGCGTGCGCAGCTCATGGCTGACGTTGGCGACGAACTCCTCGCGCGTGCGTTCCAGTTGCTTGATGCGCGTCAGGTCGCGGAAGACGAGGATCGTCCCGTCGCGCTCGCCGGCGGCGTTCTTGATGACGGCGGCGTTCACCTGCAGCCAGCGCTCGTTCAAGTCCGGCAGCTTGAATTCGTATTCCAGCACCTGCTGTTCCGCCTCCACGCGCCGGAGCAATTCATCCAGTTCGTGCAGGCGCAGCGCTTCGACGATGGTTTTGCCGCGCAGCTCCGTCTTGATTCCGAAGAGATTCTTGAACGCGCGGTTGACGAGATAAATCTTCCGGCTGCGGTCCAGCAGCAGCAGCCCTTCGAGCATGGAATCGAACAGCACCTCCTGCTGCGCCTGCGCCTCCAGCGAAGTCTGCTGCTGCTGGCGGCGGGAAGCCTCAATCTCCGCCGCGCGCTGGGCCTGCTGCGCGTTGAACTTCGCCCGCCACCACAGATGCAAACCGGCGAGCGCCGCGAGCGAAATTATTGGCCACAGAAACCACATGGGGAAATGATGAAGGAAGAAGGCAGAATGCAGAAACTTTTTTTGCGACGCGATTCTGGCCGAAAGCAATTCATCATTCTGCCTTCTGCCTGCTTCATTCCACGAACCGGTAGCCCACGCCGCGCACCGTGTCCAGATGCTTGGCCGCCGGACCGATCTTCTCGCGCAGGCGGCGCATGTGGGTGTCCACCGTGCGCGTGTCGATCACGCTGTCGTATTCCCATACATCGCGCAAAAGCTGGTCGCGTGACTGCACGCGGCCGGCGCGCTGCGCGAGGATGGTGATGAGCTTGAATTCCGTTGCCGTCATGTCGATGCGCTTGTTCTTCCAGCTCACGGCGTGGCGCGGCAGGTCGATCAGCAGGTCGCCGAAGCGCAGTTGCTCCTTCGGCTTGTCCTCGGTCTGGGTACGGGAAAGGACTTTTTTAACGCGCAGCATCAGTTCGCGCGGGCTGAACGGCTTGGTCAGGTAATCATCCGCGCCGAGTTCCAGGCCGAGCACGCGGTCAATCTCCGCCGCCTTGGCCGTGAGCATGATGATGGGCACCTTGGCGGTGGCCGCGTCGAGGCGCAGCGTTTTGCAGATCTCGAAGCCGTTCATCTCCGGCAGCATCACGTCGAGGATGATGAGGTCGGGCGTCTGCGTGCGGGCTTTTTTCAACGCTTCCGCGCCGTCTTCGGCCGTGATGACGGCGTAACCGGCCTGTTTCAAATTAAATTCGACCAGCTCGATGATTTCCGGCTCGTCATCCACGACCAAAATTCGCGGTTTCACGCCGTCAGTGTGACACGCCGCAACCCCCCATACAATTTCATTCAGGTGACAAACCGGTGACAATCCGGTGACGAATGGAAGACTCGCGCGGAGAACGGGTCGGAATCCAAGCGACCGGCCGGCGGGCCGGCCCTGGCCTTCACGGTTGCTGGAGCGCGGCGAGCAGCGCATTGAACTGGTCCACGATCGGCTGCACATCGGCCGGCTGCACCGGATCGTGAAAGGGCAAACTGACCGGCGCCACACCCGCCGGATTGGCGGCCTTGCCGGCCAGTTGCGCCTGCAAGTCCGCGATTTGCGCCGCCTGCGTGTCAATCTGCGCCTTCAGGGCGTTGAACTGGTCGCGGAACGGGGCGCCGTTGAGCGGCTGGTGGTCCGGGGGAAAATCGGGATCGTAGGGCACAATATTTTTTTGTTTTTGGTAGGGCGGTCAGTCCTCTGACCGCCGCTGGTTGGAACGAACGTATTCTGATTTATCACGGCGGCGCGCAGAGGACTGCGCGCCCTACCATGATGATTCGGCCGACGCAGTCAGCCCGCGAACGTGATGGGCATCGTGTCGCTGTCCACGCCGATTTCCAGATCGTGGAGCACGCCGCGCCCCATGTATTCGCGTTGCTCCGGCACGCCCGCCGCCGCCAGCGGCGTGGTGTCCGTGAACGGCGATTCCGTGTCCATCCCCACCTTGCGCCAGGTGGTGGCGCCCAGCACCCGCATGTAAATGGCCACGCCGTCCACGCCCTTTTTGGTGAACCCCACCTGCACCCCGCCCGGCACCAGTTTTACTTTGATCACCGGCTGGTAGGTTGCCGGGTCAAACGCCACCTCCGAGCCTTTCAATTGCAGCACGCCCTCGCTGCCCGAGGTGGGATAATTCGGCAGCGTCTTCCAGTTCCGCACCTTCGCGCGGATCTGCGCCAGCGTCGTCGGCTCTGCCGCCGTCTCGATCAGGCGGATACCGTCCAGCGCCGTCTGCGCCGCATCCGTCGCTTCAAACTTCGCGATGATGCCGTCGGCCAGCGCCTTGACCGCCGTGGCATCCGCCGGCGGCGCGCCCATTTTCACCGCTTCCGCCACCACATTCGTGCTGAGGTTTTTATACCATTTGGCGCGCAGGTTTCGTTTGTCTGGAACAAAGTCCATATGTTTTGCTTTCGTTTTGTGAACCGGCGGAACGGGCGTCACCGGGGCCGGGGCTGGGGCGGCCTGGTCCATGAACAAACCCTCGTCCATGCACCAGCCCTCATCCATGCCCAGGACAACTACCGGCATACGCTTCGCCTCGCGGTTCGGATTGTGGTTGACCGATTTTTACCGAATCCAAATTCTTTTCGCCCGCCGGGGCGTGGTGGCCGCGCCGCTGGGCGTCCCGCCAGCCCGCGGGCTGGTGCCGCGCCACCGTGGGGGATTTCCACGCCCCTGCGGGCTGGCGTCACGCCCCTGCCGGGGATTTCCACGCCGCCGTGGGGTGATGGCACGCCACCGCGGGTTGGCGCCATGCCGCTGCGGGGGATTTCCATGCCGCCGTGGGTTGGTGTCGCGCCGCTGCGGGGGAAACTCACGCCACCGCGGGTTGGCGCCGCGCCGCCGTGGGGGATTTTGACGCCACCGCGGGGGAATCCCACGCCACCGTGGCCAGATTCCGCGCAACCGGCTGATTCTGTGATGTTTGGCGCAAAAACCATAAATTTTCCGATTCGTCCGGCAAATTGGGTCTCTAATAGTCAATGGCCGCCGGGGCGCCAAACCGAACAAAGTTTTTCAAATTATTTTTGGCCGGGCAATTTTAGCCACAGATGGACACAGATATTCACAGATGGGGAACCTGATGGGATCATGGCTTTGGCGGAAACGGGCGGTAGGGACATCGCGCTGCGATGTCCCCGTCGCCGAGCGGAGCGTCCGGCCCCGGAACCGGATGAACCGGGACGCGACTCCTGCCTCGGAGAAAGCGGTGACGCGCTGCGCTGGCCACCGCAGTCCAAGACACGCTGGCGCGAAAGGTAGGGCGGGCAGTCCTCTGCCCGCCGCCGCTTGCCAACGAACGCGTTCGGATTTACCACGACGGCGCGCACGGAGTGACGCGCCCTACCGGCGCGGAGCTTCTTGGAGTTGCCAAGCCGGGGTTCGGCCGCCGGCAGAGCGGGATCGGCGACAGCGCTTTCGGGCGGACGGACGGATGCTAAAATCCGGACGCGTTCCGGGCGGGCGAAAGCATGTCGCGCTGCGCTGGCCACCGCAGTCCAAGCCACGCTGGCGTGCGGGCGTGGAAAGGCGGACGCAGGCGGAGGGTTTCAAGGTTTTGCGGGCAGCCGGGACGGGGCGCGGGACGATGATGTTTCTTTAGCGCCGTAGGCGCGGAATATTTGTAGCACCATGCCCCAAGGAAAATACCAGCTCCGTAGGAGCGGCATCACGGAATATGCCGCTCCTACGGAGCTGGGGACGTTTGCAAAATGTTTCTACAAATATGCCGCGCCGCTGGCGCTTGGTGGAAAAGCGGCGGAGGGCCGCCGCACTCCAAGACGCTGGCGCGCTGGCCGGAGATTCCCGAACCGCGCGAAGCGTTTTGGAGTGCGCCAGTCCCCTGGCGCTTTGGGAAAGGCGGGCACGGACGCGCGGGGCGGAGCTATTTCACCTTTTCGACGACGAGCATTTCGATGGGAGCGCGGCTGGGAACGATTTCGAGGCCGAGTTGGTCGAGTAAAGCAGACTTCAATCCATCAAAGGTTGGATGTTTCCAATCAATTTCTTTCTCGTTCCATTTAAGATTAATATCGAAATGCCCTTTCAAACCAGTTTGGTCAAGCACCTGCAAGTTTAACCTGCGTTCTAAAAATTCAGTAAATTCCGAGAAAGGATGATTCTCAACAAAATACAATGCAGGACCAAATTCCTCATGGAATGAACCTAAACCGTTTGGGTTTTGACTTGGTTTCAAACCCAGAGCCTTACTCGTTTTAAGCCGAAGCAAGAATACATCAACATCGCGTATTTCATAATGCCCAAGCATGCCATATTTATTCTTGAGCAAGGTTTGTAAGGCTTTTCTAGGGTTTTGAACAGTATCAATAAAATCGAATTTTCCGCTCGGAATCTTAGGTGGAAGTAACATGCGCGTCGTGGGCCAAGACTGATAATTCGTTGGAGAACCATACGCGTTTTGCAAAAGCCATTCGAAGGGAACAGAACGCCCAGCCATCCTAATTCCCTCTCTTCCAAAATCGCTCGCATCGCTTGTTGCTTGCTCTTCTGGAAAATGAGTCCCCCTGACAATCAGCGTGGAAGGTAACCAGCGTAATTTACCCGAATTAAATTCGAATAAAGAATCATCAACTATTGGTTCTTTGGTTTGTTTGACGGTTACCATAACAGTTCCCGTCGTCAGAAGCAGTCCCACACTCACCGCAATCACCAGCTTCGCTTTTGTCCATGCCATAATCTTCAAAGTTCCTTTCACCAGCGTTGTTATTGTTGTGGTTGTCGCCAAACCCTTGGCAGAAATTACGGAAATCTTGGCCGCCAGCGCTGCTGGCGCGGCTTGGGCGGAGTTTGCAGCCACGGCGCTGGCAATGAGCGCAGCGCCCAGTGTCACGCCGGCTTTGCCCAGTTTGCCGCGCAGCTTTTCCAGCGCGCGGTTCACGCGCAGGCGGGCGGCGTCCTCGCTCAAGGCCATGGCCGCGCCCACCTCGGCCAGAGTTTTGTTCTCAAAAAAGCGGAGCAGCACGGCGGCGCGGTCGCGCTCGCCCAGCGCATCCACGGCGTCGTCCAGCAGCGGGGCGATCTGCTGCCAGGCGGCGTCGGTCTCGGGCGGATTGAAGGTGGTTTCCATGTAGGCTTCGTGTTCGCGCAGCTGGCGGCGGTGGTGCTGTTTGCGGGCGTCGGCGGCGGCGTAGCGCGTGGTGCGGTGGAGCCAGCCGGTCAGGATGGTTTTCGGCCCCAGCGAGCCGGCCTTGCGGGCCAGGATGATGAACACGGCCTGCGCCACGTCCTCGGCCAGCTGGTCGTCGCCGGTATGGCGCCGGGCGGCGGCGTGGACGAGCGGCAGATGGCGGCGGACGAGTTCCGCAAAGGCGGGCTCGGACCGGGTGGCGGCAAATTCCCGCAGCAGCGTCAGGTCGTCAGTCGGCATTCACCTATTAAATGGCCGCCGAACGGAAAACCGAACAAGTTTTTTGAAATTATTTTCCGGGGGCCGGCCCGCCGCCCGACATTCTGCTTTTCCGGCCGGCGGAAATTTGCCACGCTTCGCCCCATGCCGATTCCAGTCATCAGCATTGCCCGGATGCGCGAATGGGAAGCCGCCACCTGGGCGGCCGGCCAGACCGAGGCCGAGGTCATCCGCCGCGTGGGCAAGCGCGTGGCCCGCCGCGCCCGCCGGCTCACCCGCGCCGGCGACACCATCCTCTTCCTCCTGGGCAAGGGCCACAACGGCGAAGACGCCCGCGCCGCCGCCAAACAGCTCGAAGACCGCCGCGCCGAGGTGCTGGAAATGTTTTTGCCGGACACCGACCTGCTCCCGCTCGAATCCGCCTTGAAGGAAAAGCCGGCGCTCATCGTGGACGGACTGTTTGGCCTCGGCCTGAACCGTCCGCTGTCCGAGGCGTGGCAGAAAATCATCGCGGCCATCAACTCGTCGAAAATCCCCGTCCTCGCGATTGACGTCCCCTCCGGTCTCAACGCCGACACCGGCGACACCTCCGGTGGGGCAATTATCGCCGCCGTCACGCTCACCGTCGGCGCGCCGAAAACCGGCCTGCTCGCCCCCGCCGCCGGCCCGTTCGTCGGCCGGCTCGAAGTGGCGGATGACGTGGGCCTGGCGCCATGCCCGGCCACGGCGGAATTACAATGGACGCAGCCGGAGGATTTCGACGGGTTTCCGCCGCTGCGCCCCGCCGCCGGTCACAAGGGCGATTTCGGTCATCCGGCCATCATCGCCGGCAGTTTTGGTTATCACGGCGCGGCGGTGCTGGCCGCGCGCGGCGCGCAGCGGGCGCAGCCGGGGTTGGTCACGCTGCTGACGCAGGAGAATGTTTTTTATCCCGTCGCCGGGCAGTTGCAGGCCGCGATGGTCAATCTCTGGACGCCGGCGGTGAAGTTTCCGGCCACCACCAGCGCCTTGCTCGTGGGGCCGGGGCTGGCCGGGGCGGAACTGCTGGACGAATTGCGCGTGGTGCTCCGGCATTGGTGGCGCGACTGGGAACATCCGCTGGTCGTGGATGCGGGCGCGCTGGACCTGCTGAGCGCCGAGGGTTTCGCCAAGAAATTCATCCGCGTGCTGACGCCGCATCCGGGCGAGGCCGCGCGCCTGTTGAACACCACGCCGCAACGGGTGCAGGCGGATCGCGCCAAGGCATTGCGGGAAATCTCGCGGCGCTTCGGCAACTGCTGGGTGGTGCTGAAGGGGCAGCAAACCCTGGTCGGCCGGGCCGGCGAGGAAATATTTGTGAATCCCACCGGCAACGCGCATCTGGCCCAGGGCGGCAGCGGTGATTTGCTGGCCGGTTACATCGCGGGGCTGCTGGCCCAGCCGGCGTTGCAGGCGGGGGTGGGCAAGACGCTCCGGTATGCCGTGTGGCAGCATGGCGCGGCGGCCGATCGGCTGCAGGCCCTGCGCTCGAACTGGGTGGTGGAGGATCTGGCGGCCGAACTGGGCAACGCCCGGTGAGGCGGCCTGCTTACGGGTGCCCGGCGGCGGGCGTGGCTTTCAAGTTTTCCAGCGCCGCGCCTTCGCGGTGCCGGATCGTGGCTTCCACTTTGGGCACATACATCTGGGTCTCCGTCGGCAGATGCGGCGCGATGCGGGCAAAACTCTTGGTGTGGTAACGCTTCAGCAGGCGCGTCACCGTGCCTTCGCCGGAATTGTAGGCGGCCACCGCCAGCCGCCAGTCGCCGAACTCCTCGTGCAACTGCCGCAAATATTTCGCCGCCGCGTGCGCGGCCGGGTCCGTCTGCTTCCGCTGATCGCGCGGCCAGAGGCTCAGGCCGAGATGCTTCGCGGTCGCGGGCATGAGTTGAAACATCCCCACCGCGCCGGCCGGACTCCGCGCCCGCGCATCAAAACCCGACTCCACCTCCGCCAGCCAGACGAGTTCGGCCGGCACCTGTTCGGCGGCGAAAATCCGTTTCAGTCCCGGCACGATCCGCTCCGCGCCTTTCGGCCACGGCCGCGGCGAAACTTTCTTGATCCACAATTCCTGCTCCGCCTGGAACGACGGGTTCGCCGGCGGCGGCAGGGGTTTGCCCGGCTCCGGCTGGCTCGGTGGCGCGAGCGATTTCAATTCCTCGGCCGCCTCGAAATAATCCAGCCGCGCCCGCAGCCATGCGGCGTAGGGCTGCGTCTCCTCATGCGCGTCGAGCAGCGGCAGGGCGACGTTCGCCGCATCCTTCAACTTGGCGATGTCGAGCACGTAATCGCCCTGGAGATAATCCTGGTAATGTTTGAGAAAGTCTTCCACCTGGGCGCGGTCCACGGTTTGCAGCGCCTGCAGCACGTCGGGGTCGAGGTTGTCCTGCGCGAACTGCTGCGCGGTGTCGAGCAGGTCGGCCAGGTCGTTGGTCTGCGCCGGGGCCAGCCAGGCGCCCGTGAACAGGAGGACGATGGCGATGCGGAGTTTCACCCCCGGAGGATAAGCGCATCCGGCCGCCGGTTCAACGGCTGGAATGAACTTGCCGCTTGCACCGACCGCCGCCGTGTTTAACCTGACGCCGTGAATTGGTTCACCGACCGCCATTGTTTCCTGCTCGCCGTGATGTTTTACGGCGGGAGCACCGTCTATTCCGTCTTTCTCTGGCGCAAAGGTTTTCGCCGGGACGAGTGGGTGAATTATCTCCTGCTCGCCGCCGGCGTGGCGCTGCACACCCTGGCCATGACCAAGCGCGGCCTGACGCTGCACAGCTGCCCGGTCAACAATCTCTACGAGGCCACCACGTTCCTGCTCTGGGCGCTGGGCCTGGCATGCCTGGTTTATTCGCTGCTGCCGCGCTTCAAGTTTCTCGGCGCGTTCACCGCGCCGGTGTTGTTCACCGTGGGCGTGTTCGCGCTGATGCCGTCGCTTGATCCGGCGCACGGGGCGAAGCCGGAGTTTTCCGGCGCGCTCCGCAGCCTGCACGCGGCGACCATCCTGCAATCCTACGGCGCGTTCGGCCTCGCGGCGGTGGCGGCGGGGATGTTCCTGATGCAGCAGCACGACCTGAAGGTGCACAAGCTCCGCGCCATGCTCTCGCTGCTGCCGTCCATCCAGCGGCTGGAACTCATCACCACGCGGCTGGTGGTGGTCGGGTTCGGGTTGCTGACCATCGGCCTGGCCGCCGGCAGCCAGTTGCCGCGCAAGGACGGCGCCGCCTATTTCTCCGACCCGAAAGTGGTCTGGTCCGCGCTGCTCTGGCTCGTGTATCTCGAGCTGCTCGTGGCGCACCGGTTCTTCGGCCGCTCATCGCGCCGGTTCGCCGCCGGCGTGCTGCTCGCCTTCGCGTTTCTGCTGCTCACGTTCGGTTTGACCAACCGGTTCTCGCCGCTGCACCAGAACAACCCGCCGACCGCGACCAACCAGGTGGGGCGGGCGACCCCGGCCGTTGCGCCGGTGTCCGTCCCCCGTTCCCTGTCACCCGCCACCAACCAATGAGCGTTGTCGTCATCGGTTTGAGCCACCGCTCCGCGCCTGTGGAACTGCGCGAACGCTTCGCCTTTGCCGGTGAGACGATCCCCGTTGCCCTGTCCGCTCTGCGCGCCAGCCTCGCCTCGGAGGCCGTCATCCTCTCGACCTGCAACCGCGTGGAAATCTACGCCGTCACCGCGCTGGCGCCGGACGCGGCGTTTGCGGCGCTGAAGAAGTTTCTCGTCGAGCACCATGCCTACGACGGCGCGCTGGGCGACGAGCTTTACACTTTTGCCGAGCCGCTGAGCCTGCATCATCTCTTCAAGGTCGCCGCCGGCCTGGACTCGATGGTCATCGGCGAGACGGAGATTTTTGGGCAGCTCAAGCAGGCCTACGAACTGGCCTTCATGCACAAGCACACCGGCGCGCGGTTGAACAAGGCGTTCCAGCGCGCCTTCAACGTGGCCAAGCACATCCGCACCGCCACGAACATCCAGCGCGGCAGCGTTTCCGTGATGTCCGCCGCCGTGGAGCTGGCGGAAAAGATTTTCACCTCGCTCGCCGAACATGAAGTGCTGGTCATCGGCGCCGGCGAGACGAGCGAAAAGACCGCCCGCGCCCTCCTGTCGCGCGGCGCGCGCGGCGTGGTGGTGACGAACCGCTCGCCCGAGCGCGCCACGGCGCTGGCGGCGGAGCTGGGCGGCCGCGCCGTGCCCTTCGAGCAATGGCCGGACGAATTTGAGAAGATCGACATCGCCGTGAGCAGCACCGCCGCCCCGCATCACATCCTCGACCGGGCGAAGTTGGAACCGCTGATGAAGCGGCGCAAGAACCGGCCCCTGTTGCTGATCGACATCGCCGTGCCGCGCGACATCGACCCCGCCGTGAACGAGCTCGACAACGTGTATCTCTACAACGTGGACGACCTGCAGACCATCGCCAACGAATACCTGAGCCTGCGCAAGGAGGAAGCCGCGCGCTGCGATGAGATCATCGCCATCAAAGTCGCCGCCCTGCTGGAGGCCAACCAGCGTGCCGCCGCCGGCGAGCGCGGCTGAACCCGCCTCATCCACCCTGTCAGACCGAAGCAGACCCGCAAAAATCGCTAAATTTACCCAAAACGCCCCTGACTGGGCGGAATCGTTGGTCAAAAAGAGACAGTTGGCCACTCCGCCGTCAGGTAGGGCGGGAGCGTCTTGGTAAATTAGCGGCGCGCACGGAGTGCGCGCCCTACCATGCCGAAATTATGGCGATGCCGCATCCGGTAGGGCGGGCAATCCTTTGCCCGCCGCTGGCGCGGACTGGCAACCGGACGGCTCCCGAGCTGGTTTTCCAAGGTGGCCCGCCGCAAGGCGCGGCCCGCTTGTTTGCTTTTCATCTGCGCCGGTCTGTGCAAAGCTGTTGACCACTATGGCTGTTGAACGTCCCATCATCATCTGCACGCGCGGCAGCGCGCTGGCGCTTGCGCAATCCAACATGATTGCCGCGATGTGCCGCGCGGCGTTTCCCGAGCTGCGTTTTGAGCTGAAGATCATCAAGACCACCGGCGACAAGTTGCAGAAAGCCTCGATGGCCAAGACGGACCCGAGTTTGCCGAAAGGTTTGTTCACGAAGGAGCTGGAAGTGGCGCTGATGCAGGGCCAGGCCGACCTCGCGGTGCACAGCCTGAAGGATTTGCCGACCGATCTGCCCGCCGGCCTCATCCTCGCCGCCACGCCCAAACGCGAGGACGTGCGCGATGTGCTGATTTATCGGGACGCGAAGCAGGCCGCCGCGCGCGGTTTCAAGGCCGGCGCCACGCTGAAGGATTTTCCGCAAGGCGCCACCATCGCCACCAGCAGCACGCGCCGCAAAATGTCTTTGCTCGCGGTGCGGCCGGATTTAAAGATCGTGGAGATCCGCGGCAATGTGGCCACGCGGATGCAGAAGGTGGCCGACAATGAGAAAGTGGACGCCACCATCCTCGCGCTCGCCGGCCTGACGCGGCTGAATTTCAAGCTCAACGCGGACGGCACCATCAGCGGCGAGGCGGTGCCGGCCGGTCTGCTGGCCTCGGTGCTCGCTCTGGACGTGATGCTGCCGTGCGTCGGCCAGGGCGCCATCGGCATTGAGATTCGCGCGGATGACGAGCGGATCGGGAAGATTGTCAGTCGGCTGAATCATCCCGATACGTTCCAGGCGGTGACGGCGGAGCGCGCTTTCCTCCGCGGCATGGGCGGCGGCTGCCAGAGTCCGGTGGGCGCGCACGCGGTGATTGCCGGCGACAAGATTTCGCTCAAGGCCATTTCCTTCCGTGACGAGGTCGTCAAACGCGCCGAGGCGAAGCGCCCGGTGACCGAGGCGGCGCTGCTGGGCGAACAGATTGCGTCGGAGCTGAAATAATCCGCACGCCCGGCCGGCCGGGTTTTCCGGGCGGGGCCGGCGCGCGGCGGAATGCAATCTTGCCAACTGGCCTTGCGTTTTGTTCAATCTGGCGTGCTCAATCAGCAGACACTCAATCGTCCCGCCAGTTTTTCCGGCATCGGCCTGCACAGTGGCAACCGGGTGAACATGACCATTCTGCCCGCGCCCGCCAACAGCGGCGTGCGCTTCCGCCGCGTGGACCTCGACGGCCAGCCGGAGATCGAGGCGCGCGTGGAAAACGTCAGCGAAACGAACCGTTCCACCACGCTCGCCAAGGGCAATGTCAAAGTCCACACCGTCGAGCACGTCCTCGCCGCGCTGGCGGGCTACGGCATTGACAACGCGGTGATCGAACTGGACGCCAACGAGCCGCCGATCGCCGACGGCAGCTCGCGCGAATTCTGCAAAATCATCCAGGCGGCGGGCCTCGCGGCGCTGCCGGAGAAGCGGGATTACTACACGCCGACGGAGCCGATCGAAGTGCGGCTGGGCGAGACGGTGATGACGCTGTTCCCCGACGAGCATTTCAAAATCACCTGCACGAGTGCGGACAAGCAGGGGCGGTTCACTCAGTTTTATTCCACCGAGGTCAATCCGAAGACGTGGGAAAAGGATCTGGCCCACGCGCGGACTTTTTGTTTCTTCGAGGAGATCGAGTTTCTCATCAAGAACGGCCTCATCAAGGGCGGCACCTTGGAAAACGCCGTGGTCATCCGCGACGACGCGGTGCTGACGACCGAGCCGCTGCGGTATCCGGAGGAGTTTGTGCGGCACAAGATGCTGGACATCGTCGGCGATCTGTCGCTGCTGGGCAAACCGATCCGCGGGCATGTCATCGCGGTGCGGCCCGGCCACGCGGCCAACGCCGAGCTGGTGAAAAAGATCGTCGCCCAGATCAACCAGCCGATCCGCGCGCAGCAGACCTTCGCGCCGCCCCCGGTGAAAGATGCGCCGGCGCCGCCGGCCGCCGCCGAGGGGGCGATGAATATCGAGGAGCTGATGAAATTTCTGCCGCACCGGCCGCCGTTCCTGCTGGTGGACCGGATCCTGAAAATGGAAGGCATGAAAATCACCGGCATCAAATGCGTGACGATGAATGAGCCGTTTTTTCAGGGGCATTTTCCAGGCCACCCGATCATGCCGGGCGTGCTGCAACTCGAGGCGATGGCCCAGGTGGCCGGCGTGCTGCTGCTGAAAATCGTCAAGGCGGCGAATCAGGTGGCTTATTTCATGGCCGCCGACAATGTGAAGTGGCGCCGGCCGGTCGTGCCCGGCGATGTGCTGGTCATTGAGACCGAGCTGACCAAGGCGCGCGGCAAAATCGGCCGGGCCAAGGGCGTGTGCACGGTGAACGGCGAAATTGTGAGCGAAGCAGAAGTCACCTTCATGCTCCGCGACGCCTGAGCTAAATTACGAATAGCGAATTTGTAATTACGAATGAAGTCGGCCCGCCATGCCAAATGACCTTAAAGAACGAACCCAGCGATTTGCGCTGGACGTGCTCCGGTTCTGTTCTGCGTTGCCGGCCGGGGCGGAGTTCCGGATCATAGGTGGTCAACTGATACGCGCAGGAACCTCCGTCGGGGCCAATTATCGCGCGGCCTGCCGTTCGAAATCCAAAGCGGATTTCATCAACAAACTTTCCATGGTCGAGGAGGAGGCGGACGAATCGGAATATTGGCTGGAACTGGTGGAACATCTTTCCTCCGCCAACTGCGCCGAACTGATTCGCCTAAAAGACGAGGCGAGCCAATTGGTGGCGATCACGGTCCAATCCAAAAAGACCGCCCGCACTGCGGATAAACCGATGACGGTAGAAGAGCATCCCCGGTTCGCCATTCGAAATTCGTAACTCGATATTTTCATGATTCACTCCACTGCCATTATTCATCCGAAGGCGGAAGTTGCGTCCAGTTGCGACATCGGGCCGTATTGTGTCATTGGCGAAAACGTCGTGCTGGGCGACGATTGCAAATTGCATTCGCATGTCGTCATTGACGGCCACACGCGGCTTGGCCAGGGGAACGAGATCTTCCCGTTCGCCGCCGTGGGCATGAAGACGCAGGACTTGAAATACAAGGGCGGCCATCCGCGCCTGGAGATCGGCGACCACAATGTTTTCCGCGAAGGGGTCACGGTTCATTGCGGGACCAATGACGGCGAGGCCACGGTCATCGGCTCGAACAATTTGTTCATCATCCAGGCGCACGTCGCGCACGATTGCATCCTCGGCAGTCATATCATCATGTCCGGCTTTGCGGGGTTGGCCGGTCATGTCATTGTGGAGGACCACGCGATTCTTGGCGGTTACGTGGCGGTGCACCAGTTCTGCCGCATTGGGAAGTTTTCGATGCTCGGGGGCTGCTCGAAGATTGTGCAGGACGTGCCGCCGTTCATGATTGTGGATGGCAATCCCGGCGAGACCCGCACTGTCAACAAGGTGGGGCTCGAACGCGCCGGCATTTCCGAGGCGGCGCAGACCGCCTTGCGCGCCGCTTACAAGATCCTTTTCCGCGAAGGTCTCATCATCTCGAACGCGCTGGCAAAAATTGAAAGCGAACTGCCCCCGCTGCCGGAGGTGAACCACCTTGTCCAGTTCATCCGCGCCAGCCAGCGCGGCATCTGCAAATAGTCAACGCAGGTTCCATTCGTTCAGCAGATCTTTGGGAATCTCCGAAAGAAACCGCGACGGCGATTGGTAGGTGTCCACGCCGGAAGCGCCAAAGCCGCCGCGCATCAGCGGGTAGGTCAGATAAAGCTCGTTCTTCGCCCGGGTGATGCTGACGTAAAACAACCGCCGTTCCTCCTCCTCGCCGTCGTTGGATTCGGCTGAGCGTGCGGATGGGAACAGCCCGTCGCATAGCATGATGACAAACACGACCTCGAACTCCAAACCTTTCGCCTGATGGATAGTGGAGAGTTTGATTTTCTCCGTGTCATCGGCCGGATCCTCCTCTGCCTCGACGTTGGTGAGCAGGGCGAGCTGCGTGAGGAATTCCTCCACGCTGCCGAACTGAAACGCGAACTCGGCCAACTGCTGGATTTCGTCGAGCCGCCGCTCGTAGTTATCGTAGGTCTCCTTGAGGTAATCGTCATAGCCCGCGTCCATGACGAGCCGCAGCATCTTCGCGGCGTTCCGGCGGGTGCTGTCATCCTCCAGTTGCGATATCGTGGCGACGAACTGCGCCCACGCCACGGCGGCCTTTTTCGGGACGGCATTCGTGCAAGCCTGCAAGGCGGGCGCAAGTTTCGGCGGGGCGGGGTTTTCCGGCCTCAAGCCGCCCTCGGCCACCTTCGCGGTAAAGGTCAGAAAGAGTTTCTCCGCGCCTTTCGCGCCGATGCCCGGCAACAGCAGCACCAATCGCTTGAATGACACTTCGTCGCGTGGATTCGCGACCAACTTCAAATAGGCCGTCGCATCCTTGATGTGCGCCTGCTCGAAGAAGCGGATGCCGCTGGTGATGGAGAAGGGGATTTGCTGGCGGGTCAGCTCGAGCTGCAATTCCAGCGCGTGAAAGTGCGAGCGATACAGCACCGCGATGTTGTTCAGGCTGGTGCCTTCATCCCGCAGTTCCAGCGACCGTTGCGCGATGAACGCCGCCTGCTGTCCGGCGTCATGACATTGCACCAGCGCGGGTTTCAGGCCGGACTTGCGCGCGGGCGCGAGTTCCTTGGCGAACTGGTTCACGTTCGCAGCGATGGCTGCATTGGCCACGTTGAGGATTTCCGGCGTACTGCGGTAGTTGGTTTCAATCTTGAACACCTTCGCACCGGGATAACGCCGGGGAAAGTTGAGGATGTTCGCAAAATTCGCTCCGCGCCAGGCGTAGATGCTCTGGGCATCATCGCCCACGACCGTGACGTTGTGGTGCCGCGCGGCGAGCAGGTCGATCAGGTCGCCCTGCAGCTTGTTCGTGTCCTGATATTCGTCCACGAGGATGAACTGGAAGCGGCGCTGGTAATGCTCGCAGATGTCCGCGTGGTCCTGCAGCAGCTTTAGCCAGAGCGCGAGCAGATCGTCGAAATCCATGCCGTTCGCCGCGCGTTTGCGGGCGGCGTAACGCTTTTGCAAATCGGCGATCTCGGCGGCGAACTGCGAGAAATAACTGAATTGTCCGTCCAGCAATTCTTCAATGGACTTGTGCGTGTTGGCTGCGAGCGAGAATATCTCATTCAGCACGTCGGGCTTAGGGAAGTGCTTGTCTTTTTTGTCGATTTTCGCGTCGGCCATGCAGGCCTTGATCAGATCCTTGGCGTCGTCACGATCCAGAATGGTGAAATCCTTCTGATAGCCGAGGGCCTCGGCGTGCAGCCGCAGGATCCGCGCGCCGATGGAATGAAACGTGCCGCCCCATAGCGCCCGCAGTTCGTGGCCGAGCAGATCGGAAACGCGGCGCATCATTTCGCCGGCGGCCTTGTTGGTGAACGTGAGCAGCAAAATCCTTTCCGGCGGAATTCCCTGCTCGATCAGATAGGCGACGCGGTAAGTCAACGTGCGGGTTTTGCCGGAACCGGCCCCGGCGATGACCAGCGCCGGCCCGGGCGGGGCGGTGACGGCGGCGAGCTGCTGTTCGTTGAGTTCGCGCGGATAGTCAATGTTCAGCCGGATCTCCGGCGTGAACGGCTTAAGAACATATTCGTGCGACATGGCGGCGATTTATTTTGTTAATCCGGCGCGCCGGTCCCGCGCCGCGAGCAGCAGCAAAACCGCCAGGATGAGGCCGGTGAGGCCGGTGCAGACCGGGGCTAGGTAGCGGTCGAGCGGCAGCACGCCGTTTGGTCGCAATTCGAGTTGCGCGGAGAAGATTTCGCCGTTGCCGGGGATGGCGGTTTGCGCCGTCACGCGGCCGTTATGCAATACGGCCTGCGATATGCCGGAACTGGCCACGCGGAAAATGGGGACGCCATATTCGGCCGCCCGCGTGGGGGCGACGCGGGAATGAAGCTCGTGCTGGTGCCGTCCCCAATATTCCACGTCCATCGTCGGGACGATGAGCAGCTGTGCGCCCTGCCGCACCAGTTCATCCGTGACGCGCGTGTAGCTCAGGTCGTAACAGACGCAGAGGCCGATCCGGCCCCAGGGCGAATTCCAGACTTCCTGCTTCGGGGCCGGCCGCCCGTCCTTGAAGAACTGGATGGGCACGCTCTTGACCTGCTTGAAAACGATGTCGCCGTTGGTGCCGATGACGAAGGCGGTGTCATAATAATCATTCGCTCCAACCGGGTCTTTGCCGCCGACGACCAGAAAACGGGCGTTTTTGCGGCACCAGTCTTTGAGCGAATCCGGCACCGGACCATCGAGCGTGTATTCGCACAGGATGAAAATCGGCGCGTTGGTGTTTTTGGCGAGGGCCTGATCCAGCAGCTTGGGAATGATGTGTTCAGACGGAAATTCCATTTGCACGCCGACGAGGGAAAGCTGCTGGTTGGGCAGGGGATGCTTGGAGGTGACAAAGAATCCAAGCATCATCGTCAAGGGAATCAGCATGAACAGGAGGGTCACGAAAATCTGAACTAGGACGCGATTGAGCAGCTGTCTGTGCAAAATGACGGCAACCATCGCAAAAACCAAAAAGCCAATGCCATACATGCCACAGACCTGGGGGGATATTTCGAAGGTGGGGAATGCATACCCCACATTCAGCCATGAAAATTTCAGGTAGTAGAGTTCGCTGCGGAAATACTCGATGCCGGTCCAGATGATCGGAATCAGCCAGGCCGCTTTGACTTTGCCCCAGCGCCGGACGCTGCCGCAGGTGATGGCGGCGAACAGCCCGATCCAAAACGCCAGCACCAGCCACAGCACCACCGCCGCCGGACCAAAAATGTTCCAGAAGAAAAACAGCTGGGGGCCGTAGCAAAGAAAACCCGTCGTCAGCCCGAAATAAAACGCCCGGCGCACATTTGGCTGCCCCGTGAGCCGGACCAGTCCGAAGGCGTAGCCAATAATCAGGAAGCCGGCGGCGGGGAGATGGATTGAGGTGTAAGCCGCATGAAAACACGCCACGGCCACGGCCAGCCACAGGAACGATTGCTTCCAGCCGAGCGATTCTCCCGATGGATTCTCGATGTTCATGGCCCCGTTAAATGCCCGGCGAGCCGGTTTTGATTATGATTTTGCCGGCTGAAGTTCCTGGTAAAGCTTCGCCACGCCCTTGAGCAGCGCGTCCCAGTCGGCCTCGGTGGTCTCCCAGCCGGCGCTCATCCGCACCGCGCGCACGGCGTGGGCGGACTTGTAACCCATCGCCGACAGCACATGCGAAGGCTCTTCCTTGCCGGTCGTGCAAGCCGAGCCGGTGGACACGGCAAAGCCCGCCTTGTCGAGGCGGATGACCCATTGCAGTTTGCGTTCGCCGTCCGGCATCAAAGCGGAAACCGTGTTCCACAGGCGCGGCTGGTTCTGGCCGATGATGCTCGCGCCCGGCAGCGCGCGGAGAAACTGCGCCTCGAAATTGTCGCGCCAGACCTTGCGCAGGAGATGTTCGCTGCGGGCGATCTGTTTTTCGCGCACATCGAGCGCGGCCATCATCGCGGCGATGATGGCGACGTTTTCCGTGCCCGCGCGGCGGCCGCCTTCCTGTTTGCCGCCGTGGAGCAGGGGCGTGATGGCTTTGCGATGCGGGATCTTCAAAAAGCCCACGCCGCGCGGCCCGCCGAATTTGTGGGCGGCGCCGCTGACGTAATCGCAGTCGCCCAAGCCTTTCAGCGGCAGCTTGCCGATGTACTGCACCGCGTCGGTGAAAAAGGGGACGCCGTAGGCCTTGCAGATGGCGTGGATTTCGCGCCACGGCTGGATCACGCCAGTCTCGTTGTTCGCGGCCATCACGCCGACGAGGCCGGGACGGCGGTCGGCCATTTCGGACGTGATCCAATCCACATCCACCACGCCGTCGCGCGTGACGGGGATCAATTTGGCGCGCTTGCCGAAATAATGCTTCGCCGAATCATGGACGCACGGATGTTCAATGGCGGAGATCCAAATCTCCTCCGTCGCCTCAAGCGTCCGGGCGAAATGGTGCGTCACCATGTTGTTTGCCTCCGTGGCGCCGCTCGTCCAGATGAGATCCAGCGGATGGCAGCCGAGATGCGCCGCGAGATTTTCGCGCGCATCGGCGAGCGCGATGCTTGCGCGCGTGCCGGCCTGGTGCATGGACGACGGATTGCCGCCGATCTTCTCGGTGACGTTCAGCCAGGCTTCGCGCGCCTCGCGCATCACGGGCGCGGTGGCGTTATAATCGAAGTAAATCATCGATGGAACAGGATACTTTTAGCGGCCGCGCTGGCGAGTTTTTTATGGGCCGCGGCCAAGGCGAGCTGCCGCACCTGCGCCGGAGTTTTCCAGAAGGCGCCGGCTTTCCTCGGGAGGGCCGCTCCCGGAATCGCAAACGCTTCGACCGTGATCCGGTAGCGGGTGATGGAATGTTTCACCGTGCACAGCGGCTGAATGTCCGCCGGCGCGATGCCGAAGAGTTCCTTGAACATCGCGCGCGCGTCGGGTTTGGCGCTGGCGGTCTCCGTGTTGGGAAATTCCCACAAGTGCGCGTTCACCACGCCCGCGGGCCTTTGCCGGACCAGAAACCGTCCCCGTTGCTCAATGACAAACGCGATGAACCGCCGCGCCGTGGCCGCTTCGCGCTTGCCGAGGTTGGGCAATTCCTCCGTCCGGTTTTCCTTGAAGGCGACGCACAGTTTGTTCACCGGACAAATCTCACATTGCGCCTGGCGCGGCGTGCAGACCAATGCGCCGAGCTCCATCAGCGATTGGTTTAGATGGGAACAGTGGCACGTCGCGGCGGCCTCATCGCGCCGCGACGGGCAGAGGGCCGCCCGCCCCACCAATGCTTCCGCCAGTTCCCAGAGCCTGGCATTCGTCAGTTTCTCCTTCGGGTTTTCGGCGATGCCAAAAATCCTCGTCAGCACGCGGATGACGTTGCCGTCGAGAATCGGCGTCGGCTGGTTAAAGGCGATGCTGCAAATCGCGCCGGCGGTGTAGCGTCCAATGCCCGGCAGCGCCAAAACCTCGTCAAATTTTTCAGGAAACCGGCAAACGGCGTCTCCGTTTTCCGTCTTCCGTTTTCCGCTTTCCACAATTTGCTGCGCGGCCTTCTGCAAATTGCGGACGCGCGTGTAATAGCCGAGTCCTTCCCAGAGCTTGTGGACTTTGGCGGACGGCGCTTGCGCGGCGGCGGTAATCGTCGGCAGTTCCTTCATCCAGCGTTCCCAAAAGGGGATCACCGTTTTCACCTGCGTCTGCTGCAGCATGATCTCGGATATCCAGATGGCATAGGGATCCTGCGTGCGCCGCCAGGGCAGATCGCGGGCGTTTTGCGCGAACCAGTCCAGCAGCAGCGGGACCAGCCTGGCCAGTTTTGAGTTTTCAGTTTTGATTTTTGAATCGGCGCGCACGGCAATTGGTCGGGCGAGGCTACCGGCGAAACGCGGCCGGGAAAAGGCTTTTGCGAACGGCTCGCGGGGATGTCCGTCACGCCGGCGGGGCGCGTCGCCAAAACCTTTGTGCCTGGGCGGCTTTGTGGTTAAGATTTTTTCATGAAGCCGCTGACCATCCACACCTGCAAGCTCACCGACGAACAGGCGGCGTCCCTGCTCGCCGCCTTGCGGGCGCGTAACTGGAAACCGCGCGAAGTGCCGTATGCGCGGTTCGCTTTCGAGTCCGACAAGACGAACATTGTTTTTTACGAGAGCGGCAAGCTCGTGGTGCAGGGCAAGGGCACGGGGGAATTCGTCGAGTTCCTCCTGGAGCCGGAAATCCTGCAGCAGGCCAAGCTCGGCTACGAAACCGTCTTGAATCCCGACCTGCTCCTGCCCCGCATCGGCGTGGACGAAAGCGGCAAGGGCGATTTCTTCGGCCCGCTCTGCATCGCCGGTGTTTATGTGAATGAAACCGTCCTCGGCGCGTGGCGGGAGGCCGGCATCCGCGATTCCAAGAATATTTCCAGCGACAAGAAGATTGCCGACCTCGCCAAGCTCATCCGCGAGACGCCGGGCTGCGTGACGGATTCCGTGGTCGTCGGCAACGAGGCTTACAACCGTCTTTACGAAAAGATGAAAAGCGTGAACACGCTGCTCGCGTGGGGCCACGCGCGAGTGATCGAAAATCTGATGGGCCTGCGTTACCGGATGATCCCCCCGCCGGTGAAGGCCATCAGCGACCAGTTTGCCGCCAGCAAGAGCGTCATCGAAAAGGCGCTGATGAAACAGGGCGAGGAAATCCAGCTCGTGCAGCGCCACAAGGCCGAAGAGGATGTCGCCGTGGCGGCGGCATCCATACTCGCGCGGGATGAATTTGTGAAGGGCATCGCGCGGCTGGAGCAGCAGTTCTCGATGAAATTTCCGAAAGGCGCGAGCGCGGCGGTGGATGCCGCGGCAAAAAAATTCGTGGCCGAACGCGGCGCCGGCGAGTTGCAAAAAGTTTCCAAGCTCCACTTCCGCACGGCGCTGCGGGCGCAGGGCCTGCCCGAGCCGCCGAAGACGGAATGGCGGAAGCGGTGAGGACAAACGCCCCGTCATCAGCCCGGGCGACAGGCCACTACCACAACCCATCAACAACCGTTGCGTTGGTAGGGCGTCGCTGCCGCGACGCCGGGCGGGGAGGCCGAGCAGCAGCTCGGCCCTACCAGTCATGTGGCTTTTCCAAATTTGGTAAGGACGGCGCGCTGCGCCGTCCGTCGACCGGACATCGCAGCGCGATGTCCCTACCAGTATTGTGCCGAGTCTTATTTGGAAAGGGTCCAACGCCGCAATACGTCATAAATTGCTTGCAACGCTCATCCGCCCCATACGGATGACCATTCTGAGCAGCCGATTGTCTCTCTTAGCTTAAGGAATGGCATCCAGTGGTCACAACGCCAATCCGCCGCCTACGGATGACCGTTGTAAGTGTGCAATGGTCATCCGTGGCTCACGGAGTGGCATTGTAAGCTTACTTTGCTAATCCGGCGGTGGTGGATGACAGTTGTAAGCTTACATGGGTCATCCGTGGCAGCCGGATGACCATTGCTTGGCTACAATGGTCTTCCGCCGTTTACGGATGACCATTGTAACAACTTTTTGATGATATTTGGCCGGCGGAACGGCTTTGAAAGGCAAATACGGTCTGTTTTTTGGCAAAATATGACAGGCAGAGGTCTCTGGGGCGGGTCATAATTTCAGTATTAACCCCGACAGTCAGAATCATGGTGCTTCAGAATACCATTGGCAAATTGTGCCAGTGGGTGGGGCAGGGGCCGAAGGGGAGGTTGCCTCCGACCCCTGCGCTACCACCACTGTTCCGCTCGCGTTAATGGTAATCAGGTCAATGCGCGGGTGCGAAGATGGCGCGGTGAACGTGACGGTGCCGCCTGCGT
>CAIXBQ010000165.1 GCA_903917705.1 uncultured Verrucomicrobia subdivision 3 bacterium | reverse complement strand
CGGGGCGAGGGAGCGGTCCCCGGAAATTACCCGCGCATCAGCGGCTGCGACCCGGCGGGGACGGTGACGGTGGGTGCTTGGTAGGGCGGGCAGTCCTCTGCCCGCCGGTCCTTGCGGACGGCCACCAGTGTCAACGGATGCGTCCTCATTTACCACGACGGCGCGCACGGAGTGCGCGCCCTACCCGGATTTTCCGCCCGCGAAGGCATGGAAACAACCGGCGGCGGCGGGGGATTCCTCCCCCGGGATATGGTGATAAATCCGCTTTTAATTTGTTGTTTCGTTCATACCCTGTGTCCCATGACTCTATTCAAACGGCAGCAGACCGCGCACGTTTTCATTCTTGGATTTCTCGCCACCGCACTGTTTCAATCCTTGGAGAACGCCCACGCGGCGACCAACGCTGTTCCCAATGAAGCGGCCGGAAGACTCTGGCCGGACCAGGCAGCGGCGGATTGTCCGTTCCCGAAATCCGGCAGGTTCTCCGGCATCGGCTTCACCGGCCGCCATGCCGAATATGCGCAAGCCGACACCTGGTATCCGTCGTGGGCTGCGGATGACAATCTGTATTCGCCCTGGACGGATGGCAGCGTCAACGGTCTTGGCTGCTCTTCCTACGGCAAGAACTCAGCCACCGGCTACGCCACGATTCAGGGAGATGATCCGTTGAAACTGACGGTGGTAGATCAGGCCGTCTATAAATCCGCCCCGGCACCCTACGCCAGTCGCTATCCATGCGGGAGCCTCGTCTTCAACGGCGTCTGGTATTATGGCACTTATTGCCTGCATCCGGAGGGCAACGTGAAGCACGAAGGCACGACTTACAACTGGCCGTGGCTCGGGCCGTTCGTCGGCTTCCGGTATTCCACCGACTTCGGCAAGACCTGGACGCAGACGCCCTGCACGCCGGAGCAGCCGCTGTTCGGCGAATCGGCGCTGCACGGCGAGCCGGTGAAAATCGGCTCACCGCATTTCGTGGACTTCGGAAAAAACATGGAACACTCGCCCGACGGCAAGGCGTATCTCGTGGCGCACGGCGCGAGCGACGGCGCGAACCGGCGGTTCGCCTACAATAGTTGGATCACCGGCGACGAGATTTACCTCCTGCGCGTGACGCCCGGCATCACCAACATGAACGACGCGGCGCAGTATGAATTCTTTGCCGGCAACGGATTCTTCGGCAAACCGCGCTGGACCCGGAAGCTGTCCGACGCCCAGCCCATCGCCGCGTGGCGCGACAACATGGGCTGCGTGACGATGACCTACAACGCGCCGCTGAAGAAATACCTGATGTGCGTGACCGACGGCGGCAACACCACCGGCTACTTCAACAGCTACCTGCTTGAATCCGACCGCATCACCGGCCCATTCAAGCGGGTGCAATATCTCCACCACTTCGGCGAGCAGGCCTACTTCGTGAACATACCGTCCAAATTCATTAGCGCCGATGGACGGACGCTCTGGCTTTGTTACGCGGCCAACTTCGCGCCAGACTGGAACGGCATGAAAATCCAGTCCAACCCGCCCGGCTCGCGCTACGGCATGTGTTTGCAGGAAATCCGCCTGCTGCCGGCGAGCAAGTAAGGGAACCCGTTAGTGCTTCCCTACCAGGCGGGCGCGGGGGTGAACTTGTGGACGGGCGCTAAGCCCGGCGGGACGGACCCCATCGGGACTTACCCGCGCATCAGCGGCTGCGACCGGGCGGGGACGGTGACTGTGGGTGCTTGGTAGGGCGGGCAGTCCTCTGCCCGCCGGACGCGTCGGCTTGCCAACGACGGCGCGCACGGAGTGCGCGCCCTACCCGGATTGTCCGCCCGCAAAGGCTTGGCGGGGACGGTGACTGTCGAGGTGGCGTAGCGGCTCCTCGGCAGAGAGCCGCAAACTTCTTCTGTCGCTTTTGGATGGCGGCGCTCTGCCGAGCCGCCGCTACGGTGCGAATGGAGGGCGCAGTCGGGGGAGGGACGGCTGTTCTGGGGCCAGTCTCAATTATTATTTGCGGCGACGGCCAGCGGCGGCTGCGGGTGCAAACAACTGGGCCCAGAATTGGTCATACTGTTCCCACTTCATGAAGTTAAGCCCCCAATGCGGGCTGGCCCCGGTCGTCCACGCCGTCGTCCGGCCGCGTCCCAGGCGGCGTTCTGCCAGGAGCGGATACCATTGGCTCCCATGCCGGATCTGCACAATCACCTGGCCGCCGGGCGAAGGCAGGGTTTCGTTGAACCCCAATATCGGCGGGACGGTGGACCAGTCAATGCCCCGAACCGCCGGGTGTTGCTTGGCTACAGTCCGCACTTCAAAGGATGCCGTGGACTCGATGAGGTCGTCGCTTTCGAGACATTCCACGGGCAGGACGATCTCTTTGGTGTCCTTCTGCCAGGAGCTGCGCGCCCACCGGCCATAGCCTTGATGGCCGCCGAAGCTGAACCAGCCGCCGTTCATGTGGAAATGGCCGCCGTGCTTGATCCAGGCTTTCAGGAGGTCGAACCGGTCGGGGAAGGTCACATATTGGCTCGCGAACTGGTTGGCGAAGAACGACGGGTTGAGATGCAGGGATTGCGTCTCGACATCGCCAAAGATGATGGTGGTGGCCCAGGCCAGCTTCTCGGCGAATTGCTCCGGTGACATGCGGTAAAGTTCCCAGGAGGGCATGGAGCTGACTTCGGCCCCGGGAATTTTTTCCAGCGCGCGGATGAGATAGCGGGCGTAGTTCAGCACTTCAAAATCCTTGATGGAGGAGCGAAAGGCGGATTCTCGGAATTCATTGCCCCAATGGGCGCACCAGTTGCCCACATGCCAGATGCGGAGGTTTTGGGTGGTCGTCGGAAGAGATGGTTTCATGGAGGTCAGGGGAAAAACGATAGGGAAGCTTAAGAATAAATCAAGCGCGGAGGTTCGTGAGCCCGGCGTCGCGCCGCCAGCAAAAGCAGCGAGCGTGGCGAGCTGCGCCCCCGATTGTGGGTTGCCCCATCCTTGGTTCAAACGTAAACTGCAACCGCTTACTCAAATCGTGAAACATCTATTCTTACTCGCAACGATTCTGGTCTTGCTCGTCGCGGCCAGCCAGGTCCGGGCCGCCAGCATTAACTCGCAGTCAACGGCGGCGGGGGCGCTGATCGCGCGGGTGTTGCCAGACCACGCGGCGGCGTTTGTTTGTGAACTGATTCCGGCGGCGGAGGGCAACGACGTCTTCGAGATCGAGGCGCGCGCCGGGAAAATTGTTTTGCGCGGCAATAACGGTGTCAGCCTGGCGATGGCGTTCAACTGGTATCTCCGGGAGGAGGCGCTGATGAGTTACGACTGGCAGGCGACCGGGCCGCTCGTGGTGAAAGAAACACTGCCATTGCCCAAGGAAAAGATCCGGCGGGTTTGTCTGGCGCGCGAAAGATTTTTTCTGAATTACTGCACCTACGGCTACACCTTTCCTTTTACGGACTTCGCCGGCTGGCAGCGGTTTCTCGACTGGCTGGCGCTGAACGGCGTGAATCGGCCGCTGATGCAGTGCGGGCAAGAGGCGGTCTGGCTTCAGGTCTGGAAATCCTACGGCCTGTCCGAGGAACAAATCCGCGCGTATTTCACCGGCCCGGCCTACCTGCCGTGGAATCGGATGAGCAACATTGACCATTTCGACGGCCCGCTGCCGATGTCTTATGTCACGGGCCAGATGGAACTGCAAAAGAAGCTGCTGGCGCAGGCGCGGTCGCTGGGGATGGAGCCGGTGTTGAGCGGATTTGCCGGCCATGTGCCCGAGGCGTTGCGCCAGCTCAAGCCGGACGCGAAGATGGCGCAAATTCATCCGGGCTGGGGCGGGTTTCCGGCGGCGAACGCCTGCTGGTTTCTGGATCCGCTGGATCCGTTGTTCGCGGAAATCCAGGGAAAATTTCTCAGGGCGCAAACGGAACTTTACGGCACCGACCATCGGTATGCGGCGGACCCGTTCAACGAAATCTCCCCGCCGAGCTGGGCGCCGGAATATATGGCGAGCGTGGCCAGGGGCATTTACGGCAGCATGGCCGCAGCCGATCCCAAGTCCGTCTGGTATCAGATGGCGTGGACGTTTTATCAGGAGCAGAAAACGTGGGACAAGAAATCCGCCGATGGCGAAACGCCGCTGCACGCGATGCTCGCCGCCGTGCCGCGCGACCGGATGATGCTCATTGATTACGTGTGCGAGGAACTGGAATGCTTCCGGCGGTTCCATGAGTTTTACGGCACGTCGTTCCTCTGGAGTTATGTCGGCAACTACGGCGGCAACGTCTATCTCCGCGCGCCGTTGAAACTGGTGTCCGGGCGGATCGCGTCGGCGCTGGCCGTCCCCAACTGTCGCGGCGTCGGCGGCACGCTCGAGGGATTGAACTGCAACCCGGAAGCATGCGAGATGATTCTCGAACAGCCGTGGCATCCCGACGGCGCACTCGACGAGCAACAATGGATCGCCGATTACGCCGCGCGCCGCGCCGGCCACCGCGATCCGCACGTCATCAAGGCGTGGAAAATTATTCTCGATGAAGTGCTCAATCCCGGCCCGCAAGGACACTTCGATCGTGGCTCGGCCGTGACGGCCGCGCCGCCGAATTGGGGCGCGCCGCAAGGTCCGCCGCCGCCCAAGACCGCGCTGGCCGGCGAAGTTCATGGCCGCGATCCGAAACTCACACGCGGACTCGTCGCCGCGCTCGATGAATTTTTTCAGGCCGACGCGGAATCGCAGCGCGCCGATGGCTATCAATTCGACGTCATCAACTTCACTCGTCAGGCATTGGCGTACTACAGCGACTCCGTCAAGGCGCGCATCGAGTCCGCGCACAAGCGCAACGACCCCGAGGAACTCGCCCGTCAGGCCAAGATCATGCTCGGTATTCTGCGCGACTTGGATGAGCTGACCGGCACGCGCCACGAATTTTTGCTCGGCCCGTGGATTCGCGACGCGCGCGCGTGGGGCGCGACGCCGGCAGAGGCGGATTATTACGAAGCCGACTCACGCCGCATCATCACCGAGTGGGGCGGCGGCCTGCGCGATTACGCCAAGCGCGAATGGAACGGGCTGTTCCGCGACTATTACTATCCGCGCTGGTGGCGTTGGGCCGGCAAGTATGCGCCCGAAGCCGTGCAGGGCGGATCGGTTCCCGGCTTGCAAGATGATTTTGTCCGACTGAAAAACAGCAACTATGCGGTGCAACCGGTGGGTGCTCCGGTGGAAACGGCGAAACGGTTGTTTAACAAATACCGGGACGCGATGAATCAATGACAATCCCAGCCGTCTTTTATGGTCGTGGAGGCGACAATTTTCGTGACGAATGAGGGGGCGAATGTGTGGACGGGCGCTAAGTCCGGCGGGCCGGACCCCGTCGGGACTTGCACGCGCATCAGCGGCTGCGACCCGGCGGCCTCACTGACGGTGGAGGCTTGGTAGGGCGGGCAGTCCTCTGCCCGCCGGACGCGTCGGCTTGCCAACGACGGCGCGCACGGAGTGCGCGCCCTACCCGGATTTTCCGCCCGCAAAGGCTTGGCGGGGACGGTGACTGTCGAGGTGGCGTAGCGGCTCCTCGGCAGAGAGCCGCAAACTTCTTCTTTCGCTTTTAGATGGCGGCGCTCTGCCGAGCCGCCGCTACGGGAGGGCGGCCGCGAAGGCCCGGCGGCGGCGCGGGATTCATCCCCCGTATTGTGGATTGGAATGCTATTTTTCCGGCACGGCTTGGCCGTCGAAAACATACTGGTCAATGAGTTTCCCATCGTTCACGGAGACCAAGCTGACGCGCAGTTTCAAGGCCGTGGGTGCGGTGATGTTCGGAATGGAAATCGGCAGCCGGCCCTGGCAGAGCGCGCCTTGCGTCACGGTGGGAACTTTGGCGGAGGCTTTTCCGGTTTGTAGGATTTTCCCTTCGCTTTCAAGCTGGTATTGGAGTTCGCAGGCGGGCGTGTCGGACGAGTCGTTGCAGACCCAGATTTCCACCGCGGATTTTTCACCGGCGATAAAATTGGTATTCTGCCGGTCGCTCCGCACCTGCACCGCGAGCGGAGCCAGACCGTCATAATAGGCAAACCAGGCCGGCTTGGGCTGGCGCTGCACGTCCATGATGGATTTCAGCCAGCCGTTCGGCCACGCGTCAATGAACAGGTGGACGGCAAAGGTGTTCAGGCGGGGCATCCGGCGGAAGGCTTCGACTTTGAGTTTGATGACCTGCGCCTGCCAGGCCTGGGAAACCGCCACCCATTCCGCCATGGTGCGCGGGGTTTTATACCACGCGCCGTGCATTTTCCAGGTCTGGCTGCCGGCAATCTGGTCCGGCTTCCATGAGCCATCCGCTTGGGTGGCCAGCCATGCTTTCGGATAGAATTTTTCCATGGTGTTGACGGGATCAAGCCCCTCGGCGCCGAATTCGCCGCAGCCATACATCCAGCCTTGCCGCACGCTCATCCAGTAGCCCGCATAAAGCCGGTCGAGGGAAACCCCGTGATTGCCATACCAGCCGCTGTAGCAATGGTTGTCCGGCAGGCCGTCGGACGGCGGATTGTAATCGCCGTCCACGAGCTTGATGGCCTGGTCGGGATTTTCCAGATGGACGACGATGCGCGCCGCCGCCATGAACTGCTCAACCTGGGCGCGGTTCAGCGCAAAGGCCTGGCCGCCGGTGCCGTCGCCGCCGTCCGGCTCGTTGAAGAAGGAAACTATGACATCCGACGGATGGCTGCGCACGGCGCGGGCCATTTCCGCGGTTTGCCGCAGGGCCTCGGTCACCTGTTTGTGGCTGATCTTGGAGAAGAGCGGCAAGTCGGATTGGCTCATGAGGCCCAGCCGGTCGCAATAGTCGTAAAACTCCGGCGGCATGACGGTCTGCGTGCAGCGGATGAAATTCATCCGGGTGATTTTCGCGAGCAGGATGTCATCGGCGAGTTGCTTCCAGTCCCGGCGCAGCACGTCGAGCTGGAAGTTGCCCATCTCGTTCGCGCCGCGCAGGCGGATTTCCCGGCCGTTGAGATACATCCGGCCCTGCGGCTCGGAGTCTTCCTTGAGTTCAAACGACCGCATGCCGAAAGATTTTTCCATCGCGTCAACCACCTGGCCGCGGGCGTCGGTCAACTGCACCTGCGCGGTGTAAAGCCACGGAGCCTCGGGCGTCCACAGCCGGGGGGTGGGAATGGGAACCGTGATGCGATAGAGGCAGCGGGTGCCGGTGACTTTCTTGAGGTCGGCCGGGTTGATTTTTTCCGACGCGGACAAGGACCGCTGTTTGCCCGCCGCCACGAGATTTTGCGCGACGGTTTCCTGAAAGTTCCGGCCATACACGGAAACAAGAATGCCGGCGACGCCGTTGGCCTCGGACGGGTTTTCCACTTCCACCGTCAACTCCACCTCCCGCTTGGCGGGATTGGGCCGGGGAAAAACATCGTTCAGATAAACCGCCGACCGGGTCTCGATGGCGACGCCTTGATAAATGCCGAAGCCGTTGGGCGTGCAGTTCCAGCCGGATTCAGGATCGTCCCAGCCGGGAGAGTTGGAAGATTCAATCTTGTCGCCGAACGTGCGCGGAATGTTATTTGTGCGGTTGTTCGTCTCGCCCGTCTCCGACGAGCCGATGCCCATGCGCGAGGAATTCCTCACCTTGACCAGCAGCACGTTTTCCCCGGTCTGGGCATAGGGCGTGAAATCCAGCTCGAACGCGCCAAAATATCCCTGATGGCTGCCGATGAAATGGCCGTTAACAAACACGTCCGCAAAATACGAGACGCCGTTGAAGTGCGCGACCAGCCGGTCTTTGGCCTTCATCGCGCCCGTGACGGTGAAGACCGTGCGATACCACGCAACGGCGCGCTCGCCGGGGCCGGTGTAATGCGGAATGGAAACCTTTGTCCACGTCCCGTGGCCCGTCAGCGTGTGGACGAAATCCGCCCGGTCTGCCGCCGTCTCCAAGCGGAACTGCATCTGCGTGACCGGCATCACGATGCGGGCGGCGGGCGGCGGCGGCGCACATTCCTGCAAGAACGGGTGGAACTTTTCGCGGGCCTGATCCAGCGCGGCGGCCAGTTTCTCCGGCGAATCAATCTTGTCCATCGGCTGTACGGCTTCGCCGCCGTTCCACGGCAACAATGTCTGCGGCACGGGTGCCGGCCCCGGAACTTCCATGACCGCCTTCATGCGTTCGCCGGCCTTTTGCCTGGCGACCTGGGCATAGAAGTCATCCGCTGTCCCAACCGCCTGCGCCAAAGAAGTCGCCGGCAGCGCGCCACAAAGGAAGGCAAGGCAAACGAGTGGTTTAACATTCATATTAAATAGCAGCCCGTTTGAATTAGCAGAATGGCCGGGAGTGTCAAACTTTGGGTGTTCAGGCCTCGGTCATGGAGTAACCGGGCATTCATCCCCCGGATTGGGGGTTGGAAATGTATTTTTCAACCGGGCACCGTGGGCTTACCTTGCCCCCATGAAATCTTTCCTGCGGCCGATGCTCGCCGCGCTGCTGGCCGCTGTGACGGCGGCAGAATCCGCCACGCCGACGCCTGCGCCGGAGCGGAAGCCCAACATCCTCGTCATCCTCTCCGACGATCTGGGCTACGGCGATGCGGGCTGTTATGGCGCGAAGCCGGAGCACGTCGTCACCCCAAACATCGACCGGCTGGCGAAGGACGGTTTGCGGTTCACGGACGCGCACGCGCCGGCGTCGGTTTGCACGCCGTCCCGGTATTCGCTGCTGACGGGCGAGTATGCGTTCCGAAACAAATTGGAATGGGGCATTCTGCCGGGCGACGCGCCGCTGGGCATCAAGCCGGGCTCGTTCACGCTGCCGCAAATGTTCCGCACTAATGGCTACGCCACGGGCTTCGTTGGCAAGTGGCATCTGGGGCTCGGCGATGGCGGGACGATTGATTGGAACGGCGAGGTCAAACCGGGGCCGATGGAAGTCGGGTTCAGTTCGGCCTTCTATATGCCCGCCACCGGCGACCGCGTCCCGACGGTTTTCATCCGCGACCATCGCGTGGACCATCTGGACCCGGCCGATCCGATCAAGGTGAGTTACCAAATGAAAATTGGCGCCGAGCCGACCGGCTCGGAAGACCCCGATGCGGCCTATGTCCTGCTCGGTGCCAAAGGGCAAGGGCACGAAAACACGATCACGAAAGGCGTCAGCCGCATCGGCTGGATGTCCGGCGGACACGCCGCGCTCTGGACCGATGAAAAACTGATGGACCGGCTGACCGACGAGGCGGTGGCTTTCATCAGGACGAACCAGGCGAAGCCGTTCTTCCTCTATTTCGCGACGCACGGCATTCACGAGCCGCGCGTGCCGGCGCAGCGGTTCGTCGGCAAAAGCGGTTGCGGCGTGTATGGCGACCAGATCGAGGAGCTGGATGATTCCGTGGGCCGCGTACTCCAGACGCTGGATGATTTGAAACTGGCCGACCACACGCTGGTCGTGTTCAGCTCCGACAACGGCGGCTCGCCGCAGGGCGGAAATCCGCTTGGTGACATGAGGGCGTATCGCTACGGTGCGCGCAGCAACCTGCACGGCCATGTTCCCAACGGCGGGCTGCGCGGCGGCAAAGGCAATGTTTATGAAGGCGGCACCCGCGAACCGTTCATCGTCCGATGGCCGGGCCACGTCCCGGCCGGAAAGGCCGCGCCGGCGCTGGTCAGCCTCACCGATTTGGAAGCCTCCTTCGCCCGGCTGCTCGGCGTGAAGCTGCCCGATGACGCCGCGCCCGACAGCATGGACGTGCTCGACGCGCTGCTGGGCAAATCACCGACCGGCCGGCACGAGTTGGCCGAACACCGGGCCGTTTCGTCCTGCGCCTTGCGCGTGGACAACTGGAAATTCATCAACGGCCAGCTCTATGACTTGTCCAACGACCTTTCCGAAACCCACGACCTCGCGCAGGAGCAGCCCGACCGGGCGCAGGCGATGGCCGCGCGCCTCAAAGAACTTCAAGCCGCCAAGAAGACACGAATATGAACCAAGGGGTGGGCGCCTGATTTGGCGGCAGCGGTTTGTCTCCCCCCGGATTGGTTGGCGCCATTGCATTTGTATTTTTCCAACGGCCTTTCATCGGTATCTTTCGACCATGAATTCATTCAACCGGACCTGTCTCGCGCGCGTTCCCCTCATCGCGGCAATTTCGGCGCTGGCCATGTTCCAGCCGCCGTCGAGCCGGGCCGGGGACTGGCTGGTCGATCCGGCGCCTTATCGCGCGACGATCACGACGAACGCGGCGGCTGATGAAATCGTGCTGGCGAACGGCTTGGTGCGCCGGGTGATCAAACTTTCGCCGAACGCGGCGACGGTGGCGTTTGACAACCTGATGACCGGCCAATCCATCCTGCGCTCGGTGCGGCCGGAGGCGGAGGTCACGCTGGACGGGACGGTTTATCCCGTGGGCGGGCTGGAAGGACAGCCCATCCACAATTACCTCGATGCGAGCTGGCTCGCCAACCTGACCGTCAATCCCGGCGCGTATCGGTTCGACCATCTTGAAACCGGCGCGACGCAGGCTCGGTTTCCGTGGCAGAAGCGGCGGGAATGGATGCCGCAGGACGCGCCGTGGCCGCCGCCGGGGAAATCGTTGACGCTCTTTTTCCGTCCGCCAGCCGCGCCGCCGGCGGTGGCCGCCGGGCCGGTGTTGCTGGAGGACCATTTTACCGGCCCGTTGAATACGGTCTGGAAAGTCCACGTCAGCCCGAGCCATCCGCGCGCCTCCTTTGCGAATGAAGGCAAGGCGGGCGAGATCATGGCGGTGCCGGATACCTGCGTCTATGCGGAGCAGCCGCTGCCGAAATCCGCCGCGAGCATCGAAGTGGTGGCGGACACGGGCGACGATACCGATGCGAACTCATGGGGGCCGGGCCTGGCGCTGATGGCGGCAGGCCAGCCGGTGGCCAGCCTCGTGATGCGGCCCAATTCGCAGCAGTATGAGATCTTCACCCCGGCGATCGGCCAGCAACTGGTGGAGCGCTTGGACCGGAGCCTCGCGGCCACGCTGCGCCTCCGCCTGGCCGGCGGGATGGTGTATTTCGAGGCGTCGCAGGACGGGAAGAAATTCCTCGCGCTGGGACACGCCAAACTGGCCGCGCCGCCGGACGCGCTACGGGTGGGCAAAGTCGGCCGCTACGCCGGGGGGATTGATGTCGGCGGAATCAAAGCGGACCTGGCCAAGCTGCCGCCGCGCTGTCACATTTTGAGCGTCGCCGTCCGGGGCGCGGAACCGGCGACCATGTCCGCGGTGCGTGACGATTTACCGGCGATACAGGTTCATTATGAGATTTACGACGGCGTTCCGCTGGTCAGCAAATGGCTCACCGTCAGCAATACCACCGCGAAGGCCGTCCGGCTGGAAAAGTTTGTGAGCGAAATTCTCGCCGTGGTGGAAACGGAATCCGTGGTGGACGACACGCCGGTCTGGCGCCTGGTGGACAATCTGCTCGTCGAAACCGATTACACCTTCGGCGGGATGTCGGGGCCGAACCACAGCCACGGCGTCCACTGGGAGCCCGATCCGCTCTATGCGACGCAGGTGAACTACAACCGGCGCACGCCTTGCCTGCTGGAATGCAAGCCGCCCATCGGCCCGGATCAACTCATCGTGCCTGGCGGCGGCTTCGAGTCGTTCCGCGCCTTTGAACTCGCGCCGGACTCGAACGACCGCGAGCGCCGCACGCTCGCGATGCGGCGGATGTATCGCGCCATCGCCCCGTGGGCCGCTGAGAATCCGATCCTCATGCACGTCATCGCGTCGGACGACCAGCGGGTGCGCAAGGCGATCGACCAGGCGGCGGCGGTAGGGTTTGAAATGGTCATCATGAGTTTCGGCAGCGGCTTCAACTTTGAAAGCCGGGATGCGGGCTATCAGCAGCGATACAAGGAACTGGCCGACTACGCCCGCTCAAAGGGCATTGCGCTGGGCGCCTATTCTCTGCTCGCTTCGCGCGGTGCCGCCA
This sequence comes from uncultured Verrucomicrobia subdivision 3 bacterium, assembly GCA_903917705.1. Lineage (GTDB taxonomy): Bacteria > Verrucomicrobiota > Verrucomicrobiia > Limisphaerales > UBA11358 > UBA11358. Next base: position 10,761 of record CAIXBQ010000165.1, on the reverse strand, counting down.
CTGGCGCGGACAATACGCAGGGTTCGCCGGCCCGCTTTGGCGTGATGCCGTGCCTCGGGGCGCAATGGGGCATGGACTATCTCGCGCAGCTGCGCGGCTTCATGGACACCGCCGGCCTCGGCGTGCTGGAGCACGACGGGTCGTATCCCGGCGATCTGTGCGCGGCGACCAATCATCCGGGCCATCGCGGGCTGGACGATTCACAGTGGGTGATGTGGAAGGCCGTCACCGGCCTTTATCAATGGTGCTGCGGCCACGGCGTTTATCTGAACATCCCGGACTGGTATTTCCTGAACGGCGGGACCAAGACGGGCATGGGCTATCGCGAGACGGACTGGTCGCTGCCGCGGGCGCAGCAGGAAATCATCGAGCGGCAGAACATCTTTGACGGCACCTGGGACAAGACTCCGAGCATGGGGTGGATGTTCGTGCCGCTGACGCAATATCATGGCGGCGGCGCGGCCGCCACCATCGAACCGCTCAAGGATCATCTCGAACATTACGAAACGCGGCTGGCGAACCTCTTTGGCGCGGGCGTGCAGGCTTGCTATCGCGGCCCGCGGCTGTTCGACACGGATGAAACCAAGGCGGTGGTGAAAAAATGGGTGGATTTCTACAAGGCCCACCGCCCGATTCTCGATAGCGACCTCATCCACCTGCGCCGCGCCGATGGCCGCGATTGGGACGGCTGGCTGCATGTGAATCCGGTGCTGGCGGAACAGGGCCTGGCGATAATTTACAATCCGTTGAACGAGCCCATCGAGCGGCGTATCAAGCTGCCGCTTTATTACACCGGCCTTACGGATCACGCGGTGATCCGCCGGGAAGGCGGACCTTCGGAAACGGTGACGCTGGCGCGCGATTACACGGCGGAAACCACCGTGAATATTCCCGCGCATGGCCGCGTGTGGCTGACGGTCGGCGCGGCGGATTCAAAATGACTTTCGGCCCGGGTCGCCGGCTCTGCGAGATCAGACCGGGTATGATTTGGCGGCCAGCGCGGTTTCAAACCTGGCGCGATAGCCGTAAAGCCAATGGGTCAGCAAAGGCTTCCAGATGGTTGCGGAATTTTTCTTCGCCGCTCGCAGCACGGCGAATCGCAAGGGCACGATCTGGGGCCAGGTGTTTTCCGCGTCATTGTTCCACGCTTGGATGCTGGCGGCCCGGTGGGGGACCGACGGATCGCGCACTGCCTTGGCGAGCCGGAAGACATAGGCGGCTTCGACACTGCCAGCAAACGGACGCTGGCGGAGCAGGTGGGAGGCCAGCGCATCGGCTTGCAGTCGCGCGTTGGTCCGGGTGGTCAGCAGCCAGCGGTAAAAAATGATGTCGGCGTTGCCGGTCGTCTCAAAACGGCCGACACCAAACTGCGGCAGAAATTGGCAGGCTGCCGCCAGCCGGTTTTGGGCATCCTCGATGCGGCCGGCGGCGACCAATTCAGACGCTTCAGCCAGTTCGACTTCCTTGCGCAGCTGCCATTGGGCGGCGCTGCCTTCGGCGATACACGGCATCGGTGACTCCAGTTCCCGGCGAGCATCGTTCCAGCGCCCCTGCAGAAAAGCCACCTGCGCGCGGGCGTAACGAGCGGCGTCAGAATTGCCCCGCCACAGTTTCCCCGCTTCGGCAGCCCGGCCTGTTTCGATCAGGATTTGGTGAAGAAGCTGCGCGCGTTCAGGCAACCGGCGCACGGCTTGACGCAAATAGCTGACCGCCGTATCAAGATTACCCTGCTGATATTCATGCCAGCCGAGAACCAGCGCCGCCTGTCCGTTTTTCTTCGCCAGCGGCTTGAGTAATTTGAGTGCGGCTGTCGTATCGCCCAGGTCCAAGCGCGCTGCGCCCAAGGCCAGGTCGCGCCACTCGCTCGGTGATTGGGTTTCCAAAACGCGCATCCACGCGGCGCCTCCCACCCAGCCGTCCATCGTCGTTTTCTGTATTTCGCGGGGCGACAGCGACTGTGGGGCCATGACCGCTTTGCGTGAGAGTGCGAGCCGTGACTCTTCTTCGACCAGCACTTTCGCACTGACGACTTTTCCAACGTTTGACACTGGCTTGAATGCCGCCTCTAGGTTGCTGAAGGTATTGTCACTTTTCCAGGGCACGGTTGAAAAGGATTCCACCCAGGTCAGTTCTGCGCCGGGTTCGAGCAGGTCGGCTTCGAGTTGCGTCGGGCGTCGGCCGGATTGGATTTCACAATAGGATTCCACCCAGGCTTCCCCGCAGCGGCCCATCCAGACTTCGGCATCGTGCCCCGCGCCGACTGACCACAATTTGCGGCCGCGACACATCCGCTGATCCGCGTGATGAACCATGGCCCATTGCTCGCCGGGTGCGGCATAGCCGAACACATCGCTGTCATATTCGGGCCAGTAGGCGGAGATGATGCTGTCATGGTTCTGCCAGCGTGACCAATCGCCCCCATTGAGTTGCGGCCAGCGCTCTAAAGTCATGCCCATGTCACAGCCATGGTGGAGCACAGGGCCATCCCGATAAAGCAGCTGCGTTCCTTGTTTGGCCGGCACGGCGATGTTCGTCCACCAGTAGCCGGGCTGCGGCTGCCGTGAATGATTCTTCATCGTGATCTGGGCGGTCACGCGATCCGGCAGCGGCACGAGCAGGATGCTCACTTCACACTCCAACAGTTCATCCACTGATCCCCAGCGCAGGCCGGTGCGGCCGTCATCGAGCCGTACTTCCTCTATCCGGACCGACATCATTCCGTGGACAGAATGGCCGAAGCGAAACGCGTTGAATTCGATGCCGCCCAGCAGCCATGCCCCGGGCAGACCGACCGGTGCAAATTGAAAGGACGGCGGGAGCCAGAGGAGTTCGCGCCCGATTTTCTTGTCGAACAGGCCGAGGATTCGTCCGCCGAGATCCGGGCAGACCGTGACGCGCCAGCGTTCGCTCTCGATGACCACCAGGTGGAAATTGCGCCACGCGGGCCGGCCGGTTCCTTGCAGCCATTGCGGATAGGGAAACGCGGAGATGAATATATTCTGTCCCAGTTGTGAGCGGATCGGTTCCGGCGCTCCGGTCTTGATTCGAAGGTAATCAATGATCCCCGGCTTGCGTGGCAATGCCGCCCGCTCATCGCGCTGGAATTTCAGTCCCGCGACGCGCTCGCTGCGGAGCGTGATCTTGCAGCCTGCGGTTTTGGTTGTTTTGTCCTCCGACGGGCGCCGTTTGGAATCTTGACTCATATCATTCAGCCGGGGTCAGGGCGATGGCGGTAATCATCAGATTGCTGCCGGTTTCGCATTCGGCATCGAGGATGAACTTGCCGTCGGAACAATCTTCGGGGGCGACTTCCAGCTTCACCCAACGGCCGTCGCCGCTGTGTTTGGCGAGCGTGTATTTGCGGCCGCCAAAGGTCAGTGACCCGGTGCGGGTGTCGCTATCCCAGTCGTGGAAGTGCGCGTAAAAACTGTAACGTCCGGTCTTCGGCAGCTTGATTTCGACGCGGAGGGTTTGTCCGTGCCAGGCCGAGCTGACATTGTCTTTCCAGACGTTATCGCATTTGACCGTATAACCGAAACCCTGCGCGGCAGTTTTTACATTGTCCACCTCAGTTTTCCACGGTACGTCGCCACCGCCGGGATGATTGCCACCGGCGCGGACGTAGAGCAGGGATTTCTCGGCAGTGGGTGGCGTTGTCGCGATGGGCGCCGGCTGCGCGCCGGGCGGGAAGAGTTTTTTCAGGTCGGCGGCGGTGACTTCGATCTTTGGCGCAAACTTGGCGCCGGCCATGTAGGTCAGCAGGCTGTGGCGCAACTGGCGTGCTTCGGGGCGGTCGGCGAGTTTACTGGCCACGTCGTAGCCGCAGACGAGCAGCCGGCCGCCTTCGTGGGTGCGCAGTTCGAAGATGCTGCCGAGCTTGTCGTTATAGTGGAAATCACCGATCGGCTGGACAATCGGCAGCAGCTCGTGGGGCAGGGCGTTGAGTACAAAGCAGTGCGAACCGCTGCACAGGGTGCGCCATTGCCAGTCGAGGTGGCTGTCAGTGGGGAATGCAGCGAGCGCCGGGTGCCGGTTCTGGACGAGCGCGCCCATGGTGTTGTTCTGGCCGGGAATGAACGGTGCGGACCAGAAAATGGGCGACCACTGTGCGGCTCGGGAAGTCTGCTTGTCGCCAAGCTTGTTGGCGAGCAGGAGCACTTTGTTTCCTTTGCTCAGCGCGTCCAGCGCGTTGTTTAATTCGTCGGTGACGATGATCTCTGTGGGTTCGGCCGTTTCCGGTTGGGTGGGGAAAACCCAGAGATCCCAGTCATTCGCAAACGATGTTCCGCCCAGGCTTAATTCGAGGTTAAGTTTTTCGGCGTCCTTCAATTGCGCCAGATCCACGTCAATCTCGCCGAGCGTGGTGACTCCGCCCAGGGCGAGGGTCGCGGCTGGCAGTTTGCCTTCCGCTATGGTTTTGCCCTGTGCGTCGCGTAATCGCCAGACCGGCAGGATATTTTCGAGCGGCTTTGGGCCGTAATGCGAAACTTGCGCGGTGGCGTGGAATTTCTCGCCGTTGCTCCAGACGTATTTTGCAAAGCGCGCTAGCGGGACGGTGGGGTTGCAATAGCGGCGGAATTGTTCCGGCGAAAGAAAACCCTTCGAGTCGTAAAAGCTGTCGAGCCAGCCAATCATCGCCTCGCCCTGGCCGGAATAATCAGTCATGCCGAGCAGCGCGAATCCACCGCCATCCGGCGTGCGCAATTGTGCCTCAATTTCATTCTTATAGAGGAATCGGTTCATCGCGCCGGACGCCGCTTGAAAATCCTTGTCCTGGTCCGCGACGCCGTTTTTGACCGCGGATTCGCGGAACTTTTCGAAATTTCGCGCCCGGGTGACGCCGGTGTATTTCTTGATCTCATCCCACGCCGGGGAAACGGCCATTTGTCCGAGCTCGTGCGCGAGGATTGGCAGCGAGGCTTTGCTGCAGGTGTTCTCGTAATCCCAGTCGGTGCTCGGCGTCTGCAGCTTGTTCACGGTGCTGCCCGCGCCGGGATAATTATGGGTGTCGGCGAAGTCGTCATACGGTGTGATTTTCCGCGCGCTTGAAGCGGCGTAGAGGTGGCGCGGGTCGCGTTCCTTTTCCGCTTTGATCCATTCGCCCATGACCTTGAAATCACTCGTGCCGAGTTCGTTGCCGATCACGAAGCAGGCAAAGGACGGATGATTGCCGTAGGCGTTAAGCATCCGCCGCATCTCGGCGCGGACATATTCGTCGATCGACCGGTCATTTTTCCCGACGGCGACCGGATGGCCTTTTGTCAACATGTCCGGCCGCTTGGGGTTTTCCTTGGTCATCCACCAGTCGATCCATAAGACCTCGACCTGGATGCAAATGCCCATTTCATCGGCGGCTTCGAACGCGGCCTCTGGCGGACACCACGAATGACAGCGCATGAAATTCAACCCGTGTGCCTGATAAACGCGGAAGACGCGTCGCCAGCCCTCGACCTCGCACGGCGGATAGCCGGTGAGCGGAAAATGTACGTTATCGGTATTGCCGCGAAAATAAACCGGGTGGCCATTGATGGCAAAATGATGGCCGGATTGGCCGAGTGTGCGGAAACCAAGAATCGTCGTGGTTGTGTCCTGTGTCGCGCCGGCATCCAGCGTGACTTGCAGTGTGTATAGATTTGGATCGAATTCATCCCAAAGCTTCGGCGCATCCGTCAGTGAAATCGCCGGGCGTACGACCGTTTGTGCGCCGTCCGCCGAAAAGGGGGTTTCTCCGCGCGCCGCGACGTGGCCGGATTTATTCTCTGTCAGGACAAACCTCAAAGTCCCTTTTTGCGTCGCGCCCGTGTCGTTCACCAGGCAGACCTCTGCCTCGACCTTGCGCCCGTCTGTGTCCGGGAATGTTCGCACCAGCCCCAGATGCAGTGGCGCCCTGGCACGCAATTCAATCTTGCCGACGACACCGTTCCAGATCGTTTGTGTGTGCTCAGTGTAGCAGTGGCCCCGGTCGCCGATGGGATGAATCATGTCGTTGTTCACGCGGATCGTGAGGCGGTGTTTTCCGGGTGCGAGCTTGCCCAGTTGATGCCGGTGGGGTGTGCCCAGCGAGTCCTGTGAATCGGCGGCTTGGTCATCCACCCAGACTTTGCTTTCCCAGGTCACGCGTTCTAAGAGCAGTTCAACCTCGCGTCCGGCCCACGTGGGAGGGATTTCGATGTCGCGCTGATACCAGGCCGGGCCGATGAACGTGTAGAGGCGGGTAAGCATGTTTTCCGTTGCTCCGACCGTCTTCTCGCCGTAATGCGCCTCGTCGGTTGTGCCGGGAAGCTTGATCGGATCGGTGAACGTTGCGTGCGTCCAAGCTTCCTTTTCCCCCACGCTCTGGGGATCAAGTCGCACCTTCCATGTTCCCGCGAGGGAAATGTCATCAGCTGCTGACGCCGGCATGGAGGCGAGGCCCGCGAAAGCGAATAACCCCGCGCAAAATAAGGTTTTTATGAGACCGTGAGCATGTTTTGTCATGTTGAATGTTATGGGTTACGGGTTATTGCCAGACGCTGGCGTAGGGCTTGAGCGTGACCTTGCAGGTTTTGCCCCTGCCGTCGAAAAGTTGCGTGGTTTGCGGCTGGTCGCTGTTGTTGGTGACGACTATTTTTCCCGTCTTGGGATAGAATGCGTAATCGGTGTTGGGGTTCGCACTGAACCACTTTTTTAATTCTGATTCCTTGCTCGCGGCCCAAAAAATGGCGCGGTGTAACAGTCGGGAATTTGTCAGATCATAAGGCAGGGCGCCAAAGAAAACGGATCGGCCCTGGCCGAACGGCTTGGCGGCGGCCATGACGTGCAGGCCGTTGGCGGCGAGCAATTGCGTCTGTGGATCGCATACGTAGACGAAGGTTTCATTCGTGCCGAAGTCGGCCTTGCCGGCAAGGTCTTCGGTGATGAAATGCTCCCTGGCGACTTCGGCGCGGACGGTGGCGGATTGCAGCGTATTGCCGGTTTCCTTGTCCACGCCGAGCACGTCGGCGAGTTGGAAATAGTGTCCCTGATGCTGGAATGCACTCGGTCCGCGGCAGCCGATGAATCCGCCGCCGTGATGGACAAAGCGGCGGATTTCGCCGGCGATTTTCGGGTTGGCCCACCAGCGGCCGCCGCTCCACGCGGTTTCGGCGTCGCCATCGTTGATGATGACGTCAATGTCCGATGGAATGCCTTCTCGTTCGATTTCGGCGAAACTGATGAACTCGATTTCCACCGGCAAGCCGGCAAGGCATTCAAGCAGGTTTGTGCCGGCTACCTGAATCACGTCCGGCCGTTTGACCAGGAACTTTTGCGGCGCGCCGAAGCTGTTGATCCACGCCTTCCAGGTGCCCCAGCAGTTGAGCACAGCCACTTTGATGGGCGCTTTTTTTGATTCGCCGCCGCCGGAGTTGATCTTGAAGCGGCGGAATTCTTCGCAGAGTTCGGCGACATGGTCGACGAATTTCGGGAACTTGAGCGCAAGGCTCAAATAGCCGCCGTAGCCAAGCCGGTCAACAGGTTTACGCAGTAATGCGCGGCGGATTTTGATCCAGTTGCTCAGGGATTCGCCGAGCGGGTCGCCGCCTTCACGGAAAACGTCGGGGAAGAAATACGGATACAGCCGCAGTTCCTTGACGAGGCCGCCGGGGGTGTCGGAAATGCGCCGGAGCGCGACGCCGTCCTCGGCCGCGCCGACGTGGATGTCGATACCCATCTTCAGAAATTCCGGGCGATATGGCTCTACGCCGATCCAATGGTCACCCCAGAAAATTGCGGTGCGTTTGCCCGCGGCATGCGCTTTGTCCACGAGGGCCTTGCCAAATCTTACGACAAAGCGATGGATGAAATTCATCCAGTCGAGATAGCCTTTCGACGGCACCCGGCAGGCCGCGTTATAATACCCTTGATCCACAAAATCCTCGGCGCGGAGACGGTAGCCATATTCTTTCGCAAAATCCTCGAGTGCCAGGACGCTGATGGTGTCTTGGTAGCCGGTCCAGTCGCGAAATTTATCAACGGCGTTCTGGTCGGAATCCACCGCGAAATGGTAGGCGAGCGTGGTGAGGCGGACGACATCAGTCTGGGGATGGTTCTCCAGATACTTGTCGTAAAACGCCATGAGGTGATCCCAGCATTGTTTGTGATAGGGATCAACGCTGATGACGTGCGGCTTGGTCCAATTATTTGTCAGATGATTGTACATCGAGGTCGTGTCCCAGATTTGAAACACGAGGAAATTGACCGTGTAACGATGGAACGGCGTGATCCCGGCCAGGGTCACCTTGCCGGTTTTTGGGTTGAAAGCCCATTTGGACGGCGCGACGACTGTGCCGGTGGTGCGATCGATGACTTCCCAGTATTTCTTTGCGTTATGTTTGGTATCAATGACGTATTTTTCGCGGTAAAAGCCGCTCATCAGATCAATCACCAATTTTGTATTGGTCGCGGTGACGGGATCGGACATGAGGAATTTCTGGGGCAATTGGTCCATGTGCCGGCGCGGATAAGTCTGCTCGGCGCGGACGAGGCAGGTGGTGGAATATACTTCCAGTCCCATGTCCAGCATCTCTTGCGATAGCTCTGTGCCGTCGCTGTCGCGGATGGCGTCGGCGCCCCATTTCTTGGCCAGCTGGACGACCATTTTTTCCTCGCCAACTTCGGCGGGCAGGGTGATGTGGCCGGTGGTGGGCATTTGCAGTTTGTGGTTTGCGGTTTGCGGTTTTGAATTCATGGGAATTTCAGGTCGTTGTTTTTGGCTGGTAAAACTGTTTTGGCAACGGCTGCGGTTATTCCGTCGGCTTGAAACCGGCGGTCCGGGCTGCGCATTGTGATCAGGCCTTTTTCTTGCCGTCGAAATAGTCTTCGATTTCTTCGAGTGTCTTGCCTTTTGTTTCCGGCATGAAGAACGCCGCTGTGGCAAAGTAAATCACCGTGCAGCCGGCCCAGATGAAGAACATGACGTGGAAACCCTGCGTGCCGACCACAATCGGAAAAAACAGCGCGCTCAAAAATTGCACCCCGTTGTTCAGCACCATGGCCACGCCCATGCCGGTGGAACGGATGCGCGTGGGCATGAGTTCGGTTAGAGCCAGCCAGACGCAGACGCCCGGTCCGAGGGCGAAGAAGGCGATGAAGGCGCACAGGATAACCGTCACCCATTTGCCCAGGTCCGGCGACGCGATCGGGCCGTAGCTGGCGCGGAGGATTTCCAATTTTCCGAGATCTTTTACCCGGACTTGCTCGACTTTTTTGCCGTCGATGGTCGCCCATTTCTTTTCGCTTTCGGGTTCGACCTTGAGGACGCGGTCGGTTTCCTCGGCGGCGTTGGAGAAGGCGCTGGCGATGTGAGGCTTGGTTTCCTGCTCGTATTTATAGGTGACGCTCAACTGGCTGGGAACATCGGTGATGCCGGGAGCGAGGCTGGCGTCCACTTTCACCGTCAGGTTGTGGCCATCGGCGGAAATTCCCTGGCGAACGTGTTCTAGAACGCCGACGCGCTTGGATTCAAAGCTGTTGAACAACATGCCGCCGGCGGTGAGGCAGAGAATGATTCCTCCCGTGCCGATGGTCAGGAGGATTTTGCGGCCGAGCTTGTCCACCAGCAGCGCGCCCGCGAGTGTCACCACGCAGTTGATGCCGGTGATGATCTGGAGGTTGAAAGCGGCCTGCTTTGCGGACAGTCCGGTGCCCTGGAGGATCTTGGCGGCGTACGATAAAATGGAGTTGATGCCGGTGGCCTGGGTGCAGGCGAGTACAACGCAGGCGATGACAAAGGGCACGACATATTTGCGTTGTAATAGTGAATCTCCGGCGGAGCTGACGGTTTTTTGTCCGTCGGCGGACTGGCCGCTGCGTTCCTGCATTTCCCGGATTTCCAGGCCGGCTTGGGCTGGAGAGCGTGAAAACAGCAGGATTGTTTTGGCTTCGTCAGCGCGGTTGCGGCGGAAAAGCCAGCGCGGGGATTCCTTTACCATCAAAGCTGCCAGGGTGAACAGGATGCCCGGCACGCAGGCTGTGAGAAAAATATGCCGCCACGCGGAATCGTCCGCGGCGAACACCAGATCGGGATTGCCGGCGGCTGCCTTGACGGCGGCCTCGTGGACATCGGCAAAATGGGTGGCGATGAATGCCGCGAGGACAAAGCCCAGCGTCATGAGCAGTTGAAAGGCCGACGTGCCGCGGCCGCGGAAATTTGCCGGCAGGCATTCCGCCATGTAAAGCGGCACGACCACGCAAATCACGCCGCCGGAAAGCCCCATCAGGATGCGGCCCGTCAATAGTGAGGTATATCCGGAGGAAATAAAGATCAGCAGGATGCTCGCGACAAACATCACGCCCCCGATGATCATCATTTTTTTGCGCCCCAACAGGTCGGCCAGTGTGCCGGCAAATAGCGACGCAATGACGCCGCCGAACACGTAGATGGAAACCATGAATCCCTCTTGCGCCAGGGTCATCGGGATTGTTTTGTCCAGGTAAAGCAGCGCGCCGGCGATGATGCCGTAGTCAATGCCCGCCAGCAGGCCGCCCATCCCCGCGACAAGGATCATGAAATAGAGATAGTTGTTGCTACTGCCGTGACCGTCCACGGCGGGAGTGGAATCCGGATTGTTGCTTGTCGTTATGTTTGCCATAGGATCAGTTCTTAGAGTGCGTCTGAATAATCCATTTTTTGGAAAGTTGTTTGGCTTCGGGTGGTCTGGTGGATGGTGAGTGAAAGAAAAGTCAAGAATGGGTTGACATCCGGCATGGGTTGAGGCGGCTCATTTTAAGCGCAGCTTCAGT
>CAIXBQ010000164.1 GCA_903917705.1 uncultured Verrucomicrobia subdivision 3 bacterium | reverse complement strand
GCGCCATTGCTCGGCGTTTCAACCTTTGGAATCAGCCGGCGGCGTGTGGGACAACGCCGAGAAGATCGTCGAAGTGGACCTCCGTCAGAAGGGCGCCGACCTGCACGCCGCCACCGTCGTGGGCGACACCGTGGGCGATCCCTTCAAGGACACCTCGTCCGTGGCGCTGAATCCGGTCATCAAGTTCACCACGCTTTTCGGTCTGCTTGCGGTGGAAATCGCCGTGACCATTCCGCATCAGAGCGTCAAGACTCTGATCGGCGGGTTCTTCCTGATCGTCGCGCTGGTGTTCATCTATCGCTCGTTCTACAGCATGCGCATCCCCGAGGAGGATATCAACGCCGACGTCCCCACCCCGGCGGCTCCCCCGGAAAAAAAACGGCTGAGCCCGTGAGGACCGCCACCGGCACCGCCAGTTTTGTGACCGGCTCCGGCGTCAAAGCCGGGAAATAATCATTTGTTTCCAACCCAAACCGCCGTTCCACCCGGGACGGCGGTTTTGCTTTGGCGCGGCTGCGGCCGTAGGGTGTTCAATATCTGCTTGCCGGTTTTCCCAACTCGTAGTCCATGGTCGGGGGTTTCTTACCGTTTTTGAACGCAATTCTGGTTCCCGCTCCCTCTCCGATTTTTCGGGCTACTCTCTTTGCATGTCTGCAATCGCCTCATGGCTTGCCGGCGATGACGAGACCGCTGCCGCCACCCTCAAGGAAGCCGCCACCATGCAGGGCGACAGTGATTGGCCTCGCCTCGCCATCCAGTACGTCAACGGCACTATTTCCGAAGATGAATTCCGCCAAGCGCCCGAACGCACCACCATCACGCCGTTCAAGCGCACCAGCCGTGAATGTGAAGTCAACTGTATCATAGGACTGGTTAAGGAATCGAGACATGACATCCCTGGGGCCATTGCCGCCTATCAAGCCAGCCTCGCCACGAAGTCTTCTGGTGACACGGAGTATTTCGTTTCCAAGCTAGCTGTGCAGCGCTTGCAAAAATCTGGAGACCCCATTCATAGATGAGCATTTGCCAGTCGTTTACCAGAAAGTTGTTCGACCCCGATTCTGGTTCGCCTTGCCGCCCGCTCGCCATCTTGTATGGACGGTTGGTCAATCACTTGATCAATCGGTAAAACCTTTGTTTGCCGGTTACGAAGGGGTTGGAAACCGTGTTCCATCCATCAACCACGACCGGCCGGACTGAGTTGGTCAGCCAGACCGTCGTCGCGTCCAGGTTGGTGGTGGATTGCAGCGTGAAGCCGATGGCGTTGGTCGGCCACTTCAACACGCCATAGATGCCGTAGGGATCGATGGTCAGCTTCGGAAGCAGCGCAATGCTGAAGACGGTGCCGCGGCCAAATTCGCCTCCCTTAAAAGCGGTGCCATACAGGGTGTTGCCCGATTGGATCAATCCGGCCTCCGGAGCCGATCCCTCGCTGCCGCCGCCCGTGAAAGCATGGATGATCGTAAAGCCGGTGCCATCGGTGTTGATGGCGAACACCGCGCCGAAACCGGTGCCGGAGCCGCCGCCGCCGCCGGTTGTCCCATACAGGATGTTGCCGGCCAGGATCAGGCCGGCTTCCGGACCATTGCCATCGGTTCCTCCCGTGAAACTATAAAGGCTCGTAAAACTCGAGCCGTCGGTATCGACCTTGAAGATGGTGCCTCGGTCAGTCGCCCCGCCTTGATACGTTGTCCCATACAGGGTGTTGCCCGACAAAGCCAACCGCCCAGGCAGAGCCCCGCCATCCAGACCGCCGCTGAAACTATAAATGGGAACAAATCCCGTGCCGTCCGTATTGAGCTTGAAGAGGGTGCCCCGGCCGGAATTGCCGCCAAGATCGGCCGTTCCATACAGCGTGCTGCCCGACAGAACCAAACCGGCCGCCGGATGTTGTCCGTCGCTGCCGCCGCCAAAAGTATGCAGGAGCGTAAAACCGGTGCCGTCGACATGGACGGAGAATACGGTGCCCAGGCCCCCGCTGCCGCCTTCCCACGTCGTCCCATAGAGGGTGTTGCCCGATAATACCACCGGGGCGGAGGGGTCGGCTCCGTCGCTGTTGTAAGGGGATGGCGAGAGCGGCGTGAAACTATACAGGGGGGTGACGGTTTGAGCTGTCACCCGCGCGCCTGGCACCAAACCGAGGCTGGCGACCAACACCGGCAGCAGCCGGAAGCAACGCCGGATTTTGCCGTGCTGCCGTTGGCCGGGGGGGTGTGCCCGGGAAAATAAAACCGAAATATCCGGAGCTGCAAGTATTCATCATCTGGCCTTTCGATACCCTGTTGTGGGGTTTGGTTTTGCCGACCGTTATTTCGAGACTATTCATCGACCGGCCCATAGCAGGTGCGTCGTCAACGGACGGTTCCTGGTGCGCAATTGCGGTCGCCGGTCCCGGGGAATGGTTTGACGTTTTACTAATGCTTAACACAAGGCAAGCTTTATGGTGGCATTTCGCGCGGAGCCGCGGCTGAGGGCCGGTGTGTAACAATTTCCTTTCCACGGTGTCTTGCGGTAAAATGATTCCCCCCCATAGGCGAAGTTGGCAGAGGTCCTCAAACTCAAAATAGGGTTTCATCAGCAGAGCAAGGAATCTCCTAGTCGCAGACATGCTTGGCATGGCGGAATATTATCCGTGCAAGACCTTTCCATTATCGCCATTCCGGCCGCATTCCCGGAATACGACGCCTCGGTGGTTCCGACTCCCGCCGACATTGGCCGGACCTCTCCTTCGGGGTTGCCGGCCCACTCCGGGATTAGCATCACTGGCCCGGCTCGGATCAGCCGTCTACGGATACAGGGTGCCGCAAACGATAATGACCAGATGCGGGTGGAGCAGATTCTGATCTCCACCGCGAAGCGCTTTGCCATGTTGGAAACCACTGTCACTTCGGGTGTTCGCGGCACTATTCGCTGTTATTCTGAAAGCCCGAAGGGTGGGTTTGCTGCCGGCGCCCGCGTCGTTAACCGGGATGTCATTGTGGATTTCTTTGGCGGACGGGAACTTTCGCCGCGTTTTCCTGCGTTTGTGGAACATGTCTGCGCGGAGCTGCGCCGTGTTTTTGTTGCCCGAATGACGGTCATAAAAATTAAATGACCGTAAAATCACTGCTGGTTCTCGGTTTGGGTTTGGGTTTGGCCTTCGCGGCGAATCTGGGGAGATTGCCGCGGGCGTTGACGCCTGAAAAGCTCTATCCCAAGGTTTTACCCTCCATAATAACGTTGGATGTGGAAGGCCAAAGTGGCGAAAAGTCTGTCGGCAGCGCTGTGCTCGCATTGGCTGACGATGTCGCGGTGACCGCCTGCCACGTCGTCGCCAACGCCCGCACCGTTTGGGCAGTCTTTGCTGACGGCCAACGCGTGAAAGTGGTAGGGTGCCTTCATCAGGATGCTTCGCGCGACCTGGCGTTGCTGAAGCTGGAAAAACCACGTCCCCATCGGCGGGCGACTTTATGCGGGGAACTGCAGGCCGTGGCCTCGCGAATTTATGTCGTCGGCACACCCAAGGGATATGCTTTTAGCATCAGCGATGGCCTGATCAGCCAGATTCGGACCGTGGACGGCTTTCGCGAATATCAGCTTTCCTGCCCCATTTCCCCGGGAAATAGCGGGAGCCCGGTCTTCAATCAGCGTGGGGAAGTGATTGGCATTGCCTCCTGGACAAAGTCCGACGCGCAGAACATGAGCTTTGCCATTCCCACGTCGGATTTTATAAGACTTAATGTTTCCGGACCACCGACGGCTTGGGCGCAACTGGCTGTCACCAACGATCTGACCCCGCCCGCCAAGCTGATAAAAACTCGCCATGGTCACGACAGCGCGCTCGAGGAAATGGCGGATGTGGACGGCTTCACCGCGTTCCAGAAATGGTATTATGACGCGGTTGGCAAATCGGTGATCGTCATTGTTCAGGAGGCCGGACGAACCAACGTGTTTGCGTTCACAGTTAGATGACAAATCGGTTCGCTTTTGCGTGATGGCAGCCGGCCGCGAAAATACCGGGTGACCGGGCTTGCGGGTGTTTTATAGGGTGAACACCCCATGGCCTCTGCCGGGTATTCTCGGCTAGAGTGTCATTAATGACTGCTGATTTTAACTTCCAAGCTGATGCTTTTGGATTTGATCCACCTCCGAGCCGGTCCGATTCTGGCCAGCGGATTCTCGTGGTGGAGGACGAGGATGATCTCCGCCAACTCAACGCCGAAGTTTTGGCTAATGCTGGTTACCAGGTGGAGGTTGCCCGGGATGGGGCTGCCGCTTGGGCCGCGCTTCTGCTCTCCAAGTACGATCTGCTGATCACGGATCAGTTTCTGCCAAAGCTGTCAGGCGTTGAACTGCTCAAGCAGATTCACGACGCTCGCATGGCCTTGTCTATCATCATGATCACCGAAATCTTGCCGACGTGGGAATTCGCCCTGCACCCCTGTCTTCAATCGGTCACGATGTTGCGCAAGCCGTATACCATCGAGAAGTTCTTGGGCATGGTGAAGAGTGTTCTGGTCGGGACCACCCCTGTCAGTCTGGGAATTGCGCCGCCGGCATGGCAACGTCCACCGGAAACCGGTGGTTCGGAGAACTATGGTGCGCTGAGTATGCGCCGGAACTTTTTTGAATAGGGTCGATGGCAACCCAACGCCTGACCCATGACAAATCAAACTGAATATGAAAGACCCCGTATATAAACTGATCGAACTCACCGGTACCTCCACCACCTCCATTGAGGAGGCTGTTGAAACCGCCATCAAACGCGCGCACAAAACCATCAAAAACCTGTGCTGGTTTCAGGTGGTTGAAACGCGCGGCGACATCGAAAAAGGCCGGGTGCATCGCTGGCAGGTGACCCTCAAAGTTGGCTTTGGTGTTAAAGACTGAGGGGATTGGCAAGCCCCGGCCACAAAAGTAACCCCAAAAGCCTCAAGGAAATAAATCCGGCTATACTGACAAGACAAAACGTCAGGCGGCCCACAACGCGCAGGGCTACGAGTAAAATGGTGGGAGGAGCACTAAAAACGCCGGGGCCCGTGCTTGGGACACGGTTATTAAATTAACCGGCGGCGGCAAAAACAAGCGGCTCCAACAGGAACCGCCCTTGATTGCCGAGGTCTGTCCCCGTGAATCTGCGACCAGGCAGGGGTGGTCCTTTCTTCCGGTGTTTGTTTCAATTGGCCGGACGTGCCGGCTTCAAATCAAGGATTGCTCTCTGCTGAACCGCCTGGGCCATACCGGAGGCATGCCTGATCATGCCTGGTTATTCGGGGTGGCAACCCCGATTTTTATAACGGTCCGCTTGCAAGTTTAAGACCTGTCATGGATTGCAGCTTTCGAACATTCGACCTGACAAAGAGATACACGCCAGCCCCGAACGCGCTCAGCCCACCCACTACCATCGCACCGGAAATCGCTGTGAAGATCCATCCAATAATCAGCCCGGAAATGAAAGGGGATCCGACGCCGGGCAAGTAGATGAACCAATAGCCGAAGGACAATCCTAATATGCCCCCAATGACGGCACCGAATATTCCGGTGGTTTGCAACTTGTTTTTTAATTTCATGCTCCAGTATTCCCCTGATCATTCTGCGGCGCTATGGGGTGTTACGAGTATGGCGCCAACCAGGCAACTGGAGGAGAGTGGGAATCGTGCGGAACGGGGTTGAATGATTTTAAAGGGGATTGAACGCCCCTGCTTCCTTTTTCCAGGTTGACCCGCTTCGACGCTCCCCCTACGTCCCCCGATCCGGATCGGTCCATCGCCGTCCGTTTCAGGATAATTTGATTTTCTCCGGCCCGTTCAGAATTCCCTGGGCTTCCTCGACCAGTGCGCGGATGCGTTGGGCGTCCGCCTTGGAGTGGCCGTGGCTCGTGAGCGGGTCGGAGCCGCCGCTGGATTCAATCAGGATGTTTGACCAGAGGATGCCTGATTTGATGTGGACGGAGGCAACCTTGTTGATGCTGATGCTGATCTCATCCTTGCTGAACCACGAGCGCTTGTGACGGATGACGGCCCGGTCCGTCACCTCAATGATCGTCGGGAAGAGGTGATTTCCGCTGGTCCAGCGGCTGGCGCGGAAGATTTCAGGATCCATGTCGTTACTTTGATTCAGGAAGCGGTTTTAAGCAATAGAATTTGAACCGTTGATGGGTGTGGAAGCATCTGCCGGCTGACCGCACCATCCCGATCACGGCCCCGTCTTTCGCCAGCTGCACTCATGTTCACACCTGCCGATCGCTGTCGGCCGGGATTGCGGGCGGCGCCATTGGAGGGACGTCCGGTTTGTGGGGGGAACACCCCATGGCGGATTAATTCAGCATGGGGCATTTTGTTTTTGTGGATATGCCAACCGTGAAAATATTCCTGACAATGTTGTCCGCCAGTATTCTGTTGGCGGCGACGGGGTGCGTATTCCGTGGAGATCGGGCTGATCCAAAGCCGCCTGTGGAACATTCATCCGGGGTGGATCATGGAGAATATCCGGGAGACATGGAGCACGGGGACACCATGCAAAAATAAATATACGGGCGCGATTGCACATCGCCACCAGACCCGGGAGGCAATCTTGATTGCTTTCGCGGCGGCCCAGCAACGCGAGCCAATCTCTAAGCAAGTCAGACATTTTATCAAAATAATATGAAAATCCACAAATGCGGGACCGTTTCGGTTGCTGTATTGGCAATGCTGGCTTTGGTTCAGGGGTGTTCCTCTTTTTCTCCCGGGGCCGGGGGCGGGACCGGTCACAGCCCGGTCGAATACGTCGGAAACTCCTTGCGGGTGAGCGATAATCTGCCTTTGAACCTGGTGGTGGATGCCGCCAATGTTGCGGTGAAAAAACTGCTGATAACCGTGGCCGTGGACAAAAAGAAAAGTGGAATTGTTAGGCTTGAAGGGCAGGACGCAAAACAACAACCGGTCATCGTCCAGCTGGTGGGAATCAATCATTACACGACCGAAGTTCAAATTACTGTCGGCACGGCCGATTCCGCCGAAAACCGTGCCGAGGAACGGCAAATTTATGATGAAATGAGAACCGGCTATTGAACCGTCTCCGCGCTCGCCGCGGATGGGAACGTCGCCCGAAGATCGGACTGGTGGTCCGCACGATGGGTCCGGGCGAATTGAATATCGAAACCGAACTGAAAAAGTGGAATCGCTGACGAGGGCGGATTGCCCGGCGCACGTGGGTCTTTCACCCTTCAGACGTAAAGGGCGTTTTGCAAATCGCGCACCAGCATGCCGGTGATCGGATAGCGCCGCTCGGGGTCGCGCTCGAGGCATTTCAAGACCACCTTCTCCAGTGCTGCGGGGGTGTCCGGATTATATTCGCGGAGCGGCACGAGTCCGTCCGGTTCGTTTTGCGCCGTGAGGATCTCCTCCGCCGTTTCGCCGGGGAAGGGGCGGTTGTTCGTCAGCAATTCATACGCCGCCACCCCGTAGGCGAAGATGTCCGTCCGCGCGTCCACCGGTCCTTCCTGCAGTTGCTCCGGCGAAAGGTAGCCGGGCGCCCCGGAATTCTTTACGGACTTCACCGGCTTTTCCGGAATCGGCAGCGAATGGTCAAAATCAATCAGTCGCACGTTGCCGTCGCGCGAAATGAGCACGTTATCCGGCTTGAAATCAAGGTGCAGGTAGCCGCTTTCGTGCATGTGGCTCAAGCCCGTGGCCATGTCGATCAGGATTTGTGCGAGGTTCTCGGCTAGCACCGGATCCCGCCGTGCGGTCAGCGCCTGAAGGTTTTCCGCCTCGAAATAATCCATCGCCACCCAGTCGCGCCCATGCTCGACATAGCCTACGATGTGGTCGCTTTCGTTCAGCTGCGACAGCACTTCACAGCCGCGGGAAAACCGCCGTCGCGCGTGGAGGTTGAAGCGGAGATCCCGTTTCAGCCGGCGCAGGGCAAAGGGCCGGTTGCGTTCGTCCGTGGCCAGCCAGATTTCCGCCGTGGTGCCGCTGTACAGCAGTACGTGCAGACAAAACCGGCCGATCTGTTCCTTGTCTCCGCTCTGTGTGGATGCTCGCGCCATCACCCTAGGTGTAACATGATTCCGATCCGGCGGCGAATGAAAACTTTCCTGCCGGGCTGGCCGCGCCGTCCGTCGTCCCCGGGTCCGTCTTCTCCCATCCCCATTGGCGTCTGGGCATGGGGAGATGATTCCCCGCCTTGATTCAGACCACCTGCACCACCAGCGCGGTCGTGTTGTCGCGGCCGTCGTTCTTCACGGATTCGTTCACCAGCAGTTGTGCGGGGTTGATTTTGCCGTTCTTGGCCGAGGCCCGCAAAATATCCACGAGGTAATGGTCATACAGCCCCTCGGTCAGCCCGTCGGAACATAGCAGGAAAATATCGCCGCGGCCGCAGGTCACCGCGCCGACCTGTGGATCCACAAACTGGTTGCCGCCGCCGAGCGCTTTTTGCAGCACGTTCCGGCGCGGATGCGTGCGGGCTTCGCGTTCGTTGATCTGGCCGGTGCGGAACAGCCAGCCGACGTGGGTGTCGTCTTCCGTGAGTTGGAGGATTTCCTTTTTCTTCGCCGACAGGTGATAGATCCGGCTGTCGCCGACGTGGCCGAAATACATCCAGCCCGGCGTGAACCAGCACAGGCTCATCGTCGTCTGCATCCCGTGACATTCGTCATAGGAGCTGCCGAGATAGACCAGCGCCCGGTGGATCTGCTCGTAAAGCTCCGCCAGCACGTCGGCGACCCGGGCGTCCAGCCCGCTGCCGGACTGGTGAAAGGCGCGCGGCAGCAGCGTGGTGATCTTGTCCACGGCGATCTGGCTGGCATATTCGCCCGCCTTCGCGCCGCC
This sequence comes from uncultured Verrucomicrobia subdivision 3 bacterium, assembly GCA_903917705.1. Lineage (GTDB taxonomy): Bacteria > Verrucomicrobiota > Verrucomicrobiia > Limisphaerales > UBA11358 > UBA11358. The sequence continues at coordinate 5,961 of CAIXBQ010000164.1, read as the reverse complement.
CATGCCGTCGCATACGGCAAAGGTGAAATCATGTTTCGCCGGCGAGGCGTCGCCGATTTTTCCCAGGCGGTGGACTTCGTGCGCGTCAAAGCGCAGGCCCAAAAAGGCATCCTCGTTGTTCTTGCGGACGCGGCCGATGTCCGTCCAGCCGAACCATTTCAAGGTGATGGGTTTCGGCTTCGGTTTCCGTTTCAGCGGGGATTTCATAGGGTCGGTTTCAATCTTGGTGGCGTCTTGGGCCGGGGGTGATGAAGCCTGTTTCTTCGCGGCCTTCGCGCGATCTGGTATCCGGGTGGAGGTATCCGGGTGGATCATGTGATTGGCGCCGGGCTGTCCGGCAGGATGCTCGCGAACTCGAAATCAATCAGGCAAAAGCGGCCGTCGGAAAACCGGTACGTCACGTTGCGGATGTCCGGGTCATCGTGGCGGACGCCGAATTTTTCCAGTTCGTCAAACAGCTCTTTCCGGCGCTGGTCGTCCAGGCGCTCCACGCGGGTGCCGCAGTTGCTCGTGATGATGCGCAGGTTTTCCCGGTCGGCTTCAAGGAGGCGCGGCACAAAGTCGCAGCCGCGCGCCTTCAGATGCCGGAGCACCCGCACCTCGTTGTCAAAGCGTTCCTGTGCCTTCGGCCCGTGATAAGCCTTGAAGACCCGCCCATCGAAACTCAAATGGACGGTCGCGCGCAGGGTGTCTTTGACCTTCAACATCGGTGCCGCGAATATGGCTCATCCCGGCGGCGAAGCAAAGCCGCTTCGCGCGGCAAAAGATTATTTTTATTCACGCTGGTCAAATCCGCGCAGAAATTCTTCCCAGCGGCCGGCCGGCGGGGGGCGGAGACAATAAATTTCACGACGGAAATCCCCTTGCCAGACGCGGTTGTGGTGTATTTATGCCGCCAATTGAACAAAATTCTTGCGGTCTGGCATCCTCCCTGCTCAAATTTTCCCCATCGTCGGCCAACTGATGCCCGGCATGAGTTGTCTCGAACAAACTAAATTAAACACACACACCACGCACATGGCTAAATACAAATTGGAATACCTCTGGCTGGACGGCTATGAACCCGTCGCCAACATCCGCGGCAAAACCCAGGTCAAGGAATTTGCGAGCTTCCCGAAACTCGAACAGCTCCCGATGTGGGGCTTCGACGGCAGCTCGACGCGTCAGGCTGAAGGCCGCAGCTCGGACTGCATGCTCAAACCCGTCGCCGTCTATCCCGACACGACCAAGAAAAACGGCGTGCTCGTCATGTGCGAAGTCATGATGCCGGACGGCAAGACGCCGCATCCGTCCAACGGCCGCGCCAACATCCCTGATGATCCCGGCGCCTGGTTCGGTTTCGAGCAGGAATATTTCCTCTACAAGGATGGCAAACCCCTCGGTTTCCCGTCCTCCGGTTTCCCCTATCCGCAGGGTGAATACTACACCGGCGTCGGCTACAAGAACGTCGGCTGCATCGCCCGCGAGATTGTGGACACGCACCTGGACCTCTGCCTCGATGCCGGCATCAACCATGAAGGCATCAACGCCGAAGTGGCCAAGGGCCAGTGGGAATTCCAGATCTTCGGCAAAGGCTCCAAGAACGCCGCCGACCAGGTCTGGGTCGCCCGCTACCTCCTCATGCGCCTCTGCGAAAAATACGGCGTGGATGTGGAATGGCATTGCAAGCCACTCGGCAAGGACGTGGACTGGAACGGCTCCGGCATGCACTCCAACTTCTCCACCACCTACCTGCGCGAAATCGGTGGCAAGGACTACTTTGAAGCCCTCATGGCCGCGTTCGACAAATACAAGAACGAGCACATCGCCGTTTATGGCCCGGACAATCATCTGCGCCTGACCGGCCTGCATGAAACCCAGTCCATCGACAAGTTCAACTACGGTGTGGCCAACCGCGGCGCTTCGGTGCGCGTCCCGCACAGCTTCGTGAACAATGCTTACAAGGGCTATCTGGAAGACCGCCGTCCGAATTCCCAGGGCGACCCCTACAAGATTGCCGGCCGCATCCTGCAGACCATCAACACCGTGCCCACGCCCGGTGCCAAGAAGGGCAAGAAATAATTCATTCGCCTGACCCCGAACGGCGCGAACCCCGGTTCGCGCCGTTTTGCTTTCGGGGGGTGGCGGCGCGGATTTGCGGTCGGCCCCGGCGGCGCGCACTTTGGTTTGACCGGCGGGCGTTTGGTTGCTAAAAGATGCGCGTGACTCCCCGCGAGCCTTCAACTTTATGATTAAAACCAAGCGTCCCCAATATTCCCGTGTCCTCCTCAAATTGAGCGGCGAAGTGCTCGGCGGCGAAACCGGCAACGGCATTTCCGCCGAGGCGGTCAAGGGCATGGCCGAACAGATCTGCGAGGTTCGTGAGCTCGGCGTGCAGGTCGTCGTGGTCATCGGCGGCGGCAACATCTTCCGCGGCCTGGCCGGCAGCGAGCGCGGCATAGAGCGCGCCACCGGCGACTACATGGGGATGCTCGCCACCATCATCAATTCCCTCGCCCTGCAGGACGCCCTGGAAAAACTGGGCGCGCCCACGCGGGTGCAAAGCGCCATCGCCATGTCGCAGATCGCCGAGCCGTTCATCCGCCGCCGCGCCGTGCGGCATCTCGAAAAGGGCCGGGTGGTCATCTTTGGCGGCGGCACCGGCAATCCCTATTTTTCCACCGACACCGCCGCCGCCCTGCGCGCCAACGAAATCGGCGCCGAGGTGGTTTTGAAGGCGACGAAGGTGGACGGCATCTACGACTGCGACCCGAAGAAAAATCCCAAGGCCGTCCGTTACGAAAAAATCTCCTATCTCGAAGCCCTCCAGCGCCAGCTCAAGGTGATGGATTCCACGGCATTTTCGCTGTGCATGGACAACAAGACGCCGATCATCGTGTTTGACTTCTTCAAGCCGCACAATCTCAAGCGCGTCGTCATGGGCGAAAAAGTCGGCACGCTGGTGACCGGTTGAGCTTCGCTTCAAGCCTTTGAATTTGAAACGTTACTCCGGCCGCCGGGGCCGGGTTAACGATTATTGATTGCCCTTCTCCGATTCGCCGGCCCAACTTCCAGTTGCATTTTGCCCGGAACGGGCGCAATGAATGGATGTGAGATTCGCTTCTCGTCAGGCAGCGGGACGTGAGCTTGGCCAACACTTGCAGAACCGCGGTTTGGAGGTTGACCTGGTGGCGGGGTTGCCGCGGGGCGGCGTGGTGGTGGCGGCCGAAGTGGCGCACATGCTTCAGCGTCCGCTGGATGTCCTGGTTGTCCGCAAAATCGGCCACCCGCAGCACCGCGAATTTGCCGTGGGCGCGCTGGCGGAGGGCGACGTGACGCTGCTGGATGAAAATATCGCGGGCGAGGGGCGCCTGCACGAGGCGCTCGTCAGCGTGATTGCCGAGGAAAAACAGCGGCTTCAAACCTACCAGGAAAAATTTCACCGCTTCCGGAAAACCGGTTTCGCCGGCAAGGCAGTCCTCCTCGTGGACGACGGCTTGGCCACCGGCGCAACCGCCCGCGCGGCGGTCCGCTCGGTTCGGGAGCAGGGGGCCCGGAAGGTTTTTCTCGCGGTGCCCGTGGCGGCGACGGATGCCTTGGATCGCCTAGCCGCGTTGGTTGACGGCGCCGCGGCGCTGGTGGTGGACCCCGGGTTTGACGCGGTGGGGCGGTATTACCGTGATTTCAGCGCGACCACCGACGAGGAAGTGCTTGCCTTGCTGCGCCGGCCCGACGAAAGTGCCGGTTGAAATTTTCCTGAAACGGTATTTTATCCGCCATGCCCGAACTACCGGAAGTCGAAGTGCTCGCCCGCCATCTGCGCCCGCGGTTGCGGGGCAAAACCATCCGCGCCGTCAGGGTTCGGCGTGCGAAAGTCCTGTCGCCAACCTCGCCCCGCGAGCTGGCGCGGGTTTTGGCCGGCGCAAAATTCACGGACGTGACCCGGCGCGGAAAATATCTGCTGTTCGCCCTCCGCACCCGGGCGGCGGGGAAAAAGGTTGTCTTGCTCGGACACCTCGGCATGACCGGGCGGATGTTTCTCGCGCGGAAGCCCGCGCCGCTGCCGAAACACGCCGCGGTGGTTTTGGAATTGGCCCGGGGAAATTTTATTTATGAGGATACGCGGTATTTCGGCCGTTTGACGCTGGATCTTTCGGCGGTGGCCAGGCTGGGGCCCGAACCGCTGTCGGGAGAATTTCAAGCCGCGCCGTTCGGTCGCGAGTTGAAAAAGTCCCGCCAGCCGATCAAGGTGAAATTGCTCGACCAGACGCTGGTGGCCGGCATCGGTAATATTTACGCGAGCGAGGCGCTGTTCCGCGCCGGCATATCGCCGCGCCGCGCCGCGAACCGGCTGACGCGTCCGCAGGTGGCCAGGCTTTGGCGGGCCATCCGCGCCGTGTTGGCCGGGGCGATTGACTGCGGCAGCACGATTCCGCTGGATTTCGGCGCCGGCCGCGCGGACGGTTTGTTTTATTTCGGCCGCGCCGCCGGTGCGCCGGATTATTATTTGGAGCGGCTGCGAGTGTATGATCGGGCCGGAAAGCCCTGCGGACGGTGCCATTTTCCGGTCAAACGGATCGTGCAGGCGGCGCGGAGCACATTTTTTTGTCCCCGCTGCCAGAAAAGATGATGGAATCCGTTTGACGCTAGGCTCAATGGTTTGTAAATTACGTCCCCATTTAAGTTCCAGAGTAGCTCAATGGTAGAGCACGCGGCTGTTAACCGTGTGGTTGTAGGTTCGAGTCCTACCTCTGGAGCCATATTTACGTTGTTGATTTTCAACAACATGCTCACGCGGTAGTCCTTCCCGAAGCCGGTTTTGTGCTCAACTGTCAGAAGAATTGTCAGAAGAATTGCGCGTTTGCCGCAGATCTATTGGTCTCTGGCAGTATTTAAATGGAACCGCCCGGAACACCATAACGGTGTGACTCGCTCCGTTCGTATCATAAGCCTATGAAACAACGGTTCTACCTGTTCCGCCGTTGCGGAACCTACTACCTGCAGGATGCCCGCACCAATAAACAGCGGTCCCTGGAGACCAAAAACCGGTCCGCCACCATACGGTTGCTCGAAATCAGACGCCAGACCGATGCCCACGATGGCTTCAACCAGATCCTCCTCAAGACCTGCCTCACCGCCAGTGATTCAATGCTCACGGGCCGCACCTGGAAAGATGTCATGGACCAGATGAAAACCCAAGGCTGCGAGTCCACCCAAGCCCGTTGCGAGCGGGCCATGCGTTGCAGCGCGTTCAAATCGCTCCAGCATATCCGGCTGGCCGCCTAGAGCGATGGCGGGCCGTTCTGATGCGAAGCCCGGCAAAACACCCGGGGGCAGCCGGTGGCGTGGTTTGTGTTTTTTACCGGGAAAGAGCTCGACCGACTTGAGTTTAATTCCCGTTGGCTCATGCAGCCATCGTCATCCTGACCCGGAATTGTGTCAATCTCATTTTAGAAGGTAGCGCACGAACCGGGTTAAGCCGGTCACCGGCCCCGCTGCCCCTCCCGGGTCACCGGATGGCGGGTTGGCCGCTCACTTGATAATCCGGCTGCGTTCTTTTCCATCCCAATGAAAATGCTTAACGTAGTCATCATCGGAGAGCTTGCTTTCTCGCATGAGCGAATAAATCTCCGCCCCGCTACCAATCACTTTATCATCATGTCCAAGGTCGTAAATGCCAACGTGGCCAAGATACTCCACGCCGACATCCTTCAAGCCTCGACAATAATCTTTTGCTTCTGCCTCCGCCTTGGCAATAGCGTCATCAAAACCATCTGCGTGAAACAATACGACTCGTTCCTCAAAGGTCATCGTTTTCTTACCGCGCTCGACGAAGCGGTGCTTAGAGTGCGTCTGAATAATCCATTTTTTGGAAAGTTGTTTGGCTTCGGGTGGTCTGGTGGATGGTGAGTGAAAGAAAAGTCAAGAATGGGTTGACATCCGGCATGGGTTGAGGCGGCTCATTTTAAGCGCAGCTTCAGT
>CAIXBQ010000163.1 GCA_903917705.1 uncultured Verrucomicrobia subdivision 3 bacterium | reverse complement strand
CCTGAAAATATCCGACAACCTGCGACGTCCATATCGCGCGCGCTGTCAGCGAAAGGCCAGCCGTGAGAAACCATTCGTAAACCTGTGAAGGCTGGCCGGTGCTGGCGTAGCGGTGGCGTTAGCCGCCGCCGCCAGCATGAGCGCCGGCGTCCGCGCGCGAGAATTGGCATTCGTGAATGGAAACCGTGAATTTGCCGCGCGATTCGTCATGGTTGAGCGCAGCGAACTAATTTCCTATTGAGCAGAGCGAATTTTGTTTACCGAGTGAATCTGAATTGCGGACGTGGTAGTTCTGCCGGCTCAATTGGATATCAGCAGGAAATATAAGTGACTATTTTCCACACTTCTTCTAACCATTGAATTTGTGGTCGCGTGTCAGAAAAGCCGACTGGAGGAGAAACCAGTGTCCCTGATCTCTTGAACTTTTCTAATTTTCCAGATCATGCCGGTAAAACTTGCGCCAGCTGAACCCATAAAATGCGATGAAAGCAAAGCAACCCAGTGGCATCAGGAAACCGGCGCGCATGGAATATTTGTCCGCAATCAGACCCATGAAATACGGCAGGATCGCGCCGCCAACCACGGCCGTCACCATCCAGGACGCAGCCAGCTTGGTCTTTTCGCCCAGCCCGCGAATGCCCAACGCAAAGTGCGTCGGATACATGATGGACATGAAAAAGAAACTTAAAAACAGCGCCGCCACCGATAGCCAGCCCAGCGGTAAAATCACCAGCGTCATCATCACGACGTTAATCACCGCATAGACGCCGAGCGTGATGTGCGGCCTGCAATAGCGCGTGATGGCGCTGCCGGAAAAACGTCCGACGGTGAAAAAGCCAAACGCCACGGAGAGAAAAACGCCCGCGCCATATTCCGTAATCCGCCAGACATCTGGCGTCTGGGAAAACTTCATCGTGGCCGGCAAAAGGTTCGCCGCCCACAACGGCAGCGCCGGCACATAACGATCATCTTTCATGTAGTTCACGAAGAAGCTGAAAATGCCGATCTGTCCGGCGCAGTAAAGAAACTGGGAAACGATGGCCAAAACGAAGTGCATTTCCTTGTAAAGCGGACGTTCAGGCTGCGCGCTGCTGGTGACGGGTTTGGTTTCCGCCGGCGCGTGAATTTCCGGAATCGGGCCGACGCTGAACACCAGCACCAGCACCGCGACGATGCCGGCGACGACGAGATAGGGCATGAACAGCGCGGCATTGCTCGTGTTCGCCACGCCGGTTTTGGATAAGAGAAAACTGCTCGCGAGCAACGGACCGAGAATCCAGCCGACGGCGTTGCAACTCTGGCCTAGGTTGATGCGCGCGACGCCCGATTCCGGCGGGCCGAGAACGGTGGAATAGGGATTGGCAATCGCCTCCAAAAAAGTCAGCCCCGCGCCGACCACGAACAGAGCGCCGAGAAACGCCGCGAAGACCACGGCCTGCGACGCATGAAGATTTGTTACTGGAATAAACAGCAGCGAGCCGGCGATGACCGTTGCCAAACCGGTGAGAATACCGGCGCGATATCCAAACCGCCGCGCGATCCAGCCGGACGGCAGCGCCATGAAGAAATACGCCCCATACCAAACCGCCTGCACAAACGTCGAGTGCGCCTTGGACACGCCGAGCGAGTTTTGAAAATGCTTGTTCAGCACGTCAATCATGCTGTTGCACAAGGCCGAGAGCAGGAACAGCGTGCAGACCAGCGCAAACGTGACCGCGCGGTTCTTGCCGTCAGGCGTGGTGAAGATTTTGTTGGCCATAAACTTTTAGTGGAGGTTGACGTGGATTTTTGTGGTGGTGTTTGGATTGACTGACCAATCTTGGAGCGCCGCGCCAGCCTGCGCGAACGGCACGACGCGTGTCACGGTCTCGGCAACGGGATAAAGTCCCGACTCCAAAACCCGAATGACATTTTCAAAATCCTCCGGCAGCGCGTTGCGCGAGCCGAGGATGTCGAGTTCTTTCATTACAAAAAATTTCGTTTCGTAGGCGACCGGCTTTTTTGCGTAGCCGATGTAAACCACGCGACCGGTGAAACAAACTTCGTTCACCGCCGCCACAAATGTTTCCGCCGCGCCCACGGCCTCGATGACGACGCCTGGACCTTCGCCATTCGTCAATTGTTGCAGCCGCTCGTGAAGATTTTCGGTTTTGGAATTGATGACTTCCGCCGCGCCCGCTTTTTTGGCGAGCGCCAGTTTCTGGTCGTCGAGATCAATGGCGATGACGCGCGCATTTTTGCGCAAGGCCGCGCCGCCAATCGCGCCGAGGCCGATCATGCCCGCGCCAAAAACCGCCACGGTGTCTTCGGCCGTCACGCGTCCGCGCTCAACCGCGTGAAAACCCACCGACAACGGCTCGACCAGCGCGTAATCTGGCGCGGTGAGTTTTGGCGAATAAAGAATTTTTTGCCACGGCACGGCGACAAATTCCGTCAGCGCACCGTCGCGCTGAATGCCGAGGGTTTGATTGAACTGGCACGCGTTCGGACGCTTCGCACGGCACGACGGACATTTGCCGCAAGTCGTGTAAGGCACAACGGTAACGAGCAATCCCGGTTGCAAATGCGCCGGCACGCCCACGCTGACTTCGGCGATGGTCGCCGCGATTTCATGGCCGGGAATTCGCGGATAGGTCACCATGGGATTTAAGCCGCGAAACATGGTCATATCGCCGCCGCACAAACCGACCCGCTCAATTTTGAGCAACACTTCACCGGCTTTCGCTTCCGGCATTTTTGTTTCGCCGAAACTGAACGCTTCCGGCTTCTCAATCAGGAAAGTTTTCATGTGAAGATTATTTCCATTTCAAAAACCGATGCTCGCGCCGCCGTCAATCGGCAGCACCACACCAGTCACAAATTTCGCTGCCGGCGAGCAGAGATAAACCGCCGCCCAGCCGATGTCGTGCGGTTCGCCCATGCGGCCCATCGGCGTGCGGCTGATGATTTTCGCGCGGCGCGCGGTGTCCCCCGCGAGCGCCTTTTCGAGCATCTCGGATTGAATCCAGCCCGGCGCGATGGCGTTCACGCGGATACCCTTGCTCGACCATTCGGCGGCGAGCGCACGCACGACGCCGAGGTAAGCGGACTTCGCGGCAGAATACGCCACGACTTGCGTCATACCGATGAACGAAGTCATCGAGGCAGTAAAAAGAATGCTGCCGCGACCGCGTTCCAACATTCCTTTGGAAACCTCGCGGCTCAACGAGAACGCGGCGAACAAGTGCGTTTGAATCACGGCTTGAAATTCCGCGTCGGAGGTCACCGCCGCCGGCTTTTTCAAATGCACGCCCGCGTTGTTGACCAAAATGGTCAGCGGGCCGTTTTTATTTTCCGATTCGGAAATCAAAGTGGCGACCCGTGCCGGATCGGTGATGTCCGCCGCGAGAAAATTCGCGCTCGCGCCGAGTTCTTTGCACGCGGCTTGCAGCGGTTCAGGCCGACGGCCGACAATCGTGACACGCGCACCGGCGGCCACGAAACATTGGGCCATCGCCAAACCAAGTCCCGTGCCGCCGCCGGTGATCAAGGCGTGTTCGCCGGCGAGGGAAAATATTTTTCCAAAGTCTGAGGATGCATTGCTCATGGTTCGTATATTATAAAATGCCGTATTTCATGAACGCGGCAGTGCTGGACATGCCGGCTTCGATTTCCTTGCGCACAAGTTTTTCCCCGCGCGCTTTTTCGAGCGCCTTGGCGATGACTTCCTGTTCGTGTTTGCGCGGCACGATGACCACGCCGTCGAGATCGCCAAAGACCAGATCGCCCGGCTCGATCCACACGCCGCCGACTTCGAGGGCGCAGCGGAAATCCACGACCTTCGTCCGCACGCTGGAATCCTGCGCGTAACGGCCGCGGCTGAACACCGGCCAGTTCTGCGACAACATCTGAGGCGTGTCGCGATGAAAACCGTTGATGACCGCGCCAACCGCGCCGCGCGTGCGCGCCGTGGCTGTGAGAATTTCACCCCAATACGCGCAGCGCATGTCGCCGCCGGAGGCCACATAAATTTCGCCAGGCTGCAATTGATCCAGCGCTTCGGTGAGCAGGCCGAACGGTTTTTTCTGCGGGCCATGCACGTCAATCATCACCACCGGCATCGCACGACCGGCGATTTTCATCGTGTCCAGCGCGGGCTGCACCGGCTGCGGCAGAAATTGGTGGCAGCAGCCGAGGCCGTCGAGGATGTCGCCGACGACCGGCGTGTAGAGAACTTCCTTCATCAGCCGAAACAGCTCGGCGTCATCTTTCCATTCGGTGAGGGTGTCGGGCATAAAAAGTGTAGGTATTCAGATTTTTTTCGATCTTAATGCGCCGCCGGTGACGTGCGCGGTTTTATTTTTCAGGTCAAACACGGTAAATCCGTTCAGCGTTGGTTTGAAAAAGTTTTTTTAAATTGGTTTCCGGCTCGTCGGTGAGAATGGTTTTGAGCGCGGCCAGCCAGTTTTCATAGGAGCAGGCGACATTGCACACCGGCCAGTCGCCGCCGAAGATCACGCGGTCGAAACCAAAACATTCCAGCGCGTGGCGGACGTAGGGCTGCAAATCGGGCGCGTTGCAACGCACCGGATGAGCCTCGGTGACAAGTCCGGAAATCTTGCACGCTACGTTCGGCAGCGCGGCCAGTTCGCGGAGATGCTTTCGCCACGGATCAAGTTTCTGATCGCGGATGTCCGGCTTCGCGCAGTGGTCGAGGACAAAAAATGCGTCCGGACAGCAGGCAACGAGCTGAGTCACCGCTGGCAACTGCGAATGAACGATGCAGAGGTCGAAGGTGAAATTGAATTTTGCCAGCGCACGGATGCCGGCGATGAAATCCGGTTGCAGGCAAAAATAAGGGTCGGTCTCGGCCTGCAAATTTCGGCGCACGCCCTTGACGAGCGGATATTTGGCGAGCGCTTTCAATTCACAAACGCCGCGCGCTCCCAATTCCACCGACGCCTGCGCGACGATTCCTTTGAGCCGCGTTTCGCACGCGGTGAGTTCGGAAATCCAATTTGTCTCGTCAATGCTCTGCGCCGCCGCGCAACCGCACTCGACAAAAATCATTTTGCTAACGTTCGCAGTTTTGGTGGCCGCCGAATAATGTTCCGGCAAAAAGGTGCGGCTCAACGCCGGCACGCTGGCGAGCCAGGGATAAACCAATTTCGCGGGATTCCAAAAATGGACGTGCGCGTCAACGATGGGAAACGGCAATTTCATTCAGGCGCTGGGCAAACAGGACGGGCCAATCGGCTCAAACGATTTGTAAGTCAGCACAAATTCTTGATGGCCGAGTTCCTCGGACTTGGTTTGCTCGCCGCGAGCGACGGCCAGCGATAGGTCGAGAATTTCGCGGCCCACTTCGTCCAGCGACGCGCGTCCTTCGAGAATTTTTCCAGCGTCCACGTCCATGTCCTCGCTCATGCGGCGATAGGTTTCCGGGTTGGCGCAAACCTTGATGACGGGTGAAATCGCCGATCCGACGACCGAGCCACGTCCCGTGGAAAACAAAATCACATGCGAGCCGCAGGCGATGAGTTCGGCGATTTCGGCGTTGTCATTGATGTTCGGAAAACCGAAACGCACTTCGCCGTCGGGCACGACATCGAGCAGATACAAGCCGCCGCACGGCGGAATGTCGCCGGGCTTGAGCAGGCCGGAGATGCGCGATGCTCCGCTCTTGGCGTAAGCGCCCATGCTTTTTTCCTCCATCGTGGTGAGTCCGCCCTCGGCGTTGCCAGGCGCGAAGCTGCCGTGGCCGAGCACGGTGTAATATTTGGCAGCCTTCGTGACGGAATCGCGCAGAATTCCCCCGAGCGCCGGCGTGGCGGCGCGCGCGGTCATGATGTCTTCGCAGCCGATGAGTTCGCCGGTCTCCTCGAAAATACAGCCGGCCTTCTGCTCGACCAACTTGTCGAACGCGCGGCCGATGCCCGGATTCGCCGTGATGCCGCTGGTGGCATCACTGCCGCCGCAGACCGTGCCGACGATGAATTCATTGATGTGCAGCGGCGCGCGCGGAACTTGCGCGACCTTCGCGAGCATGTCGTCCATCAGCTTGCGGCCTTGCTCGATGGTTTTGCGCGTGCCGCCGTTTTGCTGAATGACGAGTGTTTCGACCGGCCGGCCGGAAGCGGCGATGGCTTCGCGCAGGGAATTGCGGTTGAAACTTTCGCAGCCGAGCGAAAGCAGAATCACGCCGCCAACGTTCGGGTGCGTGCAGAGCGTGCGCATCATGCGCGCCGCGTAATCGTTCGGATAACAGCCGCCGAAGCCGATGAGATGCACGCCGCGCTCGCGATACGGATAAACGATCTCGCGCGCGACGTGATGCGCGCACTCGACAAGATACGCGACGACGATGTGGTTGCGGATGCCTTTGCGTCCGTCGGCGCGCAGGTAGGCTTGGTCAGTGATGATCATGTTTCGTGGAAAAAGTTTGGCCGCTTTCGAGCGTGAAAGTCTGGATGTAATCGCTCTTCATGTTGTGCAGGTGAACGTGTTCGCCGGCGGCGATGTCCTGCGTGGCCGAGCCGATGGGCACGCGATATTTCAGGATTTTTTCACCGGCGCGGATGGCGCGCGCGGCGAGTTTGTGGCCAAGTGTGAGGCGAGCTGGCACGTTCACGCGCTGGCCGGCCACGGTCAACGTGTCGCCGGCCTCCAGCGTTTGAATCGCGACGAGCACGTTATCGGCCGGGTCGAGGAGCAACAGTTTTGGATCGTGCATGATTTTTAAAACTTACGGTATTGCAGATAGGCATCAACCGGATCAACGCCTTTGAGAATCGCCGTGCGGACCTTGTTTTCCGTGCGCAGCACCTCCTCCACGCGGTCGGTCACGTCGGTGATGATTTCCTGCGGGATGATCACCGCGCCGGAATAAGATTTTTCCAGACGGTCGTCGTAAGCGTCGTGGCATTTTATTTTTTCGTCAGCATTCACTTTATTGAGTCAAGATTGATGCCACCGCGCGCGTCAGAAACGTAGCATGACTCGACCAGTTTCATGGTTTGTAGCGCGTCGGCCACGGGCGAAACCAATGAGGCATCTTCGCCGGCGACGAAGCGTTGCAGATTCGACATCGTGCCGATGAACGCATCAGGAAACCAGCGGCCACTGAGCGGCACTTCAACCCATTCTTTTTGCGAACGCGTAAAAACTTCCAGACGATCTGGCTGGCCGCGCGGATAATCCATTGACGCGCCCATCGTCGCTATGGCGCAACCCTCCGTGCCTTCGACCCGAAAGGTCGCGGCCTCATGGCGCGGGCCGAACGGATGGCAATGGTTAATCGAAAGACAGCAGCGGATCATGTCGCCATAATCGAGAATGATGCTCGAACGCGTGCTAGCGAGTTTTGGAAAATGCGGGTGCTTTACCGTGCGGGCAAACACGCGTGACGGCTCGCCGAGCAACATCCGGATTGTGTCGAGATAATGCACTGTGTGAATTTGAATTTCCACGCGCGACTCGGAATATAGAAAGGGAAATGTTTTCCACGGTGTCGCGATGTTCAGCCGGATTTCGATTTCAACAACGTCGCCGAGTTCGCCGCGCTTGACCAGATCGTGAATCGCGAGGATGGACGGACAGAAACGAAATTGAAAATTTACGGCGGCACGCAATTGTTTCCGTTCGCAGATCGCCACGATGCGTTTGGCCATTTCCAGCGAATTACCCATCGGCTTTTGCGAGAGCACCGCCGCGCCGTCGGGAAGTTTTTCGAGCGCGGCTTCCTGCGACTTGGGCGGAACGCCGAGGTCAAAGATGGCGTTAGGCACTGCAATGGCCTCGGCGACCGAATTGAACACGCGCGGCAGGTTAAATTCTTTCGCGCGTGCCTCGGCTACATCCCGCCGCAAGTCGAAAACGCCTGCCACTGGCAAACCTGCTTTGCGATACGCCGGCAGGTGCGCATCCCGCACGATATCGCCCCCGCCGATGATGACTATGGGCCGGAGGCTTGACGGACGCGGCCACGACTGATGGAGTTGCGTGGGATCAAGATTCATGTTCTGCGGCCGGGAAGCCAGGGTGCGATTAGAAAACGGAACGCTGGGAAAAACTTGAGCTACGCCGGATTCGTTGGAAATTAAATTTTTCACAAAGTTGGTAATGTGGCTAAAATAACTTTCACCGTTAAATTCAAAAGTTTCAAGGTGAGAAGCCAACTCTTGTGAGTAAGAAACACGCCCGGACAGGTCAGAGCTTGAGGAAGTTTTTCCGAAACTGCGCCGGCGTGATGCGGAAACTTTTTCGGAACATCAGGTTGAGATGCTGCCGGTCGTTGAACCCGGTCTTTTCGGCAACGGCTTCAATGCTCAATTGGCTGTGATGCAGTAGTGAGGAAGCTTCTTTCAGGCGCAAATTCTGAAGATACTGGCGGGGCGTCTGGCTGGTCACGCGCTTGAACATGCGGATGAAGGCGTTCATGTTCATGCCCGCCCGCCGGGCCAGGGTGCTGTTCGGCACGGCCGCCGGATAGTTTGACTCGATGTGCTGGATGGCACCTATGACCCGCGCATCCTTATGGGAACTGGTCCAGTGATTTCGTTCAGTAAGGCTCAAGGCCAGACTCACCAACGCCAGCGGCAATGACAACAACGGCGATACGTCCTCCCGCTCCAGCGCCTGGAACTGCGCCAGGAAATTTCGGATGAAGCGGCTTTGCTCGGCGGCGAGCGGCAGAATGATTAAATCAGCCGCAGCCTGTTCGTAAGTGGCTTCAACGAAAAAATGGATGTATAAGAATCCGATCATCTGCTCGTTGTGGGCGGAAAAATGCGTGTTGGGCGGAATCAGAACCACCTGATCGGGCACCAAGTCGAAATGTTTTTTGCCCAGGTTGATGGAGGCACCGGGGCGATCCACCCAATACCAGCGCCAGTAGGGCGCGGCCAGATCTGGGTAATCCCAGGTTTTCAGCAGGGCATAATGGCAGCACAAGACATCAATCCGTGGTGCCAGCGGCAACTGAAAAAGCGTTAAAACGTCAGATGGCATTGGGTGGATAGTTTGCTCAAATAAAAATGGCGAAGCGGATAGTTTTCTGCAAGCAAACATTGCGCTAATAACAGGCTACACTTGCTCCCGTGAAAATCTTCGCGCGTATTTTTTACTCAAAAGAGTTGGTTTCGACTCTAGTAAAAAGTCGAGTTGTGGGCAATAGTTTTTACCATAACCAACACGTCTGCACATGCCATCACTTTATGACAAATGAATTGCTGTTTAATTTCAGGTTTACGAATTGCGTTTCGGTAACGATGCAATTTGTAGTTCTTCATGATCTCAATTTTACTCATTCTAAATTCACCGGTTCTCTCGGTCATCCCCTGACCGCTTGACCCGGCTACTTTTTTAAAAGATTCACAAATCCAACCAAAATTAACATGAAAAAACCCAAAATTATACAAATTACCTGTTTGCTGCTTATGGCAGGTGCATTAAATCTTTTCGCCGCCAGCGGCAGTTGGATCGGTGCCGCCGATAGCACTTGGGCTGGCGCGAACTGGAGCGCCACGCCGGTTCCCGGTTCGGGCGACACCGCCACTTTCAATGGCGCGGGCGGCGGCCATACTACTATTGATTTGGGTTCGGGCGTCACCATCATGAATCTGCTGTTCAACACCGGCAGTGCGGCGGCCTACACCATTGGCAACGGCGCGGTGGGCAGCCAGACGCTTACGCTGAACAATTCCGGCGGCATCACCCTGAATTCTACGGTGGCCAACAACGAGTTGTTCAACGCGGCGCTTGTTCTGGGCACCGATTCAACAGCGCAGTCCTACACCAATTTGAACAATAGCGCCCAAACCCTCACCTTTGCCAGCAGTATCTATGGCGGCCCTTCGGCTGGATCGGGCACGGCTGGCACCAAGACGCTGGTGATGGGCGGCTCGGGCAACACGGTGGTCAGCGGCAGCCTACTCAACGGCGCGTCGTCACTTCCGGCGACGACGACCATTGCTTTGACCAAGTTAGGTGCGGGCACGCTGACTTTCAATGGCACGGTGAACGCCTCCACCCTCGGCGGTGGTGCTGGTGGCGGTGCTTTTGGCACCGTCACGGTCAACGCTGGCGCGTTGGCGATTGATTTTTCAAATGCCGGTGCCACTTCGGATTTGCTTAACACCTTCTCTCCGGTTTCGATGGGCGGCGGCACGCTCCAGATCATTGGCAATGCCGCCAATGCGAGCACGCAGAATTTCACCAGCGGGTCGGGCGTGACGGTTAATCCGGGTCTCAACGTGATCACCGTCGGGCCGAATGGCGGAAATATGTCCGATCCGCTTCCGACCCTGAATCTCGGTGCCTTTCCGCAAACACTCGGGTCGCAGACGATGTTTGTCGGGCCCTCCTACAATACGAATTATTCGGGCGGCACGGTCACTAATTTGGCCGCGACTGGAACAATCACGACCACGACGCTGGGACTCCAAAATAATCTTCTTTGGCCGAGCAGCCGGGTGGCCATTGCCACTGTGGGTCTATACGAATGGGCATCTGCTGTCACAACGCCCGCCGGCACCCACAGCATCCTCGCTGGCAGCCAGCAGACGGGCAGTTTTTACACCACCGTGGCAAGTGGTGGAACGGTGGCAAATGCGGACGCAAATTACGATTTGCTTGGCAACGCAACTTTTAACAATTCGAAGCCGGCCTTTGTTGATACGCTTCGCTTCAATGTTCCCGGGGCGTTCACTGCGACCACGGGCGCGGGCGGAAGCGGATTCTTGCTTTTAATAGGTGGCATTCTCGTGACGCCCAACGTCGGACCCTACAACACCACCCTTGCCAGCGGTGGCGAGTGGATTGCCGGTGCCAACACCGCTGCCGGCAACTGTGCCATTGATGTCTATCAGAACAACACTGCCGGTAAACTGTTAATCAACGTTCCCATATATTTTTGGTCTGCGACTTCGCGAGCGACAAGTTATGTCAAAGGCGGCGCAGGCACGGTTGATCTTAGCGGGTCGGCGGCAGCGGGTAATAGTGGTAACACGGGAGCACCGTATCTTAATGGTGGTTGCACGGTAATCAACAACAACACCCAAATCGGTGCGACCGCGACGGCGGCCACGCTTAATCTAAATGGCGGCACACTCGTCGCTAGTGGGAACACTTCACTCGACAACGGCAGCGGTTCAAACAAGCGTCCGGTCACGTTGCTGGGCAACGGCGGCGGTCTGGCGGCGACGGCTGGAAATACGCTGACCGTTAACGGAACGATTGGCAGCGGTGCGAACACCGGCCCGCTGGTGATTGGTATTCCAGCTTCAGCGGCGAATGGCAGCGTGGCGGGTCTATTGCCTGGCACCGGTTCCATTGCTAACGGCCAGACGGTGGACACGGCAAACACCACGCCGGTGTTTGGTTCCGGCACAGTGAAATTGAACGGCGTCGGCAACTCTTTCTTCGGTGGTGTCACCATCCTTGGCGGGGCCACTTTGAACATCAATTCCGAATGGCAGTTGGGCGGGGCAAATCAGGGGCCGGTAATCTTCAACAACGGCACGCTGCAATACAGCAACACGTTGCTGAACACAGCGGTGGACATCAGCCAGAACACTGGCGGAACTGCCCAGCTAGTCACGTTTGCTGGTAATGCAAACATTGACGTAAATTCTCATGCCATCACCTATACCAACTCCATCGGCAACGGTGGTAGCGGCGCGTTCACGCTGGTGGACTCGACGGGCGGCGGCGGTCTGACTTTGTTGGGCGGCGGCAATTACACAAACACTACGATGGTAGGCAACGGCACCAATGCGGTGACATTGAATGTGAACGGCACCCTCGCCTCGAGCAGCGTGACGGTGGCCACCAACGGAACTTTGGGCGGCACGGGCACGATTTCCGGCAGTGTCAATTGGCAGGCTGGCGCGGCGGCACTGTTCACGGCGGGCAGCCCGCTGACGGTCGGTGTGGTCACTCTGAACAACAATGCCGTGACGGTCAATGTTGCCGGTTCGCCGTTGTCGTTTGGCACCAACACGCTGATGAATTACACCGCCGCCGGCAGCACGGGTTTCTTTAATAGCACGCCCATTTACACCGGTGCTGGTGCCGTGGCTGGATCCATATCTACCATCACCAACTACGGCGGTCATGTTTACTTGATTATCAGCTCCGGCGGGGCGCTGGCGACTTGGACGAACAATGCCAACGGCAACTGGTCGGCGGGCGCCAACTGGAGCAGCAATCCGAATGTGCCGCATGCCGCCGGTGACAACGCCACGTTGGGCGTCAGTTCGGCGTTCCGGACGGTGACTTTGGATACCAATGAAACCGTGGGCGGAATCCAGTTTACCAATCCCAATTCCTTTGTGGTTGCCAGTAGTGGCAATGCGCTGAAGCTGGATAACTCCGGTTTCGGTGCGTCGCTCTTCGTGAGCGCTGGCACGTCAAACGCGATTCAAACCTCGGTAGCGTTGAACGACAACGCCGCCGTCACAGTCGGTGGCGGCAACTCCTTGGCTATTTCGGGAATCATTTCCAATAGTCCCGGTGTCACCAAAGCACTGATCTTGAACGGTGCCGGCACCACCATCTTTTCCGGGGCGAACACCTATGGTCCCGCCGCCGGAACTGTCGGCACAACTTTGAGCGGTGGTGGCACATTGCAGGTGGCCAGCAGCAGCGCGCTGGGTGCCGGTGATGTGAGCGTCACGGCGAGCGGCACATTGCAAGCGGCCGCAGCAGTCAGTCTGGGCAACAACATTGGCATTGCCTCCGCAGTAATCAACACAGTGGACAACAATGGTAACAATGTTGCCCTCAACGGCACCATCAGCGGCAGCGGCGGTTTGACCAAGATTGGGAGCGGCAAACTAACTCTTGGTGGCAACAATACCCTCTCTGGCGGAATTGCCGTCAACGCCGGCACGCTGAGCATTGCAACGTCCACCAATGCAGGATCCGGTTCCATAATTCTGAATGGTGGCAACCTGCTGGGCGCAGGCTCTTTTTACATGACCAACAACATCGGTGTTGGTCCGGCTGCTGGTGCCACCCCCGGCACGGCCTTCATTGATGCCGCCAATGGCCAGGCCTTCGAGTTGGATGGCGTCATCGCTTCGGCGGGTAACACCAGCACCAACAGCCTGGTGGTCAATAGTTTGGTGACCACCCCCGGTTTGGTGATTTTGGGCGGCGCGAACACCTTCAGCGGCACCACCACCATTTACACCAACACCACGCTCGCCCTGGACAATCCGTTGGCGTTGCAGGACAGCACCTTGAACTACAGCAGCGGCACGCTGATCTTCACCAACATCACAGCGGCGACCTTGGGCGGTTTAACCGGCACCACGAACCTAGTTCTGGCCAATACGGCGGGCGCGGCCTTGGCTCTGACGGTCGGCAACAACAATGGCTCCACAATTTATACCGGCAACTTGTCGGGCAGCGGCTCGCTGACAAAAACGGGGACCGGAACGCAAACGATTGGCTCCGCCACCGGCGGCGGGGCAAGTTACACGGGCCAGACGCTCAGCTACAACGGCACGCTGGTGCTGGACGGCAATGGCAGCGTGAGCATGAATGCCGGCGCCAACAACATCTACCTTGACGCCTCGCTGGGTGTCACGGCTCTGAACTTGGTGGATTCGGCCGCCGTCACGACCAGCGGCGGGGTGTATCTCGCTTCCGAGCCGCTGGGAGGTAGCGGTGGCGGTAACGGTTACCCGTATAGGACCACGCTGACCGTGCAAAACAACGCGGTCTTGAGTGCGGCATCTTTGAGCTTTGGCAATCCGGGCAGCTCCCGTGCGGCTAATGGTTCCTCAGTTACGGTAACCAACTCTGGAACGCTCAATGTTTCCGGGACATTTGATATCATGAATGCTGGCGGCAGCCAGGCGGGCAGCTTCTCTGTCAACCTGAATGGCGGCACCCTGGCTGCGGGCAACTTTATCGCCAGCGCGCTCGGCTCCGGCGCCCATACCAACACCATCAATTTCAACGGCGGCACGCTGAAGGCGAGTGCGAGCGACAATGGTATATCTCCGCTTTTCTTGCCGTTCATTACGGCCTTGACGGCAAATGTGAATGCTGGTGGTTTGTATTTTAATCCCAACGGCTACAATGTGACCATTGGACAAGCTTTGGTTCATGGCGGCGGCACTCCGGACGGCGGCCTGACTGTGTCCGGTGCCGGCATGTTGAATCTGACGGGTGCCAATACTTACTCCGGCATTACTACGGTCAGCAATGGCGTCTTGAGCGTTAATAATACGACCGGCAGCGGCACAGGAACCAACGTCGTCAATGTATTGACGAGCGGCTATCTTGGCGGCAGCGGAACCATCCGTGGCAATGTGACGGTCAACAGTGGCGGACACACGTTGCCCGGCGGAACCAATGGCAATGTCGTTGGTGTGATTACAACCGTCAGTAACCTGACTTACAGTGCCGGCGGCGAGGCGGATTTTAATTTGAGCAATACTTACTATACTGGCAATGATCAAGTAGTTGTAAATGGCGCGCTGGCTGGCAATGGCGTGCATATTGGGATTAATTTGACCGACTCGATTAGCACGAACCTAGATACGACGGGAGATTATGTGCTCTTCCAAATCAACGGCACCTACACCAGCGGGTTCAATTCCACTCCGGTCTGGGTGGGCGCGACGCCGACCAATGCCTCTAAATACTCGATCATCTATTACAACAACAATGTTGTCCTCCGTTATTCGCCAATTATCGTTACCTCGGTGACCGCTACGCCCAACCCGGTGGCGCACGGCCAGTCGGTGACTTTCAGCGTCAATGCGACGGCGGGCAGTTATACGATTGACCCCAACACGGGTATATATGTGGATGCAAGTCCCCTCGGCGGGCCGTCGCCGCTTTATCTGGTGCAATCTAATGGAACCAGCATTTATACCAATAGTATCATCGTCGCTTCCAGCACGGCCACCGGCAATCAAAGTCTGAACCTCACCGTCACTGATAACAATGGCGACAACAGCAGTTCGGCGATTGCGTTGACTGTCACTGGTTCGCCAGAAGTGTGGAACGGTCTGGGTGGCGACAACAATTGGTCCACCGTCGCGAATTGGGTCAGCGGGACTTCGCCCGGACCGAGCGATTTTGTGACCTTTGCCGGAACCACGCAGTTGACACCAAACATGGAAAACAATTACAGCGTCAGCTCGCTTACGTTCAGCAACAATGCGGGCAGCTTCAACATCGGAACGCCCGGCTACAACTTGACCATCATCGCCAGCGGTGTGGTAAACAATTCCACGAACGCGCAAACCCTGAACGTGCCGGTCTATCTGACAACGGCGGCGCAAACATTGAATGCGGCGGCGGGAGACTTGACGCTAGTGCAAACTTTGGACAATGGCGGCAACCTACTGACCGTCACTGATGGTGGACATAACACCATGCTGGCCGGAGCCATCTCCGGCAACGGCGGTTTGACCATGGCTGGCAGCGGCACCCTGACGCTGGGCGGCGCAGACAGCTATAACGGCAACACGACCATCAACGGTGGCGGTGGCACGATAACCGTTAACTCTTCCGGTGGCATCAGCACCAGCACAGGCAAGGTGATTGTTGGCAACGCTGCGGGCAACTCGATTATGAACATTGCCGGTGGGACCGTGAATGCCAATCAGGCCGCCAATCCTGCCTTCGCCATCGGAAACGTAACGAACTCCAGTGGATTTTTGTTCATGACCAATGGCTATCTTGAATGCGGTGCGGGTGAATTTCATATCGGCCAGGCGGCGGGCGCCTACGGGGCATTTGACTTGAGCGGTGGCACCGTCACGATCGGTGATGTAAATGCCGCGGACGCCTTCTTTGTTGTGGGTGGTGCTTTTGGAAATAGTGCTTCAAAAGGCGTTTTCAATATGAGCGGCGGCACATTCAACGACAATGCCCAATGGCTCGGCATTGCCGGTATCACCAACTCAATCGGGGTAGCGAATTTGAGTGGCGGCACGGTCAACGACAACAAGGGCATCCATGTAGGCGACCGCGGCACCGCCATTTTGAATGTGTCCGGTTCGGCGGTAGTCAATTTGAGCGGCGGGCCTCTGCAATTTGGTCTGGCAGGCAACGTCACCGTGGGCACGGCCAACCTGTTGGGCGGCACAGTCACGGCGAACAGTATCGGGGTGGCCGGCACCAGCAGTTCCCGGCTCAACTTTAATGGCGGCACGCTCGCGGCCAGCGCGGCTGGGGCATTCATTCCCGCCGTATTGACGGCGGCAACAGTTTACAGTGGCGGCGCAGTCATTGATGATAGCGGCAATGCCATCACCATCGCGCAGCCCTTGCTCGCCCCCACTAGCAACGGCGTGAGCACCATACCGGTGAGCAGCGGTGGCGCGGGCTATTTGAATACGCCGGTTGTGACCATTACCGGCGGCGGTGGTGTGGGAGCCACGGCCGTGGCGAACATTTCGGGCGGTGCAGTGACCAGCATTACGATCACGAGTCGCGGCACGGGCTACACTTCAGCACCGACCGTGACACTCTTCGGCGGCGGTTTTAGCAGTGCGGCCACGCTTGGCACGGCGACCATTGCTGCGAACGTGAGTGGTGGTTTGACGAAACTAGGTGCGGGCACGCTGACCTTGTCTGGTGCCAATACCTATACGGGCAACACGACCATCAACGGTGGCACATTGGAAATTGTCCAAGCCACAATCGCTACAAACTCAACGGTGATAGTAACTAATGGAGCCGTGTTGCAGTTGGGTTTTGCAGTGACGAACGTGGTGGCTGGTTTTGTGACGAACGGCGTCAGTGCCGGTCCAGGAGTTTACAACAGCACCACCAGTTTACCTTACATCACTGGAACAGGCAGTTTGCAAGTGGTGGTGCCTGTTACCGTCAACACTACCCCGACGAACATCACTGCCGTCGTGACGGGCAGCACGCTGTCGCTCACCTGGCCGGGCGATCATCTAGGCTGGACGTTGCAGACCAACTCGGTGGACTTGGCCAACACCAACGATTGGTTCCCGTATCCCGGCTCGGCCTCCGTCACCAACGTGAATATCACGATCAACCCGGCGCAGACAAACGTGTTCTTCCGGCTGGTCTATCCGTGAACATTTGAACGAGTTGTGGGACTCGTTCGGAGCAAAGCGGGGTGCCGGCAGTGGGTTCCGGCACCCCGCACAATTTTTGAAAGACCATGAAGAGTATTGAGATTAAAATTACGGAAAGAAAAAGTTTCACGAAGTGTGGCCGTCTTGGCTTCACCTTGATTGAGCTTTTGGTGGTCATCGCCATCATCGCGATTTTGGCGGCAATGCTGCTGCCGGCGTTGAGCAAGGCCAAGTTGAAAGCCCAGTCAATCCCGTGCATGAACAACAGCAGGCAGATTGCCCTCGGTTGGCGGATGTATGCGGATGACAGTGGCGATCGTCTGCCTTATGCGACGGGAAGCGCCAATGGGCGCCCTGACTGGTGCACTGGAGATATTAATACTGCAGCCGGTCAGGACATCACCAATATAACTTTGAGCGTGCTTTATCCCTACGTCAAAAACGCGAATGTCTGGGTTTGTCCGGGGGACAAATCGGGGCGCATCCGGAGCATTTCCATGAGTCAGGTGTTCGGTGCTGGCGTATGGTTGCCGCCGGCGACTTACAGAAACTACGCTAAACTCGCCGAAGTTGTTCGCCCGGCAAATACTTGGGTTACGATTGATGAAAACCCGCAAGGCATCAACGACGCGGGTTTCGCAGTTGTTTGTGCCAACGCCGCATCAGCGACCGCTTGCTATCTAGTTGATTACCCCGCGCCGTATCACAATGGAGGTGCAGGTCTTTCGTTTGCGGATGGACACGCTGAAGTCCATAAATTTAAAAGCACCGTCATTACTAAAGCCTCGGCAATTGCTGGTGGCACCCCTTTGCCGCAAGTGACTGGAACCGTTGCCAATGGTTTGGTGACTGATATAAGTTGGATGGCTGACAATACCACTGTGTTGAGGTGAACTGATGAATTCCTTTTTCAAGCTATTCTCAAAAATCTCCGGGCAACTGACGACTTGAATTAGATTATTAAAATGAAAAACAAACTCCGTGTCTTAATCCTTCTTGGTGCCGCTGCCTTTGCAAACTGCGGGCGTGGACAAATCCTCGCTGACCCCATTCCTGAAACGGCCGTGCCAACTGTAATCGTCAGCACGACGAATGAGCCGGTGACGCCGGGAAAATTCCAGCCGACGTGGGACTCGCTGCACCAGTATCAATGCCCGGACTGGTTTCGCAACGCGAAGTTCGGCATCTGGGCGTGCTTCGGACCGCAGAATGTGCCGGAGGATGGCGACTGGTATGCGCGCAACATGTATGTGGAAGGCAGCCGGCAAAACAAATATCACGTCGCCCATTACGGCCCACCTTCGCAGTTTGGTTTCAAGGATATCATCCATATCTGGAAGGCGGAAAACTTTGACGCGGAAAAACTCGTCGCGCTCTACAAGAAAGTTGGCGCGCAATATTTTTTCGTCATGGCCAATCACCACGACAACTTTGACATGTATGATTCCAAGTATCAGCCATGGAACAGTGTGAAGGTCGGGCCGCACAAGGACATCGTTGGTGATTTCGCCAAGGCCGCGCATGCACAGGGACTGCCTTTCGGTGTCAGCGTTCACGCCGCGCACGCTTGGAGTTTTTATGAGATCGCCCAGAGCGCCGACAAAACCGGCCCGCTCGCCGACGTGCCTTACGACGGTAAATTGACGAAGGCCGAAGGCCAGGCCAAATGGTGGGACGGCCTCGATCCGCAGGAGCTTTACGTGCAAAATCACACGCCTGGCTTGAACTTCAGCAATGCCGGCGCGATTCATGGCCAGTGGAACTGGGAAAATGGCGCGAGCATTCCTGACCAAGCCTACTGCGATAAATTTTACAACCGCACGATTGACCTCGTTCACAAATACAAGCCTGACTTAATTTATTTTGACGACGACGCCTTACCGTTGTGGCCGGTTAGCGACGCTGGTTTGAAAATCGCCGCCGACTTTTACAACTTCAACATGCAGCAGCACGACGGCAAGCTGGAAGCCGTGCTGTTCGGCAAGATGCTTTCCGAGAGCCAGCAAAAATGCATCGTCCGTGACATCGAACGCGGCGCGGCCAACACGATTGAGCCGCAGCCGTGGCAGACCGACACCTGCATCGGCAACTGGCATTACGACCGCTCGCTTTACACTAAAAATCGTTACAAGACCGCGAAGACCGTCATCCAGATGTTGTGCGACATCGTGAGCAAAAACGGCGATTTGCTGCTCAACATTCCCGTGCGCGGCGACGGCACGATTGACGACAAGGAGCAGGCCGTGCTCGCAGGCATCGGTGCGTGGATGGACGTGAACAAGGAATGCATCTTCGACACGCGCCCGTGGAAGGTTTTCGGCGAAGGTCCGGCCTCGGAAGGCGCGGCGCTTTCCGCGCAAGGTTTCAACGAAGGCAAAGGCAAACCGTTCACTGCCGCCGACGTGCGCTTCACGACCAAGGGCAATGCGCTTTACGCCATCGTGCTAGGAAAACCGCAACAAGATTTGCAGATCAAATCGCTTGGCACGGTGACCAAGTTGCTGGATAAACATATCGTCGGCATCACGCTGCTCGGCAGCGACGAGAAAGTTCACTGGTCACAAGCCGCCGATGCGCTCACGCTCAAGGTGCCGGAAAAAATGCCAAACGACATCGCCCTGGTATTTAAGATTCAAACGTCCAAATAAATTTTATTGAAGCCTCACGATTATGCTGAGTCCAATTATCTTCGCCGAATAAAAGCATAACTAAAGCCCTTGTTACGTCACCGACTTTTTAGCGCTGACATTTGCCATCAAACATTTATCAAGACACCATCCGTCACCACGCTCCATAAAATATTTTTGTCCGGGCTGTTGACCAACCTGGTCGGAATAACCATGGGCTATGCCCAGCTTGCTGCTTTTCCGGGCGCGGAGGGCGCGGGGGCCTATGCTGCCGGCGGACGTTACGGAGATGTGTATCACGTCACGACCACGAGCAGCAGCCAGACGACGCCTGGATCGTTCTACTACGGCATCGCCAACGCCCCGACGGCGGGGCGCACGATTGTTTTCGATGTCAGCGGCTACATCCACACCGGCGGCACTTACACTATCGGCAAATCGAAGATCACCATCGCAGGGCAGACCGCGTCGGGCGATGGCATCGGCTTCAAGGACGGCACAATCAACCTGACCGGCAACGATCTCATCATCAGAAACATCCGTTTCCGCGACGGCAACAGCGCCGACTCGGTTGATTTGGGCAACAACTCAAACATCATGATGGATCATTGCGACGTGATGTTTAGCAACGACGAAAATCTCTCCAGCTTCGGCACGCCGCCGGATTTGTTCACCTTTCAGTGGTGTATGAATTCGTGGGGCATGGAGACGCATTCGTGCGGCGGTCTGTGGGATCAGAACCGTGCCACTTGTCATCATTCGCTCTGGTCGCACAATCACACGCGCAATCCGAAAGTCCGTTCCGCGCTGCTTGATTGGGTGAACAACGTGACGTTCGACTGGGACATCGGCTTCATCATGGGCGACTCCAGCTCGGGGGCGAACTGGAACGCGAATGTGCGCGGCAGCTATTTTGTTTCGCCGCCTGGCAATACGCACGGCGTGGCGCTCGAAAAGGCAAATCTCGACAGCCGCGGCAATCCTAACTTCCATCTGTATATTGACGACAGCGCGATGGACGGCGACGGCGACGGCGTTTTGAGCGTGAGCAAAACCGGCTACTCGTTGGCGTCTGGTTCTTACGGCGTGAGTGCCACGCCGTTCGCGACAGCGGGAATTCCGGTGACGATTGATGATCATTTGACCGCGTATAAAAAAGTTCTTTCCGCCGTCGGACCGGTGCGAATGGATTCCGATCCTTCCATGTCACTGCGCGATGAATTGAACACGCTCGCTGTCAACAATGTCATCCAGCAGCGCCGTTTTCACGTCAATGCGCCGGGCAAAACGGGCGCAAGCAATGGCGGTTTCGGCACGTTGAATTCTGCGCCGCCGGTGGTGGACACCGACCAGGACGGGATGCCGGATTTTTGGGAATCCACGCTCGGTTCGAATCTGGCGCTGGATGATCACACTAACCTCGTGCCTGCCGGAGCGTTCGTGCCAACGGGCTACACGCGGCTGGAGGAGTATCTGCAATACCTCATGATGCCGCACACGGCGATGGCCAAATCCACCGCTGCCGTGCCGAATGCTCTGGACGTTGACCTGCACAAATACACGCTCGGCTTCACCAACAAACTGCCCGTCACCTACACCATTTCGAACGTGACGACCGGCACAGTCGTAGTGGTGAACGGATACCTCGCGCATTTCGTGCCGCCGACCAACTTTTATGGCCGCGCGCGGTTTGATTTCACCGTCACTGACGGCGACGGCAGCACATGGACACAGACGTTTGCCGCGCTCGTTTCGATTGTGCCGCTGCCTCGCGACCTGATCTGGAAAGGTGATGGTGCTTCCAATAATTTTGACACGAACACGTTTTCATTCTTGTTCGCAACCAATCTCACTGCTTACGGCATCGGCGACAATGTCACTTTCGACGACACCGGCTCCACAAATTCAGCGGTGAATCTCGTCGGCGCACTAACGCCCAGTTCAGTCAACATTAACTCGACCAAGACTTATACGCTTGGCGGCAGCGGCACGCTCATTGGCGGCATGAAATTAAAGCAGTCCGGTGGCGGCACGCTTAACGTCAACACCGCCAATGTCTTCACCGGCGGCGGGACGATTGACGGCTCCACGCTCGTCATCAATAGCGGCGGCGACATCGGCAGCGGCGCATTCACTTTGCAAAACGCCACGCTCACCTCGACTTACGGTGGCACCGCGAACTACACGCTCGACAATCTCCTCACGATTCCCGACGTCACGACGAGCACCATCAATCTTTCGCCGCGCATGAGCGTGGGTGGAGTGTCCGGCAACGGCACGCTGAATCTAAATATTCCCGGCACAGTCTTTCAATATGACAACCTGAACAGCGCTTACGGTGCCTTCACCGGCACGCTCAATCTCACCGGCACCGTTCCCAATGCGCTGGTCACGGCTCAGTTCAACGGCGGCGCTTTCGACGGAAATCTGGCCAACGCCACGGTGAAGCTGGATAATGTGGCGCTCATCGGTCGGCACAATTCCGGCGGCAATACGCTTTACGTCGGCGCGCTGACCGGCACGGCCACGAGCGGCTTTCAAGGTTCAGGCTACGCCGGGCCGATGACTTTGATCGTCGGCGGGCTGAACCTGGACACCACGTTTGCCGGCTCGATCACGAGCGTTAACAACACCAATCGCATCGTCAAAGCCGGCACGGGCACCTGGACCTTGAGCGGGAGTAATAATTTTTCCGGCGCGCTCATCGTCAGCAACGGCACGGTGCTCCTCACCGGCAGCGACGCGGGCAACGTCGTGAACGTCATGAACGGGGGAATGCTTCGTGGCACGGGCAATTTGGCTGGCGGCGTGTCCATCCAGTCCGGCGGAAAACTGTTGCCCGGCATCAGCGACGGCCAGCCCGGCATGCTCACCACCAGCAATACGCTCACGCTGGCCACGCCGAATTTATTTTTTGATCTGTGCGGCTCGACCAACGGCGCGAACGACAGGATTGTGATGAACGGCGGCTCCATTGCCATGAGCGGAGCGCAAAATTATATTTTCAACCTGACCGATAATGCGCTGGGCACGGGCACTTACAACTTGATTGAAGGAGCGACGAGTTCAAGCGCATCAAGCGTTTCACTCTTGAGCAACCTGCCGGGCAATACGCGCCAGACCATCAGCCTGTATCGCGCCAGCGCCGGAGCCAATCCCTCCTATGTCCGGCTGGATGTCATCGGCAGCGCAGCGTCGCTGTTGTGGCGCGGCACAAACGGCAGCGCGTGGGATGCGGGCACGACCACCAACTGGCTCAACGGCTCCGCCGCCGACAAATTTTTCAACCTCGACACCGTGACGTTTGACGACACCTCGACGAACGGCCTGGCCACGGCGACGCCGGTCACCGGCACCGTCCAGCCGATCTTCATGGTTGTGTCGAACAACACGCGTGATTACACCATCAACGGCGGTGGGATTGCAGGCCAGACGGCCATAGTGAAGCACGGTTCGGGAATGCTGACCCTCTCGCCGTATATGGTCTCCACCACCACCAGCATCTATAACGGCAGCACCACCGTCACCGTGGCCAGCACCAACGGCATTGCCCCCGGCCAGACGGTGAGCGGCCCCCACATTCCCTGGGGCACGACCGTGGTCTCCGTGGTGAACAGCACCAACGTCCTCCTCTCGCAACCGGCCGACACATCCTCGACCTACACGTTCAGCTTCTGCGCCGTGAATTCATATTCTGGCGGCACGGTGGTGAACGGCGGCACGCTCCAATTGGTCAATAATCCTTACGGCGGCGGCAACGGCCCGATTGCCATCAACGGCGCCACCTTGTTTCTCAACGGCATCGGCACCGCGACGACGATCACCTGCGCCGGGACGAACACCTTGCAGACTTACGGCCAGCCGCTCACCGGTTTTGGGCTGACCGGTTCGGGCGTGTTGAATCTCGACATCGGCGGTGGCGGCGTATTTTCGCCCTTCGGCGACTGGAGCGGCTTCAGCGGCACCATCAATTTTCTCACGGGCAACTGGCTGCGCGAATTGAACACCGTCACGTTCGGCAGCTCCAACGCGGTCTGGAATTTAGGCAGCAACGGCGGCCTCTACAACCGTGATGGCGCGGCGACCGTTTATTTCGGCGCGCTGTTCGGCGGCGCGAGCGCAACGCTGGCCGGCGGACAGGCGGGCAAGCCGGTGACCACTTACGTCGTCGGTGGCGTGAACACCAACAGCGTTTTCGACGGTGTCATCTCCGACGGCGGTCTGGGCACGGCGTTGATTTTTAACGGCCCGGGATCGCTCAAGCTCACCGGCAGCAATACCTATTCGGCCAACACCATCGTGAACGGCGGCGTGCTCTACGTCAACAACACCACTGGCAGCGGCACCGGTGCGGGCGACGTGCAAATCGCCAGTGGCGCAACCCTCGCCGGCAGCGGCAGTATCAGCGGCTTGGTTTCAATTGCCGATGGCGCAACGCTCGCGCCCGGCAACAGCACGGGCATCTTGACCATCGGTGATGGACTGGTGCTCGGCGATGGTTCGATCTTGAACTTTGAATTAGGCACTGTGAGTGACAGCGTCAATGTCACCGGTGACCTCACCTTCGGCGGGACGTTGAACGTCACTAAACTGTCCGGCTTCGGTGTGGGTGCTTACACGCTGTTCACCTATGGTGGTCAACTCTCACTTGGCCATCTGACATTCGGTGCAAAACCAGCGGGCTACAATTATTCCATTAATACGGACACGCCAGGTGCCGTGAGGCTCACCGTTGCGCCGATCACCCCGCCGAGTTTTGGCAATCTGGCCATGAGCGGCAACAATTTTGTGCTGCGCGGCGGCAATGGCGTGCCACTGGGAAATTATTATGTAATCGGTTCAACTAACTTGGCCTTGCCGATGACCGACTGGACGCGCATCGCGACGAATCAATTCGACGCCAACGGTAGTTTCACTTTCACCAATGTGCCGAATCCAAATTCGTCGCAATGGTTTTACCGTCTCCAACTTCCATGAGATACAACTATTTTCCATTGCATGGTTCCGTCCATATCCAGCTGATACGTCCCCTGATGGTCGTGGTGATGGCTTTTGCCCTTGAACCCGCATCGGTGCCATCCGTGTCTGCCGCACAGACGAACGACAATCCAATGGCCGACGGGGGTAACGCCAATGGCTTCGACATGGCACCGGAGACGACGCTGGCGGTGGTCAACGCAGCCATCGCGATGATTCCGACGACCATTCCGCCGGGGCCATTTGCGCCGACATGGGATTCGCTTAAGGAAAACTATCGGGTGCCGCAGTGGTTTGTGGGGGCGAAATTTGGTTTGTTCATGCACTGGGGACTTTACTCCGTGCCGGCGCATCACAACGAGTGGTATGAAAAACACATGTATGGCGCAGACCGGCAGTGGCACGCGGACCGTTTCGGGCCGCAGGACAAATTCGGCTACAAAGATTTCATCCCGTTGTTCACGCAATCAAATTTCAACGCCGAGGCGTGGGCGGATTTGTTCAAAAAGTCCGGCGCGAAGTTCGTCGTCCCGACGGCGCAGCACCATGAGAATTTTGCCATGTGGGACAGCGCGGCAACGCCGTTCAACGCGAAACAAATGGGTCCGCACCGCGATTTGATTGGTGAACTCTGCCAAGCCGTGCGCAAACAAGGATTGAAATTCGGCGTGTCGAATCATGGTATCGAAAATTTTCAGTTCATTAATCCGCCGGCTGACATGGCTGAAAAAATGAAAGTGGAGCAGGCCGATCTTTACGATCCCAACTGGGCGGAGTTTTACAATGTCGCCGACCGCAGCGACGCGGCTTGTGAGAAGTTTCTGGTCAACTGGTATGCCCGCAACGTCGAGCTGATTGACAAATATCAGCCGGATATGCTGTGGTTCGACAACGGCGTGGACCAGCGCTACCTCGACCCGCTCAAGCTGCGGGTCGCGGCGTATTACTACAACCGCGCGAAAGAATGGGGAAAGGAAGTTTCCCTCAGCACAAAAAAGGCGGCCTACGCGCCGAGCAACAAAAACACCGAGACGATTGGCTCCATCATTGATTTTGAGAAGATTGGCGGGCGTTCGCCGTCGGGCATCCGCACGGGCACGTGGCAGGTGGATGAGCCCATCGGCAGCACTTGGGGCTACACCGACGGGATGCGCGTAAACAGCGCCGGTTCGATCATTTCCAAGCTGGCCGATACTGTCAGCAAAAACGGCACGCTGCTGTTGAATCTTTCGCCCAAGGCCGATGGCACGTTTTCGCGGGAGCAGCAAAATACGCTGCTGGAAATCGGTCAGTGGCTCAACCTGAACGGCGAGGCGATTTATGATACGCACAACTGGATTATATATGGTGAGGGTGGTGGACGTGACAGCGCGAACATCCGGTTCACCGTCAAGGGCAACGCGCTTTACGCCATCGTTCTCGTCAACTGGCCGGGCGCGAATCTGGCCATAACTTCGCTTGGAGAAAGCGCCGGAAAAGTTGAGACGATTACGATGCTAGGCTGTGCGGGCAAATTAGAATTCACACAGTCCGCCGCCGGATTGCAAATGAAGTTGCCCGCCACTGCGCCGTGCAAATATGCCTATGTTCTGAAAATCACCGGCCTGAAAATGAATCCGCCGACGTGGACTAAATCGGGAAATCCGCAATGATAAGCCCGTGTCTCAACCCAAAAGGGAAGTCCTTGAAAGCAATTAAACTCATCATCATTTTGGCTGTGATTTGTGTGAATCATCTGGCAGTTGCCGACGTCGGCAATCGTGGCGCGTGGGGTGACCAAGGCGACGGCACGTTCAAGAACCCGATTTTGTCGGGCGACTTTTCCGATCCGGATGTGATTCGGGTCGGAGGCGACTATTATTTCATTACCTCGACTTTTCAATACTCGCCCGGCATGGCGGTGCTGCACTCGAAAGATTTGGTCAACTGGCAATATCTCGGCCATTGCGTAGCCGATCTCACGCAGCTTGGACCTGAACTGAACTGGGATCGAATGAACCGCTACAATCGCGGCATCTACGCCGGTGCGATTCGATTTCACGACGGCAAATTCTGGGTGTTTTTCACGACGATGGACGAAGGTGTGTTTATGACAACGGCGACGAATCCCGCCGGCCCGTGGTCGCCGGTGACGCGCATTTGGGACAAGTCTGGTTTTGATGATCCGTGTCCGTTTTGGGACGATAACGGTCAGGCTTATCTGCTTTTGAGCACGCCGGGCAAACAATGGTGGACGCACATTTACAACATGAGCGCGGATGGAAAAACCATTGATCCTGCGAGCGAAAAAATCTTGGACAACTACCAGTCGAGCGAGGGCAACAAAATTTACAAGATCAACGGCACTTACTATGTCTTTCACAATCAAGTCGTGCCGCACGGCCAGCGTGTCGGCGTGATGATGCGTTCGACGAATATTTTCGGGCCATACGAAAAGAAAATCATCCTGGAAAACTTTCCCGGCCGATATGACCGACAACCGAACCAAGGTGCCTTGGTTCAAACCGAAGCCGGCGACTGGTGGTTCATCACGCATCAAGGTCGTGGCGAGAACGGGACTTTTGACGGGCGACCTGCACATTTGCTGCCGGTGACCTGGACTAACGGTTGGCCAGTTCCGGGTTTGATTGACCGGAATGGCGCTGGAACCATTTTGTGGAGCGGGAAAAAACCGATTAACGATTTTCCGATTCAAGTCCCGCAGAGCGACGATGATTTTTCCAAGCCCACGCTGGCACCGCAATGGGAATGGAACTACCAGCCGCGCGCGGAAAAATGGTCACTGACCGAGCGTCCCGGCTGGCTGCGCCTGCACGCCTTCAATCCGCTGCGGCCAGGAGATTTTTTCAAGGCAGGCAACACACTGACCCAGCGAATCATGGGCACCGGCGGCGGCGAAGTCGTGATCAAGCTGGACGTGGCGGGCATGGCCGATGGACAAACGGCAGGACTGTGCATTTTTTGGAAAGAATTTTGCACGCTGGGAGCCGTGCAAGAAAACGGCGTCCGTAGAATCGAATTAAACAATGATGGCACGAAAACCACTGGCAGCCAGTTGAATTCAAACTCAACAAATGTCTGGTTCAAGGCGACGATCGATGATCTGGGGAGCAGCAATTTTTTCTGGAGTCAGGACGGGATAAAATTCACGGCCATTGGTGACGGTTTCAAATTTGGCTGGGGAAATTATCGCGGCACTCGTCTTGGTATTTACTCTTATAACAACATGGCCGAAAGCGGTTTTATTGACATTGATTTCTTTAATTACACCTACGCTGACCCGCAAAATAAAAAGTGGAGAAGCTTTGCATCAACCCAAGACTGACTGATGAATATGTCAGTCGTTCGATTCAATTTGATTCGCTTGTGTGACAAAATGCGATGCTTCAGGGTGGAATCCCAGAACTTGGCGACGGTCGCGTAGTAGCGATCGCTTGGTTGATGGATTTAAGCTCAATAAAATTCCAAAGCAAAGAGCGCATAAGCCAGTTGCCAGCGGTTGCCGCAAACGACTTTTTAGACCCCATTGAGGCTCATTTTGGTGAATTGAAGGCAGGCGAACGAAATGTGCTATATGCCCTTATTTATCAATGTAAGTATGGGTTCTTGAGATATTTTTAGAATCAAAACCGCATAAACAATGCTGTCCCAACGGGATTCAAATCCATCAGCCCAGGGTTGCGAGGCACGAGCTACCCTGGGTTACCTGCCCCGAAATTTTTCAACCCTGACGGGGTTGCATCCAATCCGCCGCCAAACCCGATTCAACCGCGAACCATGCGAAATACACGAAATTAAAACCAAATTCCCGTTCGCGTATTTGGCGTATTTCGCGGTTCGCCTTCCGTTGCTGCAACTCCTTCAGAGTTGTTTTCATTTCGCGCGCTCACCCAGCGTAGTCGCTCCGCTCCAACGCTGGGCTGAAGGCTGCAACCGCGTTGCGGTTGGAGCGCGGCTGTGTCCCGCGCCGAGCGGGATCAGCCGCAGCACGTTCGCAAACCCACGCCGCAAAATATTTTCAACCGCCTCCGCCCCTCCATCCGCTGCGACTGGTCCTGCGGACACAGTCGCGCTCCGTCCAAAAGCTCCGTGAGGAGCGAAATCTTTGTAGCCACCCGCGCCACCCCATTCCCCAGCCCCGTCGGGGCGGCATATTCCGGTGCTTGCGCACGGCCACCATCGCGCCAACGCTGGGCTGAATGCTTCAACCGCGTTGCGGTTGGTAGGGCGGGCAGTCCTCTGCCCGCCGCCGATTGCAACCATCGCTCTCGGGTTCGCCACGACAGCGCTCACCGATCGCCGCAACAAACGCATCTTTATTCCCGCGCTTCAGCTCCATTGTTGGCCGACGGTGTCGAGCCCGGCGCGCTGAAGATCGGCCGGGAGCATCACCGGATGGATTTGCACATCGGCCTCGAAGGTCAGGAACCACGGCTCGGAGAACGAGGGAATCTGCGCGGTCTCCGCGATGTTCACCACGAGGAAGCCGGTGCGCTTGCCGTTGGTCTCGGTGAAGTAGGCGGCCTCGGGCTTGAGCGCGTCCAGGATCTTCCCCAGCTTGGCGCCGGCGGTGCCGTCTTTGACGGCGGCGTTGAATTTGTGGTGGGGCATGGTGACGATCATCAGCATCTTCATTTTATCTCCTTGGTTTGGTTGACTGCCGGACAGTAGTTCACGTCGGCCGGGTCCGCAAATAGTTCTGCTGCTTGGGCGGGGCCTGGAGGAGAGGACTGAAGAGGCGTGACACGGGGCGCGGGCGGGATTCATAATGCCGCCATGAACTGGTCGCGACGCGATTTTCTCAAGACGACGGCGGCGGCGGTGCCGGGGTTGCTGGCCTGGAATCTGCCGGCGTCCGTTTCGCCCCGGCCGCTGAAGTTCGGCGTGTGCGCGGATGTGCATCAGGACATCATGCACGATGGCGAGGCCCGGTTGCGCCGCTTCATTGACATGGCCAAGCAGGATCAATTGGAGTTCATCCTCCAACTGGGCGACTTCTGCCGGCCGTATGAGCGGAACCGGCCGTTTCTGGCGATTTGGGAGGAGTTCGCGCGGCCCCGCTATCATACGCTGGGCAATCATGACAACGACGGCGGGTTCAAGTGGCCGCAGGTCATGGAATTCTGGAAGATGCCGCAGCGCTATTATTCCTTCGACCAGGACGGCTGGCATTTCGTGGTGCTGGACGGCAATGAAATCAAGCCGGCGAAGCGGGCGGCGGGTTATCCGCGATACATCGGCGCGGAGCAGCAGGCGTGGCTGCGGGCGGACCTGCAAAAGTCCGGGGCGCCGACGCTCATCTTCTCGCACCAGAGCCTGGAAGACCCGGAGGGCGTGGAGAATGGGGCGGAGATTCGGTCCCTCCTGGAGCAGGCCAACCAGACGGCGGGCTGGCGCAAGGTGGGCGCCTGTTTCAGCGGCCATCACCACATCGACTACGCTGTCCAACTGGGCGGCATCCATTACGTGCAGGTCAATAGCATGTCCTATCAATGGCTGGGGGAAAAATTCCCGCATGTGCGCTACGGCGCCGAGGCGGACAAGAGCCATCCCTCCATGAAATACACCGCGCCCTACAAGGAGGCGTTGTTCGCCACCTTCGCCTTGGCGGCCGAAGGCATCCGCATCACCGGGCGGCGCAGCGAATACGAGGGGCCGTCGCCGTGGGAGCTGGGCTACCCGGAGGTGAAAGGCACCGCGCGGGACAAGGCGCGCATGGTGCCGTGGATTTCGGACCGGCAGTTGAAATGCCAGACGCGCCCGGGATAGGCCGCGCTTCCATTCCCCGGCCTGGTCGGGGCGGGTGCGCTGCTGACGGAGCTTGAAGTCTTGGCCTACGGCGCGAGGCGCACCCGGTAGAAAGCTGACCGGAAATTCGTCACGGCCCCCGCATCGAGGTAATTGGTGACGGTGCCGGTGCCGTGGTGACGGTGAAAATGCCGGTGAAGTTGGTGGTGAGGCCGGTGGTGGCGGTCCCGGTGGCCCGCTGCAGGATGTTCGTCTTGCCGGCCGTGGTCGCCCAGGTGATGCGAATATCATTGGTCTGTCGGCTGATGGACAGGCTGGGGGGTTGTAAGACGAAGACCACAAAGGAACTCCGCGCGTTGTTCACGAAGGTGGCCGGACCGCTCGTCAACAAATAGTCCACCACATTGCTGGTGCTGAGCGCCGTGGCGGAGTTGGTGAACCGCAGCGCGTTGGTGCTGGCCGAGGGCAGGGAGCCGCTGTAGGCGGGGCCGAAGTTGCCATCGGCGTCGTTGAAGGTGCTGCCGGTCTGCGGGCCGGTGTAGTTCGTGCCGCCCCAGCTCAGGGACCAGAAAATCGTGCCGGGGGTGTTGGTGGTGCCGCCGTCCTGTTCGTAGGTCAGCCGGCCCGCCTTGAAATAATTGGTCGGGATGAGATGGGCCATCGCAAAATCCGGCGCGGCGGCCGGGCTGGTGTATCTGGCGAAGTTGGTGCCGGCGATCAACACGCGGTCGCCGGCGGTCGAGTTGACGACGTTGCTCGGGATGTTGAGCACCAGGATGCGATTGGTCCCGGCGGCATCCGCCACCCAGAGCGACGCGCCGCTGACCAGGTTTTCCCCGGCGCTGCGCAGGCGCAACTGGATGGCCTGCGCCGTGGCATCGCCGTTCACGCCGCCGCTGACCTGTTCAATCTGCATGAGATGGAAGGTGGCCCGGGCATTCGCTCCCGCGAAACCAGCCAGCATCATGGCCATGACCCGGAGAAGGGGTGAAATTCGCATGCGTGCTCTCCTTTGCTAAAACGACCCTAACCCGCCAGGGGAGCCGCGTCAAATGGCGGTGCTGGCGCAGGCCATCAGCGCGCCAGCGCCGGGCGGCCGGCTTACTTTTTCGGGCAGCGGAAGGAGCCGGCGGATTTTAGAACAAATTCGAATTTCCGTTTGAGCGGCAGGTCGCCGAAGGTCTCGTTCAGGGATTTGTGACAGGCCACTTCATTGTCTTCGGTGCGGGTGCCGCCCAGGGACAAGGGATGCAGATGTTCGATGTTGGCCTCGGCCAGCGGCAGCGTCTGGCCGCAGAAAAAGCATTTGTTCTGCTGCAGATAGAGCATCTTCTCGAGCTTCGACAGGGACGGGGATTTTTGCGCCGGCGGCGGGCCGGGCGCGGCGGGTTTGGGGGCGGCCGTCTTTTTGGGTGCTGGCGGCGGGGCGGCCGGCTGGGGTTTCGGTTTCTGCTTCAACCTGGCCCGCGCATCTTGCGCCTGCTTGATCAACAGCCTTTGGGGTTCGGTGAACTCGCATTCAGATAGACAGTATGGCTGGCGATGAAAGTGAAAAAGGTGTCTGCTCTCCGAGTTAAACGTGGGTTGCACCGCGTGAACGGTGCCGAGCCACAGGTTGTGGGACTCACGCCCCAAACAACAGACATTAGGAAAACAGACACCATG
>CAIXBQ010000162.1 GCA_903917705.1 uncultured Verrucomicrobia subdivision 3 bacterium | reverse complement strand
CCGGTTCCCTCAAGGTGACCCGCCGTAAGGCGCGGCTCGCGAGTACGCTCGCCCCACCGCATCTGATGGATAGCCATCATCGGGCAATCCTTTGCCCGCCGCGGGTGAGGCCTGGCATCGAAACAACGAGCGAGCGGATTTACTAAGATGCCCCGTCGCAAGGCGCGGCGCGCACGGAGTGCGCGCCCTACCATGCCGAATTCATGGCGCTGCTGCTGCCGGTAGGGCGGGCAATCCCCTGCCAACTGCTTCTTCACCACCAAGGCGCCAAGGCTCCAAGTGGGGAAAACCTTTGTTCCCTTGGCGGCTTCGGGTCTTGGTGGTTAAAAAGACGGCGCCGGAGCAGATTTAATTCTTTTTTCGTGCAACGGGTGACGGGTTGCGCTAGATAGTTCCCATGAAATCCCCCATGTCGCGCCGTTCCGCCATCCGTAAAGTCGCCGGCTACACCGCCGTGGCCGCCACCGCCTCGCTCCTGCCCAAGCTGGCCCGCGCGGAGGACGCGCCGGCCCCCAAACTCAAGGGCAACATCCACCACAGCGCCTGCCGCTGGTGCTATGGCAAGATCAAGCTGGACGATCTGTGCGCCGCGGGCAAGGAGATGGGCCTCGTGGGCATCGATTTGCTCAATCCGCCGGATTTCGCGACGGTCAAGCAGCACGGGCTGGTCTGCTCGATGGTGTCCAATCCGACGATCGACGGGCTGGGGGGCATCGGCAAGGCGTTCAACCGGGTGGAGCATCACGATAAGCTGGTGACGGCCTATGAACAGCGGCTGCAGGAGACGGCGGACGCGGGCTGGGAGCGGCTGATCTGTTTCTCGGGCAACCGCGCGGGGCTGGATGATGAGAAGGGTTTGGAGAATTGCGCCATTGGCCTGAAGCGCCTGCTGCCGCTGGCGGAGAAGCTCAAGGTGACGCTGTGCATGGAGCTGCTCAACAGCAAGCGCAGCCACAAGGATTACCAGTGCGACCACGTGGCGTGGGGCGCGGAGCTGGTGAAGCGCCTCAGCTCGGAGCGGTTCAAGCTGCTCTACGACATCTTTCACATGCAGATCATGGACGGGGATGTGTGCGACACGATCCGGGAGAATCACCAGTTCTTTGACCATTACCATACGGGCGGGGTGCCGGGCCGCGGGGAGATCGACGAGTCGCAGGAGCTGAATTACGCGCGCATCATGCAGGCGATCG
Source organism: uncultured Verrucomicrobia subdivision 3 bacterium (assembly GCA_903917705.1). Lineage (GTDB taxonomy): Bacteria > Verrucomicrobiota > Verrucomicrobiia > Limisphaerales > UBA11358 > UBA11358. Next base: position 7,082 of record CAIXBQ010000162.1, on the reverse strand, counting down.
TGGCGACGGGCTACAAGGGCTACGTGGCGCAGGAGTTCAACCCGAAGCGGCCGGACGCGCTGGCGTCGCTGCGGCAGGCGGTGAAGATTTGCGACGTGTAAATCAGGCCGGCCGGTAACATTTATCAGTCAATGACCGTCAACTATTCGTCGCGCACCGGCATTTATCCGTCGCGCACTGACAACCATTCATCGCGCTCTGACATTTATCCATTATGAACCGCCGAAAATTCATCTCGTCCACGGCGCTGGCCGCCGCGGCGCCGCTGGTGCTGACCCACTTCAACGTGTTCGGCTCGAACGCCCCGAGCAACAAGCTCAACCTGGCCCTCATCGGCACGTGGGGCCGGGGCGAGGCGCACTTTGACTCGCTCGCCACCCAGAACGTCGCCGCCCTGTGCGATGTGAACGAGGAACATCTGGCGTTCGGCCTGAAAAAATTCCCCGGCGCGAAGACTTATGTGGACTGGCGCAAGCTGCTGGACGACCACAAGTCGCTGGGGCTGGACGGCATCGTGATCTGCACGGCGGACCATACGCACGCGTTCATCACGAACTGGGCGATGAACCGCGGGCTGCATGTTTATTGCGAAAAGCCGCTGGCCAACACGGTGGAGGAGGCGCGCCGTGTCCGCGCAAATTATCTTTCGAAGAAACACAAGCTCGCCACACAGGTGGGCATGCAGCGCCACGCCTTTCCCAACTTCAACCGGGTGCGCGAGCTGATCCACGACGGGGTCATCGGCGAGCTTTCGGCGGCCTACGCCTGGGGCAACCGGCAGTTGCGCAAGCCGGGGTATCTCCCCGCCGAGGGCGAACCGCCGGCCGGGCTGCATTATGACCTCTGGCTGGGGCCCGCACCGTTTCATCCCTACAATCCGGAGTATTTCTCCGGCGGCCCGGGGGCCAATTGCCTGCAATGGAACATGTATTGGGACTTTGGCAACGGCCAGGTGGGGGATATGGGCAGCCACACGATGGATCTGGTCTGGAACGCGGTGGATGCGGGCCTGCCAACCAGCGCGGAGGCCACGGGCGAGGAGTTTAATCCGGACGTGAGCCCGGTGACGCTGGAAACACACTTCGAACATCCGGCCAACCACTGGCGCGGGCCGCTGCGGGTGAGCTGGTATCAGGGCGGCGCGCTGCCAAACACCCCCAAGGAATACGTGGACCTGAAAAAGATCGGCCACGGGGCGATGTTCAAGGGCACGAAAGGTTTCATCGTGGCGGATTTCGAGACGCGCATCATCCTGCCGGTCGGCAACGAGGCGGATTTGACCTATTACAAGCCGCGGCCCAAGCAGGAGGTCCTGCCGAACCTGGGCCATTTCCAGAAGGAATGGTTCGACGCCTGCAAAGGGAGCCTGAAGACCTCCTGCGACTTTGATTACTCCGGCAAAATGATTGAACAGATGCTGCTCGGCCTGGTCGCCTATCGCGCGGGCAAGAAAATCGAGTACGACGGTGCCGCGGGCCGCGTGACCAACGCGCCGGAAGCCAACGCGCTCCTGAGCCGCCATTACCGCGAGGGCTGGACCTTGAACGGCTAGACCCGCGCCGGGCTACTCGGTGGGTTGGGCGGCGGGAAGTTCCGGCAGCTCGGCCAGGTTCTGCGGCCGGACATCCTCAAACTGCCGCCGGATCTCCGCAAACTGGCGGCTGCGCCAGTAACAAATCACCGCGAAGGCCAGCGTGACGGCAAACATCGCCAGCGAAACCAGCATGGCGCTGTTCCCCGTGGCCCACTCGCCGTTCCGCGTGATCCAATAGACCGCATACATCGCCATCATGACGGCCACTTTGGTGTAAGAATGCTCCGCACGCCGGGCCACGGCGTAATCCGTCTCCTGATCCCGGTAATAACGATGCAATTTAATCAGCGCTGCGGCTTGGCGTCGGTCCATAATGATAACAGGGTTGAACGACCGGTCCCGGTCGCCTTGGTTGGTGGAAAGTCTGGGGTTGCCGGCACGATTTGTCCAGTATCGGACACGGCCAATCGTCGCACCGGGAAGATAACGCCGGCGGGCGTTATCATGAAACTGTCGGTGTTTTCTCCCTCTCCTCCCCCGAGGGAGGAGAGGGTCGGGGTGAGGAGGCCAAACGGTTCCGGCTCCAATCCCCTCACCCCAACCCTCTCCCCGCTTGGGGGGGAGAGGGCGTAAGAACTCTGACCTGATGCACCCCGCGGGCCGGGCGGCAGCCAAATTGGTTTGCCCGTCAGGCTGTTTCACGGCAAGATTGGGATTCTTATGCAGCAAGTTAACCTAGGAATGATCGGAGGCGGCACGGTCGGCAGCGGCGTCTTCCACGCCTGGCAGAAAAACGGCGCCCTCCTCGCCGCGCGCCTCGGCGTGAAGCCGGTTTTCCGCAAGATCGCGGTCAAATCGCTCAACGAACGCCGCGCGTATCCCATTCCCCGCTCGCTGCTCACCACGGACTGGCAGGAAGTCGTCAACGACCCCAAAATCCACATCGTCATCGAGCTGGTCGGCGGCACGGGCATCGCCCGGACGATGATTCTCGCCGCGCTGGCCCAGGGCAAGACCGTGGTCACCGCCAACAAGGCGCTGGTTTCCGCCCACGGCGAGGAACTGTTCGCCGCCGCCGCCAAGCATCAGGCCAATCTCTACTACGAGGCCAGCGTCTGCGGGGGCATCCCCATCATCAAGTCCCTGCGCGAGGGGTTTGTGGCCAATCGTTTTCCCGCCATTTACGGCATTGTCAACGGCACCTGCAATTACATCCTCACGCGCATGAAGCTCGAAGGCGCGGACTTCGCGGCGGTCCTCGCCGACGCCCAGAAGCACGGCTACGCCGAGACGCCGCCGGACCTGGACATTGACGGCCACGACGCCGCGCACAAGACGGGCATCCTCGCCTCGCTGGCGCACGGCTTCTGGGTGAATCCGAAGAAAGTTTACGTCGAGGGCATCCGCCACATCTCGGCGCTGGACATCAAGTTTGCCACGCAGCTCGGCTACACCATCAAGCTGCTGGGCATCATCAAGAAAGCGGAAGGCGGCCAGCGGAATGGGGGGAACAATTGCCGCGTGCAGGTTTCCGTCTATCCCACGCTCATCCCGGACGGCCATGTGCTGGCCAGCGTGAACGACGTGTTCAACGCCGTGTTCGTGCGCGGGGACATCGTGGGCGACACGCTGTTTTACGGCCGCGGCGCGGGCAAGGACGCCACCGCCAGCGCGGTGTGGAGCGACATCGCGGATGCCGCGCTCGATCTGAAGAACGGCACCAAGCTCCGCCTCCCGCCGTTCGTCCCGCACGAGGTGGACGGCGCGGTCGCGCCCATTGAGGAGGTCGTCACGCAGTATTTCGTCCGGTTCAACGTCGCGGACAAGCCCGGCGTGCTCGCGACCGTCGCGCTCATCTTCGGCCAGTCGAACATCGGCATCTCGTCCATCATCCAGCCCGAAGGGCATGAGGCGGGCAGCGTGCCGCTGATCTTCATGCTCCATCGCGCCCCGCATCGCGACGTGCTGAAGGCGCTGACCATCATCAAGAAGCTGCCCTCCGTCAAGGGCCCGCCCGTGCTGCTGCGCGTGGAACATTTTGAATGATAATAATGTCGCGCGACCCTGACCCCGCCTGAACCATGCTGCTCTTCCATTCCACCAACGGCCAGTCGCCCGCCGTCAATCTGCGGGAGGCTTTCCTCGCCGGCATCGCGCCGGACCGCGGGCTTTATCTCCCGGAGCGGTTCCCCCGGTTCACCTTCGAGGAGATGGCCGCGTTCGCCAAGATGCCGTATCACGAGATCGCCTTCCGCGTCCTCTCCAAATTCACTGAGGGCATCATTCCGGACGCCGACCTGGCGGCCATGTGCCGCTCGGCCTACAACTTTCCCGTGCCGCTGGAGATCGTCAACGTCCGCATCTTCCTGATGCGGCTGGATCAGGGGCCGACGGCGTCGTTCAAGGACTTTGCCGCGCAGATGATGGCGCGGATGTTCGGCCGGTTTCTCCAGGAGGACGGCCGGCAGGTGACCATTCTCACCGCGACCAGCGGCGACACCGGCTCGGCGGTCGCGCACGCGTTCCACAAGATTCCCGGTGTGCGGGTCATCGTGCTGTTCCCGTATGACGAAGTCAGCGTGAGCCAGCGCAAGCTGATGACCACGCTCAAGGACAACATCCGCACCGTGGCGGTCAACGGCAAGTTCGACGACTGCCAGGCCATGGCCAAGCGCGCCTTCGCCGACGAGACGCTCAAGCATATCCCGCTGTCGTCGGCCAACTCCATCAACATCGGCCGGCTGCTGCCCCAGAGCGTTTATTATTTCTATGCCGCGTCGCGCGTCGCCCTGTCGGGCGAGCCGGTGGTCTTCTCCGTGCCCAGCGGCAATTTCGGCGACATGATGGGCGCGCTCGTCGCGCGGGAGATGGGCCTGCCGGTGCGCAAGATCATCGCCGCGGTCAATGACAACGACGCGTTCCCGAAATTCCTCGCCACCGGCCATTACGAGAAAATCATCCCCTCGCGCAATTCGCTGTCCAACGCCATGAACGTCGGCCACCCGAGCAATCTCGCGCGGCTCGTGGCGGTCTATGGCGGGCAGATGGATGAGACCGGCAAAATCCACAAGCTGCCCTACCTGGCGGCGATGCGCCGGGACATCTTCTCCACCTCGGTTTCCGACGCGCGCACCGTCGCGGGCGTGCGGGAGTTCTGGGATCATTTCCAGCTCCTCCTTGAGCCGCACGGCGCCGTTGCGTGGCAGGGCTTTCAGGACTGGGCCGCCGCCGAGCCGCTCGGCAATTCCCCCGCCGTGCTCGTGGAGACCGCCAACCCCGCGAAATTTCCCGACGAGGTCGAGAAGGTCGTGGGCTGGTCGCCGGACGTGCCCACGAACATGCAGGCGTCCCTGCAACTGCCGGAGGATTTCGACCGCATGGATGCGGACTACGACACCTTCCAGAAATATCTCCTCGCCCGCCACGCCTGACCGCGGAACCGGCCGGCGCACCCCACCCCATCTCAAATCATGAACGACAATCCCATCCAAATCAAAGACACCACCGCCAATCCCGCCCCCCTCGGCCTGCTCGGCTTCGGCATGACCACCGTCCTGCTGAACCTCCACAACGCCGGGTTTTACGAGCTCAACAGCATGATCCTCGGCATGGGCATCTTCTACGGCGGCATCGCGCAGATCATCGCCGGCATCATGGAATGGAAGAAGAAAAACACCTTCGCCGCCACCGCCTTCATCTCCTACGGCTGCTTCTGGCTGACCTTTGTGACCCTCGTGGTGCTGCCCAAAATGGTCACCGGCATCGTGCCCGCCAAGCCCGAGGCCATGGCCGCGTTCCTCGGCCTCTGGGGCGTCTTCACCGCCGTCATGTTCGTGGGCACGCTCAAGCTGAGCCGCGCCCTGCAATTCGTCTTCGCCTCCCTCACCGTGCTGTTCTTCCTGCTCGTCGCCGTCAAGCTCGGCGAAAACCCCGCGCTCGAGCATTTCACCGGCTACGAGGGCATCGTCTGCGGCCTCGCCGCCATCTACACCGGATTGGCCCAGGTCCTGAACGAATTATACGGCCGGACCGTCCTCCCGCTCGGCCAGCCGAAATGATGCCGCCGCCGGCAGGTCCCTTAATTCCAACTTTTCAAACGCCCCGCGCCTGATTATCCTGTCCATTCCATTTGTATGGCATTGATCGTTCAAAAATACGGCGGCACGTCGGTGGCCAACACCGACCGCATCAAGAATGTCGCGGCCCGCGTGGCCAAATACCACGCCCAGGGCGACAAAGTCGTCGTCGTGGTCTCCGCCATGAGCGGCGTCACCGACAACTTGATCAAGCTCGCCAAGGAGATCATGCCCCTGCCCAGCGAGCGCGAGATGGACATGCTCCTCGCCACCGGCGAACAGCAGACCATCGCCCTCACCGCCATCGCCCTGCACACCCTCGGCGTCCCCGCCGTCTCCATGACCGGCGCGCAGGCCGGCATCGTCACCGACGGCATCCATACCAAGGCCAAGATCCACAACATCACCCCCAAGCAGGTCCATGAGAAGCTCGATGCCGGCAACGTCGTCATCGTCGCCGGCTTTCAGGGCGAAACCTCCGACGGCCAGATCACCACCCTCGGCCGCGGCGGTTCCGACCTGACCGCCATCGCCCTCGCCGCCGCCATCAAGGCCGACCTCTGCCAGATTTACACCGACGTGGACGGCGTTTACACCACCGACCCGCGGATTGTGCCCACCGCGAAGAAGCTGCAGGAGATTTCCTACGAGGAGATGCTCGAGCTCGCCAGCCTCGGCGCCAAGGTCATGCAGAGCCGCTCCGTGGAATTCGCCATGAAGTTCGGCGTCGTCTTTGAAGTCCGCAGCAGTTTGAACGACAACCCAGGAACGATTGTGAAAGAAGAAACCAAAAGCATGGAAGGCGTCGTCGTCCGCGGCGTCGCCCTCGACAAAAACCAGTCCAAGATCACCATCATCGGCGTGCCCGACAAGCCCGGCATGGCCGCCAGCCTCTTCAAGACGCTCGGCGACGCCAATGTGAACGTGGACATGATCGTGCAGAACATCAGCCACGGCAGCAACCCGCCCACCACCGACATCTCCTTCACCCTGGACAAGGCCGACCTGCTCAAGTCCCGCAAGGTGCTCGACGGCGTCAAGAAGACCATCGGGTTCCGCGAGCTCACCTCCTCCGAGACCTCCGCCAAGCTATCCATCGTCGGCGTGGGCATGAAGAACCACACCGGCGTGGCCGGCAAACTCTTCCAGGCCCTCGCCAAGGAAGGCGTGAACATCGACATGATCTCCACCAGCGAGATCAAGATTTCCGTCGTCATCGACCTCGCCAAAGGCGAAGCCGCCATGAAAGCCGTCCATGCCGCCTTCATCGGCTGAACCCTCAACCCCTCTCCCGGCCGGAGTCGCTCGACTCCGGCTTTTTTCATTAGAATACCGTCTCCTGCCTTAGGTCGTGTTAACACTAATTGACTTTTGGGGGTAAAGTGAGCAAGCTGGGGTTAATGGAGATAACCGAGAGTCAATATGAGCGGATTGCCGACTGCCTGCCGCGGCAGCGCGGCAATGTCAGCCTG
>CAIXBQ010000161.1 GCA_903917705.1 uncultured Verrucomicrobia subdivision 3 bacterium | reverse complement strand
GCGGGCTGGTTTCCGTCGGTGCCATCGTGATGATTCTTGTCATATCGCTGAATGCGACAAAGCCGGGTATGGATTTACCTGCGCCGCAACTCGAAGGCAGCACCGCCGCGCTGGGCAAGCTCTTGTTCACCCAATATGTGCTGCCGTTTGAAGTCGTTTCCGTCCTGCTCCTCGTGGCGATGGTCGGCGTGATTCTGTTGAGCAAAAAGAAACTCGAATAACATGCACGTCGGCCTCCATCATTATTTGTTCGTGAGCTTCATGCTGTTCAGCCTGGGGCTGCTCGGCGTCATCATGCGGCGCAACCTGCTGGTGATTTACATGTCGCTGGAGCTGATGCTGAACGCGGCGAACCTCGCACTCGTCGCCTTTTCGCGGTTCAACAACAAGCTCGACGGCCAGGTGCTGGTGTTTTTCATCATCACCGTGGCGGCGGCGGAAGTGGCGGTCGGCCTCGCGCTCATCGTGGCGCTCTACCGCAAACGCCAGTCCGCGCACGTCGAAGATTTGACCTCGATGAAACTCTGACGGATGAAATACGAATATCTACCCTGGCTGATTTTGTTCCTGCCGCTGTTGTCAGTGGCGGTGATAACGCTTTTTACGTTGCGGAGCAAAACCGTCAGCAGCCTCATTTCGATTGGCGCGGTCGCAACCGGTTTTGTGATGACCCTGCTGTTCATCAACGCCAATGGTTTTCAATTCAGCGGCGAATTGCCCTGCAACTGGCTTTCGATTGGTGAGGCGCCTGGTGGCCTTCAGATTGATTTCGGCCTGAAGCTCGACGCCTTGAGCATGATGATGCTCCTCGTGGTCACCGGCGTCGGCGGCGCAATCCATATTTATTCCTTCGGCTACATGCACGAAGACCGCAGCAGGGCGCGCTTCTTTGCCTTCATGAGCTTGTTCACCTTCTCGATGCTCGGCATCGTGCTGGCGAACAATTTCCTGATGATGTTTATTTTCTGGGAACTGGTCGGGGTATCCAGCTACCTGCTCATCGGTTTCTGGTTTGAAAAACCCAGCGCCGGCGACGCCGCAAAAAAAGCCTTCATCACCAACCGCCTCGGCGACTTCGGATTTCTCGCCGGCATCCTGATGGTCTGGGGTTTGCTTGGCTCGCTGAACTTCGGCGTGCTCCAAACTTCGCTCGCAGCCAACACGGTCACGCTCGGCGCCAGCGCCACGTTAGCCGGATTGCTGGTCTTCTGCGGCGCGATGGGCAAGTCGGCGCAATTTCCGCTGCACGTCTGGTTGCCTGATGCGATGGAAGGCCCGACGCCCGTGTCCGCCCTGATCCACGCCGCGACGATGGTGGCCGCCGGGGTTTACATGCTTTGCCGCATTTTCTTTTTGCTCAACGCCGACGCGCTGCACGCCATCGCCTATATCGGCGGCTTTACCGCACTGCTCGCCGCGCTCATGGCCGTCCAACAAAACGACATCAAGCGTATCATCGCCTACTCGACGCTCTCGCAGCTTGGTTACATGGTGATGACGGTCGGTTTGAACGGCCCGACCCCAGCGATGTTCCACCTGACCACGCACGCGTTTTTCAAGGCGCTGCTGTTCCTGGGGGCCGGCTCGGTCATCATCGGCATGCACCATGAGCAGGACATCTGGCAAATGGGCAACCTCCGGAAGAAAATGCCCGTCACATTCTTGACCTTCACCATCGGCACGCTCGCCTTGTGCGGGGTTCCGCCGTTCAGCGGGTTCTATTCCAAGGATGCGATTCTCGCGCAGGCGCTGAAGCAGAACAATCATCTGCTGTTTGGCGTCGGGGTTTTTGTGGCCGCGCTGACGACGTTCTACACGTTTCGTTTGTTCTTCGTCGTTTTCTTTGGCAAGGAAAAATCCAAAGCCGCCGCGCACGCGCACGAATCGCCTCTGGTCATGACGCTGCCGTTGATCGCACTTGCGGCATTCGCGTTCGCCGGTGGTTTCATCGGCATCATGAACAATTACGGTTCGCAATTTGTGGCCGGCCACGAGCAACTTTCCATGGCGCAACAGGCGAGCGAGCCTTTCAAAAATATTTTCCCGATGGTTTGCGGACTCGGCGCGGTGGCGGTCGGTCTGCTCCTTGCGTTTTCGCTCTATAAAAATGCCGACACCGATCCCCTGCCCGCGAAACTCGGCGGTCTGGCGACAGCGATGAAAAACAAGTTCTACTTCGACGAACTTTACGAAGCCACATTCATACGCGCGCATGACTTCATCGCGGAGGTGGCCGACTGGATGGACCGCTGGATTTTGGAAGGCGCGATCATCGGCACGATCCGCGGCGGCACGGATTTGGGCGGACGCGCGCTGCGCCTTGCGCAAACCGGCAACCTCCAGACCTACGCCTTCCTGTTCGTGCTCGGCGTGGCGCTGGTGCTCTATTTCGTTTTGGGAAAATAAAATGTCCATACTGACTTACATCGCAGGTTGGCCGCTGCTGGCGGCGTTGTTGCTGGCCGTCGTCCCGCGCAATTACCGCGTCATCCTCCGCGCCATCGCGGTGCTGGCCACGCTCATCCCGGCGGTGCTGGCGGTGAAGATGTTCGCGCAGTTCGTGCCCGGCGCGAACGGCTACCAGTTTGAGCAGCAAATCCCGTGGGTGGAATCGCTCGGCATCAGCTATCACGTCGGCGTGGACGGCCTAAATGTCGGCCTGATTTTGATGGGCGCGATCGTCGCCTTCGCCGCCGCGCTTTGTTCATGGGAAATCCAGACGCGCGAAAAGGAATTTTACATCCTGCTGCTGGTAATGACCGGCGGCATCCTTGGCGCCTTTGCGTCGCTGGATTTGTTCTTCTTTTATTTCCTGCATGAACTCGCGCTGGTGCCGACCTTCATCATGATCGGCGTCTGGGGCCGCGGGGAAAAGAAAAACTATGCGACGTTCCAGATCACGCTGTATTTGAGCATCGGCGCGCTCATCGCGCTCATCGGCCTCATCGCACTTTACCTCCAATCCGGCGCGAACACGTTCGACATCCCGAAAATCATCGAGCACGCAAAGGCGAATCCGCTCGCCGCCAGCGCGCAGAATTTCATCTTTCCGCTGCTTTTGTTCGGATTTGGCATTCTGGTTTCGCTCTGGCCGTTTCACTCCTGGGCGCCGCTTGGGTATGGCGTTGCCCCATCCCCCACCGCGATGCTCCACGCCGGCGTGCTGAAGAAGTTCGGCCTCTATGGTTTGATCCGCATTGCCCTGCCTTTGCTCCCGCAGGCCGCGCAGAGCTGGGCGCAGGTCATCGCGTGGCTCTGCGTCGGAAATATTTTGTATGTCGGCTGGGTCGCGATGCGCCAGCGGGATTTGAATTTGCTCGTCGGCAATTCCAGCGTGGCGCACATGGGGTTCATTTTCCTCGGCATTGCCAGCCTGAACATTATCGGCGTGACCGGCGCGGTGCTGATCATGATCGCGCACGGCTTCCTCGCGGCGCTGACCTTCGCCTTGAGCGGATACATTTACCAGCAGACCGGCACGCTCCAAATCAGCGAACTCGGCGGGCTCTGCCGCAAGCTGCCGTTCATCGGCACGGCGCTGCTGATGGCAGCGATGGCCGGCTGCGGCCTGCCCGGCTTTGCCAATTTCGCCGGTGAAGCCACGGTGTTTTTTGGTGCGTGGGTGAAGTTTCCAGCCATCACGATCATTGCGCTGTGGGGCGCGCTGGTCATCGGGGGCGTTTACATGACGCGCGCCATCCGAAACGTCTTGCACGGACCGCTGCCGGAAAAGTGGAATTCTCTCGCTGACGCCGCAAACGCCTGGCGCAAGCTGCCCTACGCGTTATTGCTGGCCAGCCTGTTGATCTTTGGCTTCGCGCCAAAACTGCTCACGGATAAAATCAATCCGGACGCGGAGAAGATTTTGAACCAGGCCGCGCCGATAAAACTCGTCGCGCACACAGCAACTTCTGGAGCCCGCAACTGATGAACGCTTCCTTGATGACCCTTGAACTTTGCGTGATCGCCCTCGGCACGATGCTGCTGCTGGCGGATTTCTGGGTGCCGGCGGAGCGCAAAAAGTTTCTGGCCTACGCCGCCATCGCCGCCCTGGGGGGGCTGCTGGCCATCAGTTTCAACGGTGGCGGCATCTGCAATCCGGGCTCGGCTTTCAACGGCTCCTTTGTGAACGACGCGCTGGCGATCTTTTTCAAGCGCTTTTTCCTGCTGGCGGCGATTCTCGTACTGTTCATAGCGGCGGAGTTTTCCACCCGCCTTGCGGAGGCCGTCAGCGAGTATTACTCGCTGATCCTCTTCGCTCTGGCGGGAATGTTGTTTGCCGCGTCTTCCAACGACTTCGCCATGCTGTTCGTTTCCATTGAACTTATCACCATCACGTTCTACGTCCTCGTCAGTTTTCAGCGCGGCAAAATCAACTCGCTCGAAGCCGGCGTGAAATACCTCATTCTCGGGGCGCTGTCCTCGGCGTTCATGATTTTCGGCATCGCGCTGATCTGGGGGACGACCGGCGAATTAAGATTCGACAAGCTTGCCGAATTCCTCGCCCGAACGCCGCAGCTTGCCAGCAGCCAGATTTTTTTGCTTGGGGTGCTGCTGGTGCTGGTCGGGCTGGGTTTCAAAATCGCCGCGTTTCCGTTTCAGATTTGGGCGCCAGACGTCTATCAAGGCGCGCCGACGCCGACAACGGCATTTCTCGCCATCGGCTCCAAGGCCGCCGGTTTCGTGCTCCTGTTGCGGGTGCTGTTCACCGCCGTGCCGGCCGTGGCGCACCAGTGGACGAACCTGCTCATCGTCATTTCCGGCATCACGATTCTCTACGGAAATCTATGCGCCCTGCCGCAGCGCAACTTGAAGCGATTGCTTGGCTATTCCAGCATTTCGCACGCGGGCTATCTGCTGCTCGGCGTGGCGGCATTGAGCGCGAACGGCCAGGCGGCGGTTTTATATTATCTCGCCGGCTATTTGTTCACGGTGCTGGCGGCGTTCGCAGTCATCGCCATCGTCCTAAAAAATGTGGAGAACGAAGACATCTCCAGCCTGGCCGGCCTGAATCAGCGCTCACCGCTGCTGGCGGCCACGATGACCATCGCGATGGTTTCGCTCGCGGGAATTCCGCCGCTGGCGGGCTTTTTCGGAAAATTCCTCCTGCTGAAAGCCGTCATCGAACAAGACGCGACGCACCCTGGTTATTATTGTCTCGCGTTCACGGCGCTGGCAGGCGTGATCATCTCGCTTTACTATTATTTTGGCGTCATCCGCGTGATTTACTGGAGCCGGGAGCCGGCGGATGTGGTGGCGATTGAACTGTCGTCGCCAGCGAAAGGTTTCATCTGGGTCTGCCTGGCCGGGATTTTCTGGCTCGGCCTGTTCCCAAACACGGTTTTGAATTTTGCCAACGAGGCGGCAGCGGCCCTGGGAAAATAATCACAACCCCAAATAAAGGCGCCGGCAACAATGCCGGCGCCTTTCTGGTGATTTGATCTTCAGATCGTACGCATTTGCACGGCATCCACGATTTCGGTACCGACAGAAATCGCACCGATGATGACCACCGTGTCGCCGGGCAGCAGTCGGCCTTCAGTGACGAGTTTTTTCAGGCCGGTTTCAATCGTATTCTGAGGCTGGATGAAATCAAATTCCGTAACAAAGGGCGTGACGCCCCAACTCAAGGTTAGTTCATTCGCGGATTTATCGTTGTCGCACATGGCGTAAATCGGCGAATAACGCGGGCGCATCCAGCCGGCATAGCGGGCCATGTGGCCGTGGCGGGTGAAGGAAATAACCGCGGCGGCCTTCAGCTCGTTGGCCATGACGATGGCGCTTTTCACAAGTTTTTCGCGCGCGGTGGTCAGTTCGGCGGCATCGTGGAATTGTGCGTTGCCGCTGCGTTCGATGCGCGTGGCAATCTTGTCAAAGACCTCGATGCACTTGAGCGGATATTTACCGACAGTCGTTTCGCCGCTTAACATGATCGCGTCGGCCTCCTCAAACACGGCGTTGGCGATGTCGGTGACCTCGGCACGGGTTGGCATCGGTGCCTCAATCATGCTTTCGAGCATGTGCGTGGCAACGATGACGGGTTTGCCGAGGCGCAGGCAGGTCTTTACGATCCGGCGCTGCACGATAGGCAGCTCATAATAAGGGATTTCGATACCCAGATCGCCGCGCGCCACCATGATGCCGTCGGCCTCGCGCACGATGGACTCCAGGTTCAGCACGGCCTGCTGGTCCTCGATTTTGGCGATGACGAACGGTTGTTCCTTTTGGTCCTCGAACAGTTCGCGGAGTTGAAGCAGGTCGCGGGCTTCGCGGACAAACGACAGCGCGATGAAATCCACGCCGACTTCCAAGCCCAGCTTCACATCGCGGATGTCCTTGGCCGTGAGTGCGGGCAAGCTGACCTTGACGCCCGGGAGGTTGATGTGCCGGCGGCTGCCGAGCGTGCCGGCGGTGAGAACTTCGCATTCCACCTTATTGCCGTTTTTAGCGAGCACCTTCATCTCGATCGTGCCGTTGTCGATCAACACCACGTCGCCCACACTGATGTCGTTGACAAAATTCTCGTAATTCACGTCCACCGACCGCTCCTCTTCACTTTTTTCGCCGCGCACAGTAAGCGTGAATTTCTGACCCGGCTGCAAATCCAGCGGTGAACTGATGTCACCGGTGCGGATCGCCGGGCCTTGCGTGTCCATCATGATGCCGGTGAATTTATTCCGGGCGGCGGACTGGGAGCGAATGTCACGGACCACGCGACGGACCCAGTCGTGCGGCGCGTGCGACATGTTGAGGCGGAAAACACTGACACCCGCGTCCATCAGCTTGCCGATCATGCCGGCAGAGTCCGTGGCGGGGCCAAGCGTGGAAATGATTTTGGTACGGCGCAGAATTCCCCTGTGCATAGGTCAATAATAGGGCTACTGATGCGAATTAAAAGGCTTTTAATCCGCGCGGCCATGGAAAACAGGCTTGCCAACGCCGGCGGGTGCAGCCATATTTCACCCCTAACTTTTAACTAAAAATCTATGGCTGACGCTGCAAACAAATATCCGGAAAATGTTCCGGGCAAATACTACGTTGATAACCAGTGCATTGACTGCGACCTGTGCCGCGAAACGGCGCCGGACAATTTCAAGCGCAATGAGGATGGTGGCTACACCTTCGTCTACAAGCAGCCAGCCTCGCCCGATGAGGAAGCGCGCTGCAAAGAAGCCAAGGAAGGCTGCCCCGTTGAAGCCATCGGCGACAACGGCTGACCTGACACTTTTCATAAAAAACCCCGCGGGTAATACCCGCGGGGTTTTTTATGAGCTGGCGGGCTAAAGCTGATCAATTCGCATGGACTTCCATCGGTAATGACACGCGAACAATGCCGGACGGGGACGGGACGATTTCCAGTTTGCCGTGGTGGGTCTCAATGATTTTCTGGCTGACCGCCAAACCCAAGCCGAGGCCGACATTGCGGGTGGTGTAAAACGGGGACGGCACCTTTTTCGCCGATTCGGCGCTGAAACCAGTGCCGTGGTCCTGCACCTGGATAGTCACCTCGCGGTCTCCGTTGCTGCCGGCTGTTTGCAGCGTGATATCAATCTGCGGCTTCTTGAGATTGGCTTGCAGCGCATTGAGCATGATTTCCGCCAGTGCGTGTTTCAACGCCGCGCGGTCACCGGTAACGATAAGCGGCTTGCCACCGTCGTCAAATTTCAACTGCGCCCCCTCCACCGGCTGCTGCCTCATCGCCTCCAGATAGGCATCCTTGATCAGTTTTTCTATCGGAAACGTCTCTTGCTCGATGTGCCCCTCGCGCGCAAGGAACCGCATCTGGTTGATGAGGCGGGAAACCCGCTTGACGCCGTCGCCCAGCGCGTGGTCGAGCGACTCGCGGAATTCCGGGTCGCCGAATTTTTCCCCAAGCAGCTGCTGGTGCGTTGAGATGGGCACCATGGCATTACCGATTTCGTGCGCCATCCGGTCGGCCATCGTCCGGATAAGCCGCAAGTTAGCGGTCTCGACTTCGAGCCGGCGCAATTGTTCGCCCTGAGTCAGGTCATCGGCGGTCAGCAGCGCCGAGCTGGGCACGGCGGAATTGCCGCGCTGGAATGGCACCACGCTGACACTGTAAATGGTGCCGGGTGAATTTTCCGGCTCAAAGCGGAACGGCTCCAACGCCGCCCCGGTTTTCAGCACCTGATAGATCTTCGCGCCAAGCGCCTGCGGCAAATCGCTGAATTCCAGCCCGCCGGTGCGTTCGTTCTTGCGGCCAAAATGCCGGCGGGCGGCTTTGTTGGCGTGGAGCACCTTAAGGTCGCGGCCGACGACTATGCATACACTGCTCAATTCGCGAAGCACATCAGCCATCATCTCATGGTTGCCGGCAAGCTGGTCATGCAGCCAGATGTTGCGAAGCGCCAGGCCGACCTGTTCGAGCAGGTGAAAAATCAGCTCCAATTCCACGTTCACCAGCGGTTCGCCAGTGACACGCCCATCGAACACGGCAACGCCGATGACGGTATCTCGATTGGGAATTGGCACGGCCACCTGCGCCCCCAACAGTTCGAATTCCTTTTGCGCCTCGGAATCCATGCGGACCTCGTCGCTGTCGCGCCGGAGGATCCGGCCCAGCCGCGATATCTGCAACCCGATGCCGGAGTCGAGCGAGAGTTCAAAGTGTTCGAGCAGACCGGAGGAGACGCCGATGGCCGCCGCGACGCGCAGCCGCCGGGTGTCCTCCGGCGACATGACTTCGGTAAGCGGCGAGCAGGGACGGTTCAGGAAAATGGCGGCGCGGTTGACGCTTAATATTTCGCGGAGAAACTGGAGGAATTGTTTGAGCATCGCCTCGGCATCAAGCGAATGCGTGAGAATGGACGAGAAGTCGCGAAGCACGTCGAGCGTCTGCGCCGCATTGACAAACCGGCTGACGGCAGCAGGATCCGCCGCCGCGCGGGAAAACAGGGCCGTATTGCCGGTGGGCACGATGGCGGCGGGACGGGGTAAAGGGGGCTGGCTGGTGAGCCGTTCCAAAACCGAATTCAACAGGCGGTTGCGGACGGGTTTTGTCAAAATGTGCGTGACGCCACGCAGGAAGGCTTCCTCCTCCCAGTCGGACTGCGTAGCCTCGGTATAGGCGATAATGGGGGTTTTAGAATCACGACGGCGGAGGCGTTCGATTACCCAGACACTTTCAACCCCCATGAGGTCGGCATCCAGGATGCAGGCACTGGCCAAGCCGTGGACGATGAGCGGTTCAGCCTCCTCGACATTAAGCCGATGAACAATGCGATACAGTTCGGGACTGAGACTGGCGCGGACAGACTCGGCGAAGTCGGGATGCGGGGACAAAACCAGAATCGTCTTCATGAATTTGGTGGCAGGAATTGGTTTTGTATTTTTGCCATTACTTGCAGGGTATCTTCATCAAGCGCAGCTAAAAAGTCAAACTAATCTTGTCCCGCTGGAACCCATCAGCCGTTGGTGATGAGTTTGTCCCACAGGTTTTCATTCAACAGGGCTTTTTTCAAAAATTCCGTGTCACCCGACGGGGCGGCGGAGGCTTCCGGCCGGATCGGCAGGCGGAGGGTGAAACAGTTGCCTCGTCCGGGCAAATTTTGCGCTTCTATTTTGCCGCCGTGATGATGCACGATAAAAAAGCAGGCCATTAGATTAATGCCGTATTCCGAGGGGGTGCCGCTGGTGATGACAAAGGGGTCCAGCACCACCCGCAGGGCCTCCTGCGGCAGCGCCGGGCCGTTGTCGGCAAGGCGGATGATGATTTCACGGCCCTGCGCTTCCGCCGTAAACGTGATGCGGCTGCCGGCAGGCAGCATGGCCAGCTCGTCTTTGAGCAGCAGCTCGATAAGCCGGTCAAATTTTGGCCGGTCCACGCGCAGCGGCGGAAGGGAGTCAGGAATCTGGTTCTCCACCTCAATCCGCCGCGCCGCGAGAGGTTCCCGCAAGGCATCAAGACAGGCGGTGATGGCGGATTTCAAATGAATCTCGTCGGCAAAGGGATTGCCGGGCTTGTTCTCGGAGGCGGTGCGGAGATCGCCCAACAGGCTGTTGATTTTTTCAATCTGGCCCTGGACGTTCTGATGGTATTCCCGCCAGAAATCGGGGTCGCGCAGACCGTCGGCGCTGCCTTTTTCCTCGGCCATCTTGAGCGGCGCGAGTTCAAGAAAGGTTTTCACCGCCACCATGGAATTGCGGATATGGTGGCTTAAACCGGCGGCGAGCAAGCCGAGGCTGACAATCCGGTCAGCGATCATCATATTGCGCAGCACGGACATTTTTTCGCGCAGCAACTGGTCGCGTTCGGCCTGCACCATGAAGAATTCCAACCCCTGTTTGAGCGTGAGTTCGAGCTCGACCGGCTTCCATGGTTTGGTGAGGTATTTATATATGGCTCCGCTGTTGACGGCCGCTATGGCGGCGTCCATATCGGTGTAGGCGGTCACGAGAATGCGCAAGACTTGCGGGCGCAATGCGCGCGCGCGTTCGAGCAGCCAGACACCTTTTTCGCCGGGCATCCGCTGGTCGGTCATCAGTATACCGATTTCGTCGGCATGTTGCTCCATGAGCTTCAGGCCCTCTTGGGCGGTGGCGGCGGTGAAGATTTTGAAATCATCCCCGAAGGCGCGGGTGAAGCTAATGAGCGATTCCTCCACGTCATCCACATAGAGGATGGCGAATTTTTTATGATCGTAGGCGGTCTGCATTTTCAGGTTTGGTTTTTGCGGCGGCCTCGGCATGAAGCGGCAGGTCGAGCGAGAATTCACAGAACCGGCCCGGCTCACTGGCGACGGAAATGATCCCGCCAAAGCCGCGCAGGATGCCGAAGCAGTTACTCAAGCCCAGGCCGGTGCCTTTGCCAACATCCTTGGTAGTGAAAAACGGGTCGAATATTTTTGCCTGATTTTCCGGCGCAATGCCCGGCCCGTTGTCCCGGATGAATATAAGGCTGCGGTCGCCGGCCACGCGGCTGGTGATCGTAATGGCTGGCGCGGTGTCCGCGGCGAATTTTTTTTCATCCAGCGCGTCAATGGCGTTCTCCAATAGATTGACCAGAACAAGGATGAACTGGTTCCGGTTGAACCAGACTTTCTGGCCGGGGGCAAGGTTCAGTTCCAAGGCGATATCCTTGTCTTTAAGCTCGCCAGAGACAAACCGCAGGGAGAGTTTGAGGATGTCGGCGATATCCACCGCCTCCGCCGGCTGCTCGCCGGGATGGCTGAAAGTGCGGAGGTCGGAGACGATATTGTCCACGCGCTGGAGCCCATCCTCGATATCGGTGAGCATGATGCCCATCTCGGCCTGCAGTTCCGGCGGCAGCTTCCGGCTTTTTTTACGGAGCGTGAAGGTGTTGGTGACGATATAATTCAGCTGGTTGCCGATGTCGTGCATGAGGCCGGCACTGAAGCGGCCGAGGGAGGACATTTTTTCGGCCTGGATCAACTGGGCTTCCGCCTCCTTGATTTCGCGATTGGCCCGGTTGAGCGCCTCGTTCTGATCCGCCAGTTTGATGTTGGTAATTTCCAGTTCGCGTTTGTTCTGGTCGAGCTGATAGTTCAGGATGAACTCCCGAACGCGCAGGGAGCGTTGGACCCAGCCGCTGATGACGACGAATACCGCAGTGATTATCAAGAAGTAGAGATTGTTGACCCACAGTCCAATCGGAGCGCTGCGGGCCGAGCCTTGCAGCAGACAGGCACCCAGATACATGCCGATCACGGAAAGGCTGATGGCCAGACTCAAGTCAACCGACCACCGGACAATAAATGAAACCCCCAGCAGCACCAGGTTCAAGCCGGCGTAATAGGTGGAAACCGCGCCCTCGGTGGCATAAATCATCCAGCACATGAAAAAAGCCGGCGTCAGTCCTACGACCAGGCACAGTAACCGGTCAAACTTCTCCCGGATGCTGGTGCGCAAAACCAGCCAGACCAGCGCCCCGCAAACAGCGCAAAGGAGACGCAGAACCAGGAAAAATGCGGCGTTACGCGGATAAACAAAGTAATCCAGAACGGCGCCGGCCGGCATGAGAATCATGACCAGCCAGCAGCCAATGTCAAGATGCCGCAGGTTGGTGCTGCGTTCGTAATCCTCGTAGGCTTTCAGCGCCTCGGGATTTTTTTTGAGGTCCATGTTCATGGCCTGGGCCGGCCGGGTTTTCGGACTTCGATGAAAACGTTTGCCCCGCTGGGGTCGCGTTTGATGACCACATCCTCGGGGCCGGCGGCCTGGGGCGAGAGATCCCGCATTTTTTGGGTATCGCGATATTTGAGGTGCCAGTCCAGAAAACATTCCATTTGATTGATGGCGGCGTGTTTGTCCACGTTGGTGGCCACCAGCAAACCGCCCGGGGCCAGCATGGCATAAAATGCATCCATGAGGTGCTGGCAGACGGCGTCGGTGAGATAATCAAACAAGCCGGCACAATAGACAAAATCATATTGTTCCGCGGCGGCCTGCCTTCCCCGCCGCTCGTGTTCCTTGATCAGTTGGGCCACGGAGAGCTTGACCGTCTTTATTTGAGACCGCCGCTGATGGCGGGCCTTCAACTCATGCAGGACATGATTTGTATGGATCAGGGTTTTCTCCTCGAAATCCGCCAGCACAAAGCTCGCCTGGCTGGACAGATTGCTGCCCGCCAGAAACTGCTGGACTTCGCGGGCGGGACCGCATCCCAAATTGAAAACCCGCAGGCTACGGCCCTGGGTCAGCGCCTGCAAAGATTCATCGTTCAGTTTTTTGTGGAGGTATTCGATGCGGTTGCGGTGGGCGACCACCGGCGGCAGCTGCAGGGCATAGGCATTAAGTAGCTTGGCAAAATAGGATCCCCCTTGAAACGGATTGCGAAACATCATGTCCACCACCTCAAAATCGCCCGCGTAACCGAGCGGTTTCTCAAAGGCGCGATGCATGAAGGGCGAACATTGGGTCACGGGATGCAAAAACCTGCGCACGAAGGCCTGGTGCAACGGCCGCAGTTCGGCCTCCACCTGATTCAACTCATGTTCAAATTTTTCATTGATGCTGCCGGCGGCGCTGGTGAAATGCGGGTTGAGTTGAACGAGGGCTTCCTGCTCGGCCCGGACCTGTTCCCTGGCCGGTAAATTTCGGATGCCCAGTTCAACCCGGTTGAGCCAGACTTGCGAATCGTTGAAAAAAGAGAGCAGGTCGATCGCGGCGTTCTTGAACCCGGGCTTGACCTTGCATTGATTCTGCCACTCGCCCAGAAAGGCTTTAAACTGCTCATCCATGCGATGGCGTGGCTGCAAAGCCAGCACCGGGTCTAGTCCCGACCAGTTCATGTCATGCAGCTTGACCTCGCAGGCGGTTTTGAACCCGGATTCGACGAGTCCGCAAATCACTGCCCGGCCGCCGCAGGTCGTCTGCCCTTGAAAGAAGATCTGAAAATCCTGCAGAGCCTCGGACAGCCGTAAAACAAGCGTCGGATCATGGATCTCAAAACAGGCCGTGTGCAAAGTCACCCGCACGATGGTGCCGTGCCGCATCATCCCGTCCGCCGTCCGGAACGTCACGCCATTGTCCTTGCTGGCCGCCGTGGCCCGCCTGACGGGCGCGGGCGGCAAACCAGGCAAATGATGACCATTGCCCTGTTTGGTGCCATTTAACGTTTGGCTCATGCCGCATGGATAGAACATTTTTTGAGCCAATACAAAATTTTTCGCATGGCACTTGCGTTGCTTTTTAAATCCGGACTGGAACCGCCGCGCCGGGCCACGCTTGAAAATCAGGCCCAAAAAGGGTCTATTGGCATTTGCGTTGCTTCACCCAACGACTCGCCGGTTATTTGAGGCGGGAATTGCATGAGGCAGAGGCAGCGGTTTGTCTTGTCGTAAGACAATCGTTGTCCAAAATAGGGCGGGTTGCATTTTGCCGCCCTGCCGCAAACCCTGGAAAAACAAACATATGAAGAACAAGTTAAATCAGATAATGGCACGAAACCTGGGACTGATCCCATCCCGCATGATTTTTACAACGGGGTTGCTGCTCGCCACGCTTGTGCCGGCGAACCTGAAAGCCGTCGGGTTCCGACTGCCGAATCAAGACCCCGAAGCCATCGCCCGCGGTGACGCTTTTGCCGCCACGGCCGACAACCCGTCCGCCATCTATTACAATCCGGCCGGGATCACCCAGCTGGAGGGGGGAAATTTGCGCGTGGGTCTTTATGCGATTTCTCCCGGAGTGGATTACAAGGGCGCCGGAACCACGGCGAGCATGAATTCTGATTTTCAACCCGTGCCGCAATTTTATTTCGTCTATTCTCTGACCAACGTGCCGATTTCCCTGGGTCTTGGCACTTATGCCCCATACGGATTGTCCGGCGATTGGGGCAATAATACCCGCTTCAGCACGGCTGCTGAAAGCGGCAGTCTCCTGTACCTTTCCATCAACCCGGTCATCGCCTGGCGGATCAACTCAAAACTGTCCATTGGGGTTGGACCCACGATCAATTATTCCACCGTATCGCTTAAAAATGGTTTCTTTTATTCTCCCTTCCTCCCGCAAGGCCAGTTTTCCGTGGACGGGGATGGCTGGGGCTGCGGCTTCAATGCGGGTGTTTTGTGGCAGCCGCATCCCATGTGGTCGTTCGGGGTAAACTATCGCAATGGAACGGATATCGATTACCATGGCCACTCAAAGTTTAATCCGATCGCTCCGGCCACCCCCACCAGCGGCACGCTGCATTTCCCCCAGTTTGTGGTTGGCGGTATTTCCTTCAGGCCGACGGAAAAATGGAACCTCGAGTTCGATTTAGACTGGACTGATTGGGACAGCGTGAAACAGACCACCTTTAATGGGGCGGCTTTCCCGTCTGCCCTGACGTTTAATTACCGGTCCAGTTTCATCTATGACTTTGGGGTCACCCGGCAGCTTGGCAAAGGTTATTTCGCCAGCGTCGGTTACATTTACAGCGAGAATTCCAGCCCGGATCAAAACTTCAATCCGCTCATCGCGGATGCCAATCTGCAATTGGGCAGTATTGGCTTCGGACATCACGGCAAGCGTTGGGACTGGGCGGCAGCCTATCACTTCGGGTATGGCGAACGGACGGTGACCAGCGATTCCAATCCCACCGCCAACGGTTCCTACCGGGTTTTTAATAACGCCTTTAATCTGGCTGCCACTTTCAAGTTCTAAGCCGGACATCATTCTCCCAATACGTGGCCGGGTTCACCAAACCACTGGCCAGATCCAGATCAATTTCTTTCACCAGATTTTGCATCCACGCCTTGGGCGCGGCCGGGCTGGTGGTGAGATCCGGGTGGGCTTGAATCATCAGGCTCAGGCGGTTTTGGAATGTGACACAGCCTGCGCCAACCAGTTGGCAGCGCAATACCGGCGGACAGAAAAGCCAATTGCCAGCGCACTCCGGCTGGGTGATTTCCTTTTCGGTGTCCCAACTGCCCAAATTGGAGAAACTACCCAGATTCCATTGTGACATCGCCCGCTCTTTGATGATCAAATATTTCCGCATCCGGTCTGTCATCAATCGCCCGGCCTGATAGGAATACCAGTTGGCCCAGTGTTCTTTCCGGGCCAGCGCCGCGTAAATGCTCTGGTGAATGTCATGCGGGGTTTCGTAGGTCTGGACCTTCACGCCCACATAGCTGGAAAAATTCGCGGTGTCGCGACCGCCGCTTAATTTACCGCGCAAGTTCACCGGAACCATCCACGGCACCATGGAAGACTGGTCCTCCAAATACGGCCTGATTGCCTTGGTCAAATGTTTGAGCAAAAAGGAATTCACGGTCACCCCGGCTTTGCGGCAAACCCGCCGCATCTGGATGGTCGTCGGCTCGTCAAAAATGTGCCAAGCCACCGCCGGCGGCGGCTGCTGGCGGTCTTGGATCGGCGCCCCCTGTTCCACTGGCAGCCATTTGACGCGATGCCGCGGCTGTAAAAATTTGGGGGCCATTTTCAGAAGGGAAAACACCGATGGTTCCGCCGGAAATCGAATTTGGGGCAGCCGACCCAGTTTCGCGCCCTTCCGCCGCAGAATTTCCGCCAGCCCGCCAATGCCATCAAAATCCGTATGCCGTAGGAAGGTCCATTCCGGCTCGGCCGCCCCCGGCGGAATATGGCCGAAACGGATGCCGATATATTCACCAAGTTCTTCCGCCGCGAGAAACCATTTAATGATGGCCTCCATGCTTTTGTTGGTCATAAGCGTATAATGAGGTGTTGGCGCCGACTGTTACAATACCGAAGCTTCGCCCATTTTTTCATAACCCCACCGCAGCATCCGCTCGGTCGTCTCCCAGCCGATGCACGAATCGGTGATGCTCACGCCATAGCGTAGCGCGCCGAGGGCTCTTGGAATCGGCTGGTTGCCTTCGTTCAAATGGCTCTCAATCATCACGCCGATGAGCGATTTCGTTCCGCCCACGCGCTGCTCGATGACGCTCCGCCAGACCTCCTCCTGTTTTGCAAACTTCTTTTCCGAGTTCGCATGACTGCAATCCACCATCAACACCGGCGGCAGCTTCTCAAAAAGCAATTTCTCCTCCGCGGCACGAATGCTCGCCGCATCGTAGTTTGTCATCGCCCGGCCACCGCGCAAAACGATGTGCGCATCCGGGTTGCCATTCGTGCGCACGATGCTCGTCACACCGTCCTCGTTCATGCCCAAAAAACTATGCGGATGCCGCGTCGCGCCCATTGCGTCAATCGCCACCTGCAGGCTGCCGTCCGTGCTGTTCTTCAAGCCGACCGGCATCGAAAGGCCGCTGGCCATTTCGCGATGCGTCTGCGATTCCGTCGTCCGTGCGCCAATCGCCGCCCAGGTGACCAGATCGGCGATGTATTGCGGCACGATGGGGTCGAGAAACTCCGTCGCCGCCGGCAAACCCATACCGTTGATTTCCAGCAGCAGTTTCCGTGCGGTTTTTAGTCCTGTTTCGATGTCCTGGGAGCCGTCCAGATGCGGATCGTTGATCAGCCCCTTCCAGCCGATGGTGGTGCGCGGTTTCTCAAAATAGACGCGCATCACGATTTCCATTTTGCCGGCGAATTCCGTTTGGAGGCGGCTCAACCGCAGGGCGTACTCCAACGCGCTTTTCTCGTCATGAATCGAACACGGCCCGATGACGACCAGCAGGCGCGGGTCGGCCTGCTGTAAAATCCGGGTGACCCGCTCGCGCGACTGTGCCACGGTGGCGTTCACCGCCTCGCTCACCGGCGTGATTGCTTTGAGCGCACGCGGCGAAAGCAGCGGGACAATTTCTTTGACGTGCAGATCCTGAGTCCGATACATGAAAACCAGTGTAGCACAATGCCGCGGCGCGAAAAGTGGAAACACATCCTTTGCTGGACGTGGGACAATTTTTGTGTATCGTCGCCGCGCGGAAAAACCATGAGCAAAGACAAGCTGAACACCGGTCAGAAAGCGCTCCAGATCAATTTGGACGCTAAAAAATACGGCACCTTCGCCGAGATTGGCGCGGGCCAGGAGGTCGCGCGCTGGTTCTTTCATGTCGGGAAAGCCTCCGGCACCGTCGCAAAAACGATTTCCGCCTACGACATGGCGGTGAGCGACGCCATATACGGCCCCAGCGACCGTTACGTCAGCCGCATGCGTCTCCAGGCGATGCTCGACCGCGAATTTGACCTACTCATCGAGCGCCTCGATAAATCCATCGGCGACCGCCGCACTTTTTTTGCCTTCGCCAATACGGTTGCCACTAAAAACCTCTCCAAAACCGGCGAAGAGGGCGGCCACGGCTGGCTTGGCATCAAATTTCAAACCATCCCGCGCAGCGACCCCTCCACCATCATCATCCACGTGCGGATGCTCGACTGGGAAACGCCCCGACAGCAGGAAGCCGTCGGCATCCTCGGCGTCAATCTCATTCACGCCGCTTTCTACCAGCACATTGAGCCGGAACGATTGATCGGCTCGCTCCTCGACGGCCTCACCAGCCAGCGCGTCGAGGTGGATATGATCAAGTTCTCCGGCCCCGCGTTCACCGGCGTGGACAACCGGCTCATGGCATTGCAGCTGGTGGAACAATGGCTCACCGAAGCCGCCTTGTTCACCGCCGACGGCGAAACCGTAATCCCCGGCGAACTGCTTTACAAGAAGCCGGTGCTTTTGGAACGCGGAAGCTTCCGCCCGCTCACCAATCCCATGCTCGACATGATGGAACGGGCACAGGAGCTCTTCACCCGCGAACCTGCTCTCCAGGGAGAACCGCCCGTCGCCATGTTCGAGATGACCCTGCGCAACCTCCAGGTCGGCGACGCCATCGACCATCGCGACTTTCTCGATCGCGTGGATACGCTCGGCGCGCTGGGCAAACCCGTGCTCATCTCCAATTTTCTCCGCTACCACCGCCTCGTGACCTATCTTTCGCGCCACACGCAAAAGCCGATCGGCCTGCCCATTGGCCTCGTCCGCCTGCGCGACGTGCTCGACGAGAAGTTTTACACCGACCTTGCGGGCGGCCTCATGGAATCCCTCGGCCAGCTCTTTAAAAATGGCGCCAAGCTTTACGTTTATCCCTCGCTCGACAAGAAAACCGAACGTTTGACCACCATTGAAAACCTTGATGTCGCGCCACACCTGCGCCACCTCTACGCGCACCTCGTCGAGAACAAATTCATCGGCAACATCACCGACTACAATGCGGATGCGCTAAAAATTTATTCCGGCGAAGTGCTGGCCAAGATCCATTCCGGAGATGAATCCCTTGCCCGGCTCATCCCGCCGCCTATTTTTGAAGTCATCAAGGCTAAAAACCTCTTCGGCTGGCGACAAAAGACAGCCTCGGGCCGGTCTTGATTAAACCGGTCGCTCGGTCTGGTTGAAAAATCAGAAGGATTGAGCCGCTGACATCCATAAATCAGCTTGCCGCCTTCTTTCGTCCTGCCATAATAGTTGTCGTTATTAGTCAGAGTGCCGATGTGGCGGAATTGGCAGACGCGCCAGACTCAAAATAATGATAATGTCGATTCGGACCACATCTCGGCATTACTTCCAAAACGTTAGAAACACTTGTTAATATTGTCTACTGTTAGATTCACGCAAAATCCACAACGCCTGCAAAAGCCTTCGAAAAAGTTGCGAAACTAGCACAAAAACTAGCACAAGCTTCCAAAAGCAGGATTTTGCACTATTATTGGGGTTTTTGAATATTCGGATTCATTGGACACAAAATCGCTAGAATCTGGCGAGTCTGTATTAACTCAAACCCAAAGGCTGTCTCACCAATTGGAGAGGCCATTTTTGGCCGAAAAAATCCAGCACAAATCTAGCACAACACCATCCTTAATTGTTCGGTCATTAATCAATACTGTTTGGCAATTCTGCTTGGACTCCAACTCCGAGAACCCGAAGGTTGAGAGTTGAGTCAGGCAGGTGGGAGGAGGGTATCAGGTTTCAGAGAAAAGTCTGAGAGTTTTATTCTTTTGTCTTAACTGGTCTGGGTCCACATTTGAAGCGGGCATGGGCAATTCAATAAAAAGTGAATCGCTGGTGGAAAAGCTGTCGCACTTCGTGACCAATCTCTT
>CAIXBQ010000160.1 GCA_903917705.1 uncultured Verrucomicrobia subdivision 3 bacterium | reverse complement strand
TTGGCCTTGAAGGCCGATTGATGTCTCTGTCGTTTCGCTTTCATTTGGTTGTCTTTTTTCTACCGCCTTCATCGGCGGTTGTCCATCAGACACCAAAAAGTCTTACTTAGCCACTGGTCCGAATTTCGGGGACAAGCTCAGTGGATTCGTTCCAACAATCCAGAAATCACTTCCAAAAGCGGAGGCGATTTACTGCGAAACCAAAGAACAATTTACGATAATAATTTTGGAGGGTTTGGCGCAAGTAGCAAGCCCAAGCGGCCGTGCCCAATCTGATAATCCCCCCCCAAAAAAAAAGCCGCTAGCCGACCACCCTTAATCAAAACGAGGTCCGCTAGTTGTCAACCACCACCAATCACGCGGATGGCATGCCTTGGATCCCGCAGCAAAGTGAACGCCGATCACCAGCCCCCCACCGGCCGGATGCAGGCAACGAAAAAAGGCGAACAGAATGTCCGTTCGCCTTTTGAATTGCCTGGCAGGGCCGGCGTGGCGCGCCGACCGGACGCCACAGCGCGGCATGCCGCTTAATAACGGTAATGCTCGGGCTTATACGGGCCGTCCGGCGACACACCGAGGTATTCGGCCTGCTTCCTGGACAGCCGGGTAAGCACCACGCCGATTTTTTCCAAGTGCAGGCGGGCGACTTCCTCGTCCAGCTTCTTCGAGAGGCGATAGACGGTCGGCTCGTATTTCTCCCGGTTCGCCCAGAGGTCAAGCTGCGCGAGGGTCTGATTGGTGAACGAGTTGCTCATCACAAAGCTCGGATGGCCGGTGGCGCAGCCGAGGTTCACGAGCCGGCCTTCGGCGAGCATATAGATGCTCTTGCCGCCGGGCAGATGGTAACGGTCGTATTGCGGCTTGATGTTCTCAATGCGGAGGCCCTTGACCTGCTTGAGCGCGTCCACCTGAATTTCGTTGTCGAAATGGCCGATATTGCAAACAATGGCCTGGTCTTTCATCGCGAGCATGTGCGCGGCGGTAATGATATCGCAGTTGCCGGTGGTGGTGACGTAGACGTCGCCGACGCCCAGCGTGCTTTCGACGGTGTTGACCTCGAAGCCTTCCATGGCGGCCTGCAACGCGTTGATGGGATCAATTTCAGTGACCACGACGCGCGAACCATAAGCCCGGAGCGAATGGGCACAGCCTTTGCCGACATCGCCATAGCCGCAGACGACGGCGACTTTGCCGGCGAGCATGACGTCGGTGGCGCGCTTGATGCCGTCCGCGAGGGATTCGCGGCAGCCGTATAGATTGTCGAACTTGGACTTGGTAACCGAATCATTCACATTGATAGCAGGTACGAGTAATTTGCCCGCTTCCTTCATCTGATAGAGGCGATGGACACCGGTGGTGGTCTCTTCGGAAACGCCCTTCCAGTCCTTGACAATCCTAGTCCAAAGGCCGGGTTGCTCGGTCGCGAGCCGGCGCAGGAGCGCTTTCACAACGGAAACTTCATGGCTGTCGCCCTTGGTCTGGTAGGCCCACTTGGAGCCTTTTTCGAGCTCGTAGCCTTTGTGGATGAGCAGCGTGACATCCCCGCCGTCGTCCACGACGAGCTGCGGGCCCTGGCCGCCGGGGAAGAGAATCGCCTTGAGGGTGAGCTCCCAATATTCCTCGAGCGTTTCGCCTTTCCAGGCGAAGACGGGAGTGCCGGTTGCCGCGATGGCGGAGGCGGCATGGTCCTGCGTGGAAAAGATATTGCACGAAGCCCAGCGGACATTCGCGCCAAGGGCGACGAGCGTTTCGATGAGCACGGCGGTCTGAATGGTCATGTGCAGGGAACCGGTGACGCGCACGCCTTTGAGCGGCTTGGTCTTCGCGTATTTCTTGCGAACGGACATCAGGCCGGGCATCTCGTGCTCGG
Organism: uncultured Verrucomicrobia subdivision 3 bacterium; assembly: GCA_903917705.1. Taxonomy (GTDB): domain Bacteria; phylum Verrucomicrobiota; class Verrucomicrobiia; order Limisphaerales; family UBA11358; genus UBA11358. The sequence goes on along the minus strand of CAIXBQ010000160.1, from coordinate 46,752 downwards.
CCACGGCGATTTCCTTGCGGCCCCAATCGGCGAGCGAGAAATCGCGAACGATGTAATCTTTGCCGGCGGGCGTCTGCGCGGCGTATTGGGCGAAAGTTTTGCTGACCTCGCTGAGGCAGGAGCAGGCGCAATCGCAGACGGATTTTTTGGATTTGGACATATGGATAAGGGTGGCGGTTTGAAACGCTGAAGGGTTGAAAAGGAAAGCCTCTTCAACCCTTCAACGGGGTAATTATTTAACGGCCTTCCGGAGCGCGGCAACCTTGTCGGTGCGTTCCCAAGTGATGTCCTTGTCGGTCTTGCCGAAGTGGCCGTAGTTGGTGGTTTTGCCGTAGATCGGGCGAAGCAGGTTAAGCTGCTTGATGATGGCCGCCGGCTTGAAGCTGAACACTTCACAAACCGCCTTTTCAATCTGCTCGTCGGTCAACCCGTTCGATGCCGTGCCAAAAGTGTTCACGCAGACGCTGACCGGGTCGGGATAGCCGATGGCGTAAGCGAACTGGATTTCCGCGCTGGTCGCGAGACCGGCGGCCACGATGTTTTTGGCAACGTAACGGCCCATGTAGGCCGCGCTACGGTCCACCTTGCTCGGGTCCTTGCCGGAGAAGGCGCCGCCGCCGTGACGGCCCATGCCGCCGTAGCTATCCACGATGATCTTGCGGCCAGTCAAACCAGTGTCGCCCTGCGGTCCGCCGACGACGAAGCGGCCAGTGGGATTGATGAGAATCTTGGTCTGCCGGGTGAGCATGGACTTGGGCAGTACCTGTTTGATGACCTGCTCGGTGATGAATTCGCGGATGGTCTTGTTCGACACATCGTGCGCGTGCTGGGTGGAAACGACCACATTCGTAATCGCCACAGGCTGGTCATTGCGATATTGAACAGAGACCTGGCTTTTGGCGTCGGGGCGAAGCCATTTGGCCTTGCCCGCCTTGCGCAGGCGGGTCAATTCGCGGCCAAGCTGGTGGGCATACATGATCGGCGCGGGCATCAGCTCCGGCGTTTCATTGCAGGCATAACCAAACATCAACCCCTGGTCGCCAGCCCCCTGCTCGGCCTTTTCCTTGCCCTCGGCGGCCTTCGCATCCACGCCCTGGGAAATGTCGGGCGACTGGGAGGTGATGGCGTTCATGATCAAAACCTTATCGGCGTGAAACACGTCGTCATCGTGCGTGTAGCCGATCTCGCGGATGGCATCGCGGGCGATCTGGTTGAAATCGAGCCTGGCCTTGGTCGTGATCTCGCCACCCACAACGACGAGGTTCGATTTGGCGTAAGTTTCACACGCGACGCGGCTGAACTTGTCCTGGGTCAGGCAGGCGTCCAGGACGGCATCGGAAATGGTATCGCACACTTTGTCCGGATGACCTTCGCCGACGGACTCCGAGGAAAAGATGAAGTTCTTGCTCATGGTATTTGGTCTTTCAATTTTTTGCCAACAACATATTGACGCATCAAGATAGGATGATATATAATTTTTCAAGCGCGTCAAATGATTTTCTGAAATAATTTGGGCGCGTCGAAACCAACATGACCTCCACCTTAAAATCACTGCGCGCCCTGTCCGACCCGACGCGACTTCGCATCATCGCGCTGCTAGAGAAGGATGAACTCTCGGTCAACGAGCTTCAGGAAATCACGCGCCTCGGCCAATCGCGTATCTCCACGCACCTCGGCCTGCTGGCGGACTGCGCGCTGGTGAAATCACGCCGCGAGGGCAAGCGGACGTTTTACCGGCTCAACCCCGAAGCGGACGCGGTGGCGGGCGAGTTCATCCAACTGGCCATCCGGGGCGCGAAGGAACTCGCCGAACACGGCGGCGATCAGATCAATCTCAAACGCGTCATGGCCCGCCGCAAAGAACAGGCGCAGGTATTTTTCAACCAGGTCGCCGGCCGCTTCGACCGCGTTTACGGACCGGGCCGGTCCTGGCAGGCGTTCGGCCATTTGCTGCTGCGCATCCTGCCGGCCATCACCGTGGCCGATCTGGGCGCGGGCGAAGGGCTGTTGAGCGAACTGCTGGCGCGCCGCTGCAAGAAGGTCATCGCCGTGGACAATTCGGAGAAGATCGTCGCGTTCGGCGCGGCCAAGGCGAAGAAGAACGGCCTGAAGAATCTCGAATTCCGGCAGGGTGATCTGCAAAATCCGCCGATCGAGGCGAACAGCGTTGACCTGGTGATCCTGAGCCAGGCCCTGCATCACGCGGAAGACCCGGCGGCCGCGCTAGCCAGCGCAGCGAAGCTGCTGAAACCGAACGGCCAGATTCTAATTTTGGATTTATTAAAGCACAACTTCGACAAGGCACGCGAACTCTATGGCGACCGCTGGCCCGGCTTCGCGGAAAGCGACCTGCACCGCTGGCTGGAGGCCGCAGGCCTCAAACGAATTGAAATCAGCATCGTGGCCGCCGAGGAGCAACCACCGCATTTCCAGACCATTCTGGCGAGCGGGGAAAAATAAATTACAGGAGTCGGCGGCCACATCAGGCGACGATCAGGTTCACCATCTTCTTCGGCACAATGATCACTTTCTTGATGGTTTTGCCCGCAAGAAACGGCTGCGCTTTTTCCACGGCCTTCGCCGCCGCCTCAATCGTCGCGTTATCGGCATCCGCCGCCACCTTGATGACATCGCGGAACTTGCCGTTCACCTGCACGGGAATTTCAATCACACTTTCGACGAGCAGCGCCGCATCAAATTTTGGCCAAGGTGCATAGGCGAGAGAGGTCGCCGCCAGACCGAACGTAGAATGCAAGCGCGCCCAAAGTTCTTCGGCAAGGTGCGGCGCAAACGGCGCGAGCAATTGCAGAAAAAGTTTTACCACGGACAACGGCTTCGTCGGCCAGGTCATCGCCTCGTTGGTGAAAACCATCATCGCCGAGATGGCGGTGTTGAAACGCATCCCATCCAAATCCTCGGTGACCTTCTTGATGCATGCGTGCAGCGCCTTGAGTTGCGCGGCCGTCGCAGCGACATCCATGATCGCGCCATCGAGCAGAAGGTGGTCAAGCAGTCCGGCATCCAGCGTAACGGCGGTGGCCTCCGCCTGTTCAAAGGCGGTTTCCGCCTGCGCATCCACGAACAAGCGCCACACGCGGCCAAGGAAACGATAAACGCCCTCAACGCCCTTGGTGTTCCACGGCTTGGTGTCCTGCAACGGGCCCATGAACATCTCGTAAAGCCGGAACGCATCCGCGCCATATTCCACGAGCACGTCATCGGGATTCACCACATTGCCGCGCGACTTGGACATCTTCTGCCCGTCCTCACCCAGAATGATGCCTTGATTAACGAGTTTGAAAAACGGCTCCGGGGTCGAGACGCAGCCGAGGTCGAATAAAACCTTGTGCCAGAACCGCGCGTAAAGCAGATGCAATACGGCGTGCTCGGTGCCGCCGACGTAGAGATCCACGCCAGCCGCCCGGCCATTCGACGCCATCCAATAATTGTCCGCGTCCCGGCCGACGAACGACTGGGCGTTCTTCGCATCGGTGTAGCGGAGATAATACCAGCACGAACCGGCCCATTGCGGCATGGTGTTGGTCTCGCGTACGGAACCATCGGGGAGATTCAACCAATCTTGCGCGCGGGCGAGCGGAGGCTGGCCGTCGGCGGTGGGCTTGTAATCTTCGAGCGAAGGCGGCAGCAGCGGCAAAGAGCTTTCCGGCAACGCTTCGTGATACAGGTTTCCAGCGGCGTCCTTTTTCCAGACAATCGGAAACGGCTCGCCCCAGTAACGCTGCCGGCTGAACAGCCAATCGCGCAGCTTGTAATTGATGGTTTTTTTGCCGAGACCTTTTTCGCCGAGCCAGGCGGTGATTTGCTTTTTGGCGTCCGGCGTGGGCAGGCCGGTGATGGAAACCTCCGCCCCGGTTGAATTCACCGATGTGCCGTCGTCGGTGAAGCCCTGCCATTCCGTTTTGCCGTCCGGCGGCTGGACAACTTGCACGATGGGCAGCTTGAACTTGGTCGCGAACTCAAAATCACGCGTATCATGTGCCGGCACCGCCATGATGGCGCCGGTGCCGTAGCTGGCGAGGACGTAGTCGGCGATCCAGATGGGAATCTTTCCGCCGTTGACCGGGTTGACGGCAAAGGCACCGGTGAACACGCCGGATTTTTCCTTGGCCAGCTCCGTGCGCTCAAGGTCGCTCTTGCGCGCAGTGTGAGCACGGTAGTTCTCAACCGCGTCGCATTGTTCCTCGGTGACGATTTCGTCCACCAAACGGTGCTCCGGCGCGAGCACCATGTAAGTCGCCCCGAACAAAGTATCGGGCCGCGTGGTGAACACGCGGATCAGCTCGTCCGAACCGGCAACCTTGAAATCCACCTCGGCACCCTCGCTGCGGCCAATCCAGTTCCGCTGCATTTCCTTGAGCGAATCACTCCAGTCAATCATGTCAAGGTCGGCCAGCAATTTCTCAGCATAGGCGGTGATGCGCAGCATCCATTGGCGCATCGGCTTGCGGATGACCGGATAGCCGCCGACTTCACTCTTGCCGTCAATCACTTCCTCGTTGGCCAGCACCGTGCCGAGCTCTGGACACCAGTTCACCGGTGCTTCGCTGACGTAGGCGAGGCGTTTGGAATCACGAAAACTGCGCCGCTTTTCTTCCGTCGCGCAATCTGCGGGAAACTTCAAGGTCTCGATCGATTCCGCCAGGTTTGAGTCCGGATTGAACCACGAGTTGTAAAGCCTGAGGAAAATCCACTGCGTCCATTTGAAATAGTCCACATCCGTGGTGGCGAGCTCGCGCGACCAGTCGTAGCTGAAGCCGAGGCTTTTGATCTGGCGCGTGAAGTTGGCAATGTTCGACTCGGTGGTGACGCGCGGATGCTGGCCGGTCTTGACGGCGTATTGCTCGGCAGGGAGGCCGAATGAATCCCACCCCATCGGATGCAGCACATTGAAGCCGCAGGCGCGGCGGTAGCGCGCGAGAATGTCCGTGGCCGTGTAGCCTTCCGGGTGCCCCACATGCAGCCCCGCGCCGCTCGGATACGGAAACATGTCGAGGATGTAAAATTTACCGGGCAGGGTCCGACGGTCGGCCACCTTTCCCGAAAGACCATGACGGATCCCAAACGGATGCCCCTCCGGCACGGCGTCGCCGGGATTAAAGGCGCGAAAGGCCTGCTGTTGCTCCCAAGCCTGCTGCCACTTGGGCTCGATCAGGTGAAACGGATATTGTCTGCGACTGCTTGCCATAGAGTGTAGATTCTACGGGAAGAAGGCGCGGACTCAATCGCGGAATGATTGTTTGCTCGCAACTTTTCACCGTTTTCCGTTTTAATACAAGCGTGTCGCGCGCAACCGAAGAACCAATCCGGCCCCACTGGCTCCGCGTGGCGCTCATTGGCCGGCGCCCCAAAGCCACCCTTGGACGCATCGCAGTGCTGGGAATCACATGCCTGGTCACGTTCAAGTTCATCCTCCTGCCCATTCGCGTTGACGGCATTTCCATGATGCCGACCTATCACACCGGCCAGGTAAACTGCGTCAACCGCCTCGCCTACCTGCGCCATGAACCGCAACGCGGCGACATCGTCTCCGTGCGCCTGGCCGGCACCAGCGTCATGTATATGAAACGCATCATCGGCCTGCCCGGCGAAACGGTCGCATTTCACAACGGACACGCCTTCATCAACGACCGGCAACTTGCGGAGCCCTACGTCATATTCTCCTGTGATTGGGAAAAAGAGCCGGTCCAATGCAGCCCGACGCAATACTATGTGGTCGGCGACAACCGTTCCATGCCCTTCGAGTTCCACACGAAGGGCCGCGCCGAACGTAATCACATCGTCGGCAAATTAGCCTTATGAAAAACACAATCCGCCTCGCACTGCTGGCCGCCGTCGCGGTTTCCGGCTTCTGGCTCTGGACCGTTATTTTCCCCAGCCCGGAAAAAGTGGTGCGGCAGATCATCGCCAGCGTCGCCACCACCGCCACCGTCAGAGCGGGCGACAGCAACATCACCCGCGCCGCCAAAGCGACCAACCTCACCGTTTTTTTTGCCGACGACGCCCAGGTCATCCTCGAAGTGGCCGGGCAAGCCAGCCACACCCTCTCCGGACGCGATGAAATCCGGGAGACTGCCCTGGGAGGATTTGCCAGCCTGACCTCCCTGAAAGTCCAGTTCCTCGATGTGACCGTCCGCATCGGGGCGGACAAGCAGACCGCCGAGGTGAGTTGCACCGCCCGTGTCAGCGCCGGCGACAACAAGGATTTTGGCGTGCAGGAAATGCACTTCCAGATGAAGAAAACAGACGGCACGTGGCGCATCACCCGCGCTGAAACCGTAAAGACCCTTTCGTAGAACTCCCCTGTTCACGCATCCATTACGCCGGAACCGGACAATCCCGAGTAGAAACGGGGCAAAACCGAGCGTCGATTACTTTGCCTGCCAGACCAGCCGCAAACCCTCGAGGGTCAAATCCGGCGCAACGGCGGAAATTTCCGGCAGCCGCGCGGCGATCAACCGCGCGTAACCACCCGTCGCAACCACCGGCAGATTTTCCGCACGCAGCTCCCGCTTCAACTCCGCGATCAGTCCGCGCACCAAGCCGCGATAGCCATGCACCGCGCCAACGAGCATAGCCTGTTCCGTACTTTTGCCGATGGCGGACTTAATCTCACGGATCCTGATTTTCGGCAACAACGCCGTTTTCTCGTGCAAATAATCCGTCATCGCCGCCAGCCCCGGCGCGATGATGCCGCCGATATAATCGCCGCGAGCGTTCACCACGTCGAAGGTGACCGCTGTTCCAAAATCCACCACGACCACCGGGGCGCCGAAGCGCCGGCGGGCGGCCACGGCATTGGCCAGCCGGTCCGGACCGATGGAAGCCGGCAGCGGATAATCTACTCCCACGCCGCGAATGGTTTTTGAATTCAATGCCAGCGCATCCAGCCGCCAGACAGATCGCACGGCTTTGCGGACGAGCGGCGTGGCGCGCGGCACAACGCTGCACAAAGCCGCGCCCGCAATCTCGTTTTTTCCGGCAAATTTTCTCACCAGCGCCGGCGCGCCGCCGCCAAACCAGGTGAGGGTCGGAATGTCGGTTTGTTTCAAAACGCGCCGGGCATCCGCCAGACCAATGTGCGTGTGCGTGTTGCCGATATCGAAGAGTAAGATCATTTTTCCAAAGTGACGTCGCCGCCGATGATGCGCTCCAGATGGCCGTGCTCCGTGCGGACGAGCAGCGCGCCGTCGTCGTCGAGCGATTCCGCCCGGCCACGGATGAACCGCACGCCCATTTGCACTGAAACATTCCGGCCGATCGTCGCGCAGCCGGCCTCCCATTCGTCGGCCACGGCGGAAAATTTTCCGCCGCAAATCCGCGCGTAATCGAAATCCAGCTCGCGCAGGATTTCCGTCGCGAGTTCAGCGCGGGATATTTCACCCCCGCCGGCCGCAAGCTTCAACGACGTGGCCAGCTTCCGCAGCTCCGCCGGAAACTCCGCCACACCCTGGTTCACATCCACGCCGATGCCCAGAATGACATGGCGCACGCGGTCCACTTCCGCGCTCAGCTCAGTGAGAATGCCCACGACCTTCTTCCCGCCGATCAACAGATCATTCGGCCATTTGATTTCGGCCGTAAGGCCGGTGACGGTTTTGATGGCTCGGCGCAGCGCAATGGCCGACGCAACCGTCAACTGCGTCGTTTCCTGCGGGCGCAATTCCGGCCGCAGCAAAATCGAGAACCAAAGACCCTGGCGCACGGGTGACAACCATTTCCGACCCAGCCGGCCGCGCCCTTTCGTCTGCGATTCCGCAAAAATAACCACTCCCTCCTTCACGCCGTCCCGCGCCAGTTTTTCAATCACGTCGTTCGTCGAAGTCGTCTCCTCAAACACGCGGATGTCGCGCCCCACGACTTTGGTTTCGCCCAGACGCGCGAGCAAATCGTCCGCCAGCAGCGCGTCCGGCTCGCCCACCAGCCGGTAGCCGAAGTGCGGGCCGGCCTCGATGGCGAAACCCACCTGGCGCAGTTCATCCATGCGCGCCCAGACCGCAGCGCGACTGATGGCCAACTGCTCCGCCAGCTGCGCGCCCGACACGCCATCGGGATGGGCCCGCAAGGCGGAAAGGATTTTGGCGTCGGTCGTCATGTCATTTCATCCGGCTTCATCGGGGGGACAGATTCAGTGTTTAAAATCCAGACCGATATCCACGGCGCGGGCGGAGTGGGTGATGGCGCCGACAGAAATAAAATCCACGCCGGTCGCCGCGATGGCGCGGACGGTATTCAGGTTCACTCCGCCGCTAGCCTCGGTTTTCGCGCGAGTGCCGACCATTTTCACAGCTTGGCGCATCCGGGCAGGCGTCATGTTATCGAGCAGAATGATGTCCGCCCGGGCGGCGGCGGCCTGCGCGACCTGCGCCAGCGTGTCGGCTTCAACCTCGACCTTCAGCTTTGGGAATTTTTTGCGGGCGCGAACGACGGCGGCAGCGATGGCATTGGGCTTTTCGCGTTGCAACGCGACGAGGTGATTGTCCTTGATCAGCACCAGATCAAACAAACCGAGGCGATGGTTTTTTCCACCGCCGGCGACAACGGCATATTTTTCAAAGCGTCGCCAGCCGGGCGTGGTCTTGCGCGTGTCGAGAATCTTCGCGGACGTCCCTTTGACGGCATCCACAAATCGCGCCGTCGCCGTGGCGACGCCGGAAAGGCGCTGGACAAAGTTCAACGCGACCCGCTCGGCGCTCAAGAGGGCGCGGGACGAACCGGAGATCATCAGCAGCGCATCGCCAGTCCGGACGCGCTGGCCGTCGCCGACCAGCCTCTTGATTTGGATTTTCGCCGACAGTTCTTGAAAAGCGAGGACGGCGAATTCCAAGCCCGCGACGACCAGCGGCTCGCGCGCGCATGAGCGCGACGGACCGGGCATTCAGCGGTACGGTGGCCAGCGTGGTCACATCGCCGCCGCCGAGATCTTCGGCGAGCGCGGCGCGGACGGCGCGGCGGATTTCTGCGGTGGCAAGTTCCACGGGGACAAGATGCGGGCGAAGCGCAGCCGGGGAAAGAAAAAACCCGAGGCCGGCAGTTCGGAAAATCGTTTGAATTTGTAATGGCCGACCACGCTGCTTTGGTTTAGAAAAACCGCATGTACAACCACCAGTCCGACTTCCCCATCGCGCCGGCCATCGCCATTCTCTTCGTCGGCCTGATGCTGGCCGGGGTCATTTACAGCGCGATCATGGCACGCAAGCGGCGGGAAGCCCTTTTTGTGCTCGCGCAGCGGCTGAAACTGGACTTCGACGCCGGGCAGGATTTCGGCGTCCCCGGGAGATTCGGTTTCCTGAAGCAGCTCGACCAGGGCGACAACCGCTATGCCACCAATGTGCTGTCCGGCAATTACCGGCATAACGAAATTCTCGCGTTCGATTACCACTACGAAACCTACACCTACGACAAAACCGGGCGCCACACGGAGCACCACTGGTTTTCCTTTTTCATCCTCACCCTGCCGGTGGATTTTCCGGACCTGACCATCCGGCGCGAGAATTTCCTCACGAAAATCGCCGAGGTGTTCGGCTATCAGGACATCAAATTCGAATCCGCCGAGTTTTCCAAGACCTTCTGCGTGCGCTCGCCGGACAAAAAATTCGCCTACGACGTCTGCAACCCGCAGATGATGGAATATCTGCTGGCCAACCGCGACTTGAGCGTGGAAATCGAAAACAACGTCATCGCGCTGGCGTTCGACACGCGGCTCGCCGCCGAACAATTTGAACTCGACCTGCAACGGCTGGTTGAAATCCGCTCGCGATTGCCGGAATATCTGTTCACCAACGCATGAACCCGATTCCGCTCATCATCGCCGCCGCCGTCATTTTGTTGCCGGTCATTTTCGTCATCGCGCAATTCAATGCGCTCGTCGGGCTGCGCAATTACATCCGCGAATCGTGGAGCAACGTGGACACGGAATTAAAGCGCCGCTATGACCTCATCCCCAACCTCGTGGCCGCGGTCAAGGGCTACGCCGCGCACGAGCGGGAGGTGCTGGAGCGCGTGACCGAACTGCGCAACCGCTGCGCCGCCAACAATGGCCCGGTGACCGACCAGTCCCGCGATGAAGTCCAGCTGGTGGATGCGCTCAAGCAACTGCTGGTCGTCGTGGAAAATTATCCGCAGCTCAAGGCCGACCAGAATTTTCTCGCGCTGCAAAAGGAACTGGTGAACACCGAGGACCGCATCCAGGCCGCGCGCCGGTTTTACAACGGCAACGTGCGCGACTACCGGAACAAGTGCGAATCGTTTCCGAGCAACCTCATTGCGAACCTGTTTGGCTTCAAGCCCGAGGGCGATTTCTTCAGCGTGCCGCCTTCGGTGCGCGACGTGCCGAACGTGGATTTTGCCACGTCGTAGCTGGAATAATAAACAGTCAGAATGCTCACTTGGCCCGCGCGCACACCGGCTGGCTCCAAGGACCTTGGCCGTGGGCGTTGGTGGCGGCCACGCGGAACCAGCCTTTCCGCCCGCTCTCCAGTCCGGCCACTTCGCACGATTGCCGGTTGCCGCTGACGGCCACCTGCCGCCAGCCGGTCAGCGCGGCCGGGTCGGTGGTCATTTCAATGATAAAGACACAGCGGCGGATGGGCCGTTTCCAGCGCAGCCGCACCCGGCCCTCAAACTCCGTGGCGGAGGCGCGCAGTTGCGTGGGCGCCGCCGGCTGGCCCACCGGCTGTCTGGCTTTCTCAAGGTCCAGTCCCGCCGCGAGCAGCGCCGCCGGATCACCGGAGGTGTCGCTGAAAATGGCCAGGCCGGCGTCGTTGGCGCAGTCGCGCATGGCGCGCACTTTCGCGTCCCGCCGGCGCAAGGCGGCTTTCAAGGCCGTCTTCATCGTCTCCACCTCGCCGTGCGCGGCGGCGGCGGCGACGACGCTGTCGGCCACGGGATGGCGGGTGAGGGCTTCGCGTTGCTCGACGGGCAACCGGGCGATGCCATCGGCCACGCGCCGGCAGATGGCGATTTGTTCGAGGATGGTGCGATTGCCGAAGCCAAGTTTGAAGCGGGTCATAATTGTCTGGTGGATGGGCAGGTCTGGTCAACCGTTGGGCGCGATGGAACGTTCCGAACGGATGAAAAGCCTGATGAATTCATTTGAAAACTCTATGAATCATGTCGTTTTCATGGCAATAATCAATTTTTATTTCCTTTCAAACGACGGTTTCCTATCAGCTCTCGGGCAGTTCTGATCGGAATACGCGGCGGGCTGATAGGAAATCCAGGCAATCCTATCAGCGGATGGCGATTTCCGATAAGAAAACGTCGCCTGCCGATATGCAACTGGCGTCCGCTGATCAGAAAACGTCAACTTAATGATAATAAATCTTGTTTATTACCATTAAAACATCAAGTTCTGATAGGCTTTGGCCGGGGGAGAATCGTTTACGACCGGAAAGGATCAGGCGAAAATGCCCCCTCTATTGCGGCCGCTTGATATCCACTGCGGCCATGGAAAAGGAGCTGCGCCATTCTCAGCCCAGCAATTGTTCGAACCGCGCGGCGGCAGCATCCCATTGCTCGGCATCCCGGGGAGTGAAGGTTTTCAACTCGAACGAATTCCGGACGACCTCGCGGGCGGCCTCGTGCGATTCAAGATGACCGAGGGCGATGGCCTGAATCAGGATGTTGCCGAGGGCGGCACATTCGGTCGGGCCGGCGAGCACGGGAATTTTCAGGGCGTTGGCGGTGAACTGATTCAGCGTGGCGTCCTTGCTGCCACCGCCGACGATGTGCAGCCGTTCGATCTTTTTCCCAATGAGCCGCTCGGTGCGCCGCAGGGTGACGCGGTAGAACAGCGCAAGGCTTTCGTAAATGCAGCGCACGCAGGCGCCGATGCCCGCGGGCACGGGCTGGCCGGTTTCACGGCAGAACTCGGCAATCTTCTGGGGCATGTCGTCGGGACTCAGGAAGCGCGGATCGTCGGGATTGATGAGCGAGACGAAGGGAGGGGCGGCGACGGCCAGGGATTCCAACTCCGCAAATTCCAGTTTTTTGCCGGCCTTGTTCCAATGGCGGCGCGATTCTTGGATGAGCCAGAGGCCGACGATGTTCTTGAGCAGACGCACGGTGTCGCCATAGCCGACTTCGTTCGTGAAGCCGAGGTTGCGGCTCTGGTCGTTGATGACGGGCTGCGGCCATTCGACGCCCATGAGCGACCAGGTGCCGGAACTCAAGTAAGCCCAGTTTTCGCCGCTGGCCGGCACCGCCGCGACCGCCGCCCCGGTGTCGTGCGAGCAACTGGCGACGACCTCGATCGGCGGCAGGCCCACTTCGGCCGCGAGATTTTTCTTCATCGGGCCCAGCCGGGTACCGGACGGGCAGATGGGCGCAAACAAGCCTTCGCGCAATCCCAGCGCGGCAAAGAGACGCTTGGACCAGCGCTTGTAGGTGGGGTTGTAGAGCTGCGTGGTGCTGGCGAGGGAAACCTCGTTGCGCGCGACGCCGGAGCAGAAATAGTTGAACGCATCGCCGATGAGCAACAGGTGTTTAGCCTTGGCCAATCGCTCCGGCGGCTCGGTGACGATCTGGTAAATCGTGTTGAGCGCCATGAACTGAATGCCGGTGATGGAATAGATGGTGGGCCATTCGACTTTTTCCTTCACGGCCTCAACGCCCTGCGCGGTGCGCGAGTCGCGGTAACACCAGACCGGCGACAGCGGCAGACCCCGCTCGTCGTAAAGCACATAGTCCACACCCCACGAATCGGTGCTGATGCTGGCGATCGGCAGGTTTTTGGCGGCGGCCTTTTTGAGGCCGGCCTTCAACTCGTTCAGCAGCCGGTCAAATTCCCAGTGGAGCGCGCCCGCCACCTTCGTCGCGCCGGTGGGGAAGCGATGTAGTTCTTCGAGTGAAATCTTCCCGTCATTGAGCGTGCCGAGGATGAGCCGGCCGCTGTCCGCACCAAGGTCGCAGGCGAGATAATGTGTGGGCATAATGAAACTCGGGCGTATTTTAAGGCAAGCGGGTGAAGTGTCAAATGGGATGCACGTGGGTTGAACAGCGCCGGTCACGCCCGGACCTTCACGCAGGCCGCAATAGAATATTTCACCAAAAGATTTACCAGCGGCGATTCCCCGCGTATTTTGACCGCAGCCGGAACCATATAGCCATGAATCAACTCGACCAACTCAAACAAATCACGACGGTCGTCGCCGACACGGGTGATTTCGCCTCGCTCAAGCAGTTCGCCCCGCGCGACGCCACGACTAATCCCTCGCTCATCCTCAAGGCGGCGCAGATGCCGGAATATCAATTTGTCGTGGAGAAGACCATCGCCGACAGCCGGACGAAATTCAGCGGCAAAGAATTGCTGGCGCACGTCCTCGATGATTTGACGATCCGGTTTGGTCTGGAGATCTTAAAGATTGTCCCCGGCCGCGTCTCGACTGAAACCGACGCGAACATGTCTTTCGACACCGACGCGCTGGTCGCCAAGGGCCGTCATTTCATCAAACTTTACGAGGAAAACGGCATCGCGCGCGAACGCATCCTCATCAAGATCGCCTCGACGTGGGAAGGCATCCGCGCCGCGGAAATCCTCCAGCGCGACGGCATCAACTGCAACCTCACCCTGCTCTTCTCGCTGGCCCAAGCGGTTGGCTGCGCCGAAGCCGGGGTGAAACTCATCTCGCCGTTCGTCGGCCGCATCATGGATTGGTACAAGGCGAAGGAGAAAAAGGAATTTGCGCCCGCCGAAGACCCCGGCGTGCTGTCGGTGAAGGAAATTTATTCCTATTACAAGAAATTCGGCCATGCCACGGAGGTAATGGGCGCGAGCTTTCGCAACGTTGGCGAGATACAGGAGCTGGCCGGCTGCGATTTGCTGACCATCAGCCCGCAACTGCTCGCGGATTTACAGAAAAACACTGCACCGCTGGCGCGCAAATTGAGCCCGGAACTCGCGCGCGAATCCAAGATCGAGAAGCTGCCGCTGGACGAGAAGAGGTTTCGCTGGCACTTCAACGACAACGCGATGGCCACGGAAAAAACCGCCGAAGGCATCCGGCTCTTTAACGCTGACGCGCAGAAGCTGGCGGCATTCGTCGCGGCGAAACTTGACTAGGGCCCCGATAAAACATAGTCTGTTAACCTTGGTTGGTGGCTATAGCTCAATGGTAGAGTCCAAGCTTGTGGAGCTTGTTGTTGCGGGTTCGAGTCCCGTTGGCCACCCCATTCTTTCAAACCCTTGTTTCCGATAGTGGATTCAAGGGTTTTATTCATGTTTGAAGGGTGCGAAATTGTGTTTGTAGTGGACTTTGTGCAACACCTGTGCAACAGTGTGACGCATGAAAACGCACCGTTCACGCAAACCGGACTGGCCGCGCAAAATCACTTTGGGGCGAGTCAGTGTCACCGTCTATCGTCGCCGGACGCCGACGGGCAACTTTGCCTTCATGGTTTCCAACTACGCGGACGGAAAACGCCGCTTTGACTCTTACGCCGACGAATCCCTTGCGCTTGAAGCGGCGGGCAAGCTCGCCCGGCAATTGAGCGAGTGCGAAGTTCTGGCGGCTGCCATGACAAACGAGCAAGCCGGCGAATATGCCGCCAGTGTCCAAAAGCTGAAGCCGTTCAACGTCGGCTTGCTGTCCGCCGCTGACGCCGTGGCGCAAGCCTTGAAGTTTGTCAGCGACCTACCCGGTATCGTGGCAGCGGCAAAGTTTTTCAACCAACGGCACCGGAGCGTCACGCCAAAGCGCGTTGCCGACGTGGTAGCCGAATTGCTGGCGTTGAAACAGGCACGCGGCAAAAGCCCGCGCTACTTGCGCGACTTGAACTTCCGGCTGAATCGGTTTGCCGAGACATTTCAGAAAAACATCGGCGACGTGACGACGCCGGAATTGCAAGGCTGGTTGGACGGCATGAAGCTCGCGCCGCGCAGCGTGAAAAACTTCCGCGCCGCCATCGAAACGCTTTTCAGTTTTGCCGAATCGCGCGGCTATCTCGCCAAAGGCTGCAATCCGGTTGACGACACGGAACAAATTTCCGGCAACAGCGACGGCGCGATTGAAATTTTCACGCCAAAGGAAATCACCACGCTGCTGACTCACGCGCCGGAAGATTATTTGCCCTTGCTGGCTTTGGGCGCGTTCGCCGGACTTCGCACCGCTGAAGCCGAGCGGCTGGAATGGAGCAACATTGATTTTGAAGGCGGCTTCATTCACGTCGGCGCGGACAAGGCCAAGACTCGCGCCCGCCGGCTGGTGCCGATTCTGCCGAATCTGTCGGCATGGTTGAAACCTTACGCGGGGCGGACGGGTATGGTTTGGCCGCACAGTGAACGCGAGCGCAAACGCGCCCGGCGTGAAATGTTGCGGGCGTCCGGCGTGAAGTGGAAAGACAACGCCTTGCGCCATTCGTTTTGCAGCTACCGGCTCGCCGTGACGCATGACGCGGCGAAAACTTCGCTTGAAGCCGGCAACAGTCCGCAAATGATCTTCCGGCACTACCGCGAACTGGTGAAGCCCGCCGACGGGCTGGCATGGTTCGCCGTGCTGCCGCAAGGTGAAGTCGCGCCCGCGACAATCAAGCCCGTCCCCGTCGTCACCCGTCGCCAATCATCGCCGAATGTCGGCCGGCTGCCGCAAGTGGGAACCACCGCCGCGAATTGAACCACCATGAAAAAGAAAACTCACAGAACGGAACGGCGCGGACGCAAGCCCGGCGACGGCGTTCTGAAAAACATTGACCCCAAAAGCAGCCCGTTGGAAAAACAAATCTTGCTCACCTACGGGCGGACGGCTGGCAACCAACTGGCGGAGCGCGTGCGCTGGTTTCGTCACTGGCGCGACATGGCGAAGGATTCACGCAACCACGAGTTTGTGGACAAGCGAACGCCCGACTTGCTTGAACGCTTTCAACAGCAAATGGTGAATGCGCTTTGGGATTTTAAGCCCGACTGGTTTCAAGCAATGGCCGACGCTATCAGAGCGGAAAAAACATCGCAGGACACCTACCCGTTGCAAAAGGCGTTGCTGGAAATTCACGGTGCGCCGAAAATCCGTCGCGCTGATTTGATCTATCCCGAAAACGCCGCTGGTGAAACCGTGGCACTGAAGCCGCGTTATACCATCGCCGAAATTTGCGACATTCTGAAAAAGCGATACAAGATAAACTCAAATCAGGGGGACGCGGAATTTCAGCGCACCGTCCGCCGGGCTTGCGATGCAATCGGCATTCCCTACTTACCTGGCAAGCCGGGGCGACTCCGCAAAACATCCTGACACCGCAGAATTGCGGACAATTCCTGTTTTTTTACTGTCCTGATTGATTCGCGCAGGGCGTGGCATTGTTGCCATGTGATTGCGAAAAACATTCAACCGCTGGAAACCGCCACCAGCAATCAAACTTCGTTGGCGGCAGTGCAACGCTACGGCGGCAAACGCGACGTGGCGAGCATGGTTCAAATGTCTGTGCGCAGCGTGGACAACTTCGTTGCGCAAGGCTGCCCGCATTTGAAGCTGGGCAAACGCCGCGTGCGTTTCGACATGGCGGAAGTCCGGCAATGGCTCGCCGACAATTTCCGCACACAACGCCGGGCGGTGAAGGGCGGTGCGTCGTGAACCGCGCCGAAATTCTGGCCGCCGATGCGTCGCTGACATCGGCTCACGCCCGGTCACTGCGGCTGGAGGAAATCAGCCGGGCCGAATCCGCCGCGCCGACAATGGCACCGCCGCTCGCGCCAGGCCATGCCCACCGGTTGCGCGATATGCGCGGCGTCTTGGTTTTGCGGCGCGACGATCTGGCGGCTCTGGACAGCCGCGCAACCAATTTCCGCGAACGCCTGCCCGATGCGCAGCACAAACTGGACGCGCTCGAATCTGCCGTGAATCCCGATGCTGGCCGTGACGAGATTTTGGACTACGCAGCCGAAAGAATCCGGCTAGACCTGCTGAAAAGTTTTCTGGCGAACTATCCAGCATCGCGCCGGGCGGCTGAAAAAGAAGTCGGTGCCGCGCTCACGGATTTGTCACGGCTTTTCGGCGAAATCCAGCCGCGCCGCCAAACGTCGGAATTGCCCTTCATGGCCGGTCACACGCTGGAAAGTCGCGTTGCTATCGCGCTGGCCGAAATTGATTCGTTGCTCCAGTGAACACCCCAATTTCAATTTTCCCGCCGGCATGGAAGCGGCGCGCGCCGCGACGGTTTTTGTTGCTTGTTTCCCGTCAGCCGGCGGGGAAAAACCTTTTTGAACGGGCAGCCTGATTGCTTATGAAAATCAAATCCAGCCGCAGCACGGGCACAATGCGCCGCCGTGTCGAGGACATCGTTCTAGGGCGCGGGAAGTATTCTGCCAAAGCCATCGCCCGGCGCGCCGCCCGGCGGAAAGGTTTTTGTGAATGAATTTACATCCAGCGGAACCGTGGGGTGGTTTAAGGCGGTGCGTTCGCGTGAAGTAATTGAATTGATCCGTGCCAATCCGAACGCCTTCATTCTCGCTTACGTCATCGCGCACCGTGCCCGTTTCCATGATGGATTCAACGCCGACGGGCTTGAACGCGGGGAAGCAATGCTTGGCGATTTTGAAAGCTACGGAATGACCGAAAGGCAATACCGAACCGCGAAGGAGCAGCTTACAAAATGGCATTTTGCGACGTTCAAAACGACGAACAAAGGAACGCTTGGAAAGCTAATGGACACGCGGCTTTTTGACCCGTTGAACATCCAAGCCGACGGACAGAATGACACCCGACCGACGGACAAAAGACGGGCAGCCGACGGACAACCGACGACTAACAAAGAAGGGAAGAAGGAAACAAGGAAACAAGGGACAGGAAAGACTGGCGACGGCTCGCAAACTCGCCGCCGCCTTCCTCCTGTTGAAAAGAGACCGGAGACCTTTCAGGACGTTGAACAATTCGCAGCGAAAAAAGGTTTCGAGAGCGACGTGGCAGCGCGGTTTGTGAGATACAACAATTCACGCGACTGGCCGGTGGATGACTGGCGCGGTGCTTTTGTGAATTTCGCAGAAATGGCCGCTGACAGCCCCGGCGGTGTTTCCAGCGTGCCGGAAAATTGGAATCCAGAAATTTTAACCGATGAATGAACCGATGAACACCACGCAACCAACCGACCGCAGCGCGAGCGTCGCCCCGTTCAAGTGGAAAAAAGGCGTGTCAGGCAATCCCGCCGGACGGCGTAAGGGCAGCGTGTCACTCGCGGCTGCGTTGCAACGGCTGCTTGTGAACGAACCGGACAAGCTCGAATCCGTCGCCCGCACTTTGGTTGACGCGGCCATTGCCGGCGACGTGTCGGCAGCCCGCCTTTTATTCGAGCGTTTGGACGGTCACAAGGGAACGGGATTTTTTGCCGTCAACATTGATGCTTCAGACCGGCGCACCGCCGTCAGCGTGTCGCCGCAAGTGCTAAACGAAATCGCGGAAGCCCGCCGCCGTTACGAGGAGAAAAATTTATGTCAAACCAACTCGCCGACTACCTGACAACGCCCGTCGGATTCGCGCTGGGCGTGCTGGGCTTGAAGCTCTACCCGTGGCAAGAGCGCGTGCTTTGGGATCTGAATTTGCCCGGCGCGGTTGCGTTGCGAGCGGCGAATGGCAGCGGCAAGACCGCCGTTGTCGGCGCGGCGGCGGCATTGTGGCACGCCAGCGCGTTTCCCGGCTCGCTCACGATCTGCACCGCTGGTGTTTTTCGTCAGGTTAGCGAACAGCTATTCCCCGCGCTTCACCGGCACGCGGGCAAATTTCCGGGCGGCGTGTTCAATTCAACCGACGTGACGCTGGCGAACGGCAGCAAGATATTCGGATTCGCAACCGATGAGGCGAACAAGTTTGAAGGCTGGCACAATCCGCACCTGCTGATTATCGCCGACGAAAGCAAGGGCATTCCCGACGCGATTTTTGAGGCGGTGGAACGCTGCGCGCCGACGCGGTTTTTATGTATGTCGTCGCCGGGCGGCTGCTTTGGATTCTTTCACGCGGCGTTTCACTCACGCCGGAAGTTTTTCCGGCAGCACGTCGTCACGGCTTACGACTGCCCGCACATTTCCGCCGAATGGATTGACGGGCAGATTGCGAAATATGGGCGCGAGCATCCCCTGATTCAATCCATGATTTTCGGCGAGTTTATGAGCGGCGACGCGGACGGCTGCGTTGTGCCGCTGGTGTTCGTTGAACGCAACCTTGCCAGCCCGCCCGCGTTCAAAGACGAGGGCACGCCAAGCGCGTTTTGCGACTTCGCGGCCGGTAGTGACGAGAATGTTTTAGCCGTGCGCCGTGGCAACCGCGTGGAAATCGTCGCCGCGTGGCGCGAGACGGACACCATGAAGGCCGTCGGCAAATTCATCATGCTATTCCGCGAGCAAAAGCTGACGCCCGAACAAATCAGCGCCGACGAGGGCGGGCTGGGCATCGTCATTTGCGACCGGCTCGCGGAAAACGGCTGGCCCGTCAACCGCGTGAACAACGGCAGCGCCGCCGACAAGCCGGAAGCCTACGCGAACAAGGGCGCGGAAATCTGGTTTGAAGGCCGCGTGCAAATTGAAAAGGGCGAAATCATCCTGCCAAACGACCCGGAGCTAATCGCGCAACTCACGTCGCGCCGTGGCTGGCCGGACAGCAAAGGCCGGTTGCAACTCGAATCCAAAGCCGATATGCGCAGCCGTGGCTTATCGTCCCCAGACCGGGCGGACGCGGTGCTGGGCTGCATGATGCCGGCGCGTGCTGGTGGATTCGATGAAGTTTCAATTCGAGGCGTGTTTGTCGGCGACGACAACCGATTTGCCCCGCGAACCTTTCAGCCCAGGTTCACGCGCCAATTTTCAAACGAGCAAGGCAATCTCCAATCAATTTTGAAGTCCCGTGGACTTCTTTAGACACAAACCAAAACAACCAAACCAAACAACACCATGAATGAGAATTATATCCCGCAAATCCCCACCGGACTTGTCCGCCGTCGGCATGACGAGCTTGTTGCCGCCGGGCACAATCCGTGGCTGGCCGACGTGCAAACCGAATTGCTGAAGCTCGATTGCTTGCGCCTGACGGAAACAGAAATCGCCGAGCATCTGATTGGCGAGCCGCTCACCGCCGGGCGGCGCGGGCGCACGCAAAAAAGCGTGCAAGCCGCCAGCGCCAGCCGCCGCGCAGCCAGTGCCAGCCGCGACGCGGAATTGGACGATACACCGCAGGCGCATTTTGACGCGCACCTTGCGCACTTCGCCGCCGCGTGCGCAGCGCGGTCCCTTGCCGATTATCACGAGGCGCAAAAAACGTATCACGCCGGCAAAGCCAATCTTTCGCAACCGGCGGAAGTTGCCGACTCCGCCGACGCAGGCGCGGACGAAACACCCGCCGCCGCGCAGGAACCGCAACAGGCCGAGCCGATTGACTGCGCACGGGCGGCGTGTTCGCTTTTGTCTGATGGCGAAGGGCTGCCGCAATACCTGCATTATATGCCGGCGGGTTTGCACCTGATTACCCCGTCACAATCTGGCCGGCCCGTGACCGTGCTTGTGGAGGTGAATCAGCAATCGGCGGAACTACTGGAGCAACAGCGCGAATTGCTCGCCGCGTCCGGCAACCGTCCGTTTTTCAGCGTGCAACATTCGACACAGATTGCCGCATTCTGGCCGACTCGTTTCGTGTGGGATACCCGGCTTGATGCAACCGGCAAGCTGGTTGAAGGCGTTTGGGCGGACGGCGATTGGTCACTGGCCGGCCGTGAAGCCGTGGAGGGGAAAAATTTCCGCTCTTTCAGCCCGACATTTTTCGTGGATCGAGTGACCACCGACCCGGCGCGGCCCGCACAAGTGGTTTGCTACGCGAACGCGAAATTGAACATGGGCGCGCTGGAAAACGATCCGGCATTCGGCGGCGCGATGAGTCCGCTTTGGAAAAACGTGCAACCGCAACCGCAACTTCAACTTCAGCCATGAATCCCGACGACTCCTTCAGCGTGGCGGTGCATGAAGCCGGGCACAGCGTTTGCGCCACTCACTTCAAAATCGCGGCTCTGCCTGAAATTCTGAATGAAGGCCGCAGCATCGCCTCGGAAATGACACACCCCGACGCTGCCGGATTGTGCTCCTACAGCGAACGGAAAATCTCGCCGCTGCAATTCGCGATTATTTCGTGGGGCGGGCAACTGGCGCAATGTCTCTACGGCACACCGCCTGACTGGGCGCCGCCGTTCAAGCCGACGGCTCTGCTGTTGCGGGATTGGTGGGCCGGCATGGAAGTGCAAATCAATCGCTTTTCCGCCAGCGACCGCGCCGGGATTGACGGTTGCTATCGGCAATCGTGGCGGGCCTGCAAAAGCGCGTTCGCCATCGTGTGCCGCAACCGCGCAAGAATCATCCGTCTGGCGCGGGCCATGACCGGCGGCGGCTGGCAAAGTGTGCCGATGCCGCCGAAATTCCCCGCCACGCTCGCCGACTTTTTGCAGTTGGTGGTTGCCGCCGATGGCGTCGCCGAACCAGCCGAAAGACTGCGCGCCTTCGTTTCCGACGGTGTTGAAAAGTATTTCGTGGAAATGAAACTCCCGCTCGACGCTGCGCAACACAAGCAAGGGCTTGAAAGTTGGACAGCGGCGCGGCTGGCGGAATTTCAGCAAGGCTTCCCCGATGCGGGAAGCTGGCGCAACAGGGCGCGGGCTTTCAAAGCGTGGGCAACGCGCAGAAAGTCAACCCGTGCCGCGCTGGCAACTTGACTTGGTGAAGTCGTTCCATGACGATTCGATTCTAAAACGAAAGGCACCTTATGCTGGCAAATGATGAAAACCTCCTGCAAAGTTTCAACCGGCTTCGCCAATACTCCGAATCCCTGCACCTCAAAGTCAAAAGAACTCTTCCTTACGTCGAAAAAATGTTGTCCGGCACGCGCAAGATTCCCAAAAACTGCCCGTCCATCGAAAGCATGGCGGCACTGGAATTCGCCGGCATTCAGGGGTATCTCAAAGAGGTGAACGCCGCCGTCGCCGAGATCGAGAAGGCGTTTCGGGAACGGCCCGACAAGAATTAACCGGCCAAGGCATCGTTGTCCACGTCGCCCCAGGACGCGCCGGGCCATCCGCCGGACGTTTCCCCGTCCCGCACTCGAAACGCTCGCCAGCGCCCCGCCAGCGCGCGCCGTTGCCCCGTCTAAAGCGAGTGCAACAAACAGGTGTTGCACGGCTGGCTTGCACCGCAAAAACAGAAAATCCGGCACCGCGCCGCCGGAGCGGAAACCAGCGGCTTTCCGTGCAACAGATTGCAACACCGGAAGTGTGAAACGGTGCGTGATTCGGTCGTTTCCTGAGTTTTGGCTAAAGTGCCGTTATCGCATTTGTTCACGCGGGGAAGGTGCCTGTTTGGGGCGTAGTCGCGCAATTGACGGAACGGGTTCGAGTCCCGTTGGCCACCCCATTTCTGACTTTTCAGCTTCCCCCCACACACACACACACTCCGTGCGGCGCGTCTTTAATCAGCCGCTCCTGAATTCGCCGCCGGACTTTAGAACGGAAGGCTCAAACCGGAGTTCAGCTTAAGAACACACACCTCATTTAGCCGGATAATCACGCTGGTGCAAAATCACGCCGTCGCCCTGCGTGACCGTCAGATGAAGCCGCTGTTTGTCCGCGTCCAAGCGGATTAGGGTGGCGCCTTCCTGACTCGGTCCGCCCCCATTAACCATGGGATAATCATGCTCGCCCGGCTTGGGTTCAAGATAGGCATAATGGTGGGTGTGCGCGGTAATCAGCAGATCCACCTTCGCCCGGTTGAGTAACGGGGTGAATTTTTCGAAGCAATCCTGTGCGCCCCCGCTCCGCCCCCTTCCCTCGCGGGCGCTGAAAGGCGGGATATGCATGAACACGACACGATAACGGGCGCTCCGAAACGCCCGGCTCTTCACCTCTTGCGCCAGCCACTGTTTTTCCCCGTCGCGATAGCCGGCAAAGCCGTTCAACCCGCTGTAAGCCGGATGAGAGTCCTCCTTGTCTTCGCCGGTGTCCAGCACGACAAAATGAACCGGGCCGGCATCAAAGGAGTAATAGTATTCCCCGCCAGGCGTGTCGAGGAAGTCGTGCAGGAACCGGGCATACCGGCCCCTGGTTTCGTGGTTGCCACGAACATACATCAAGGGGGTAGATTGGGCGAACAACCCAGTGACGGGCTGCAACAGAAACTTGACGATCTGATCCTCGTTTTCCAGGTAGTCCAAGCTGTCGCCATTGAAGAAGACCAAGTCCACCGGATTGACCTTTGCGAAGCCCCACAACACCTGCATGGTTTGCAAATTCTGGTGAAGGTCATTCATCACAACAAAGGAGACCTGGTCGGACTGGCGAGAGAGGGTTTTAAATGCCGCCGGCGGGCTGGTCACATTGGTCCCGAAGGTCACACTATAGGGCCCGAATTTCACAATCTCGGTGGAGGAGATGCGATATTGATACGGCGTGCCGGGCTTGAGACCGGTCAGCCTGACCCGGTGGAGGCGCGTGTTGGCATCAATGAGTCCAGCATGGATTGCCACGGCCTTTTGATCCAAAAGTCCATTCGCGCCATATTCCACCGAGGCGGTCGTGTTTTTATCGGTCAGCCACACGACTGTCATCGAATCTTCACCGGGATTTTGCAGATAGGGGCCAGCCAGAAGATGCGGGGGCTCCATTCCCGACTGGAACTTCGGACCCACCTGTGCAAAGACCGGAACCAACACCAACAACGACAGGCAGAGGGCCAATGGCCACACGGCCACTCCAGATTTAATCATCTTCATAATGGGTTGGGGAGACCGCACTTTGGCATAACCAAGCCAGACGGGCTGGCCGATGGAGGAATTTAAACCACTGAAAACAACACGGTCAATGGTGAAACAAAGGTTTCATCGCCGCGAGTCCGGGGCGGTCAAACTCCGTCACAGCGCCAAAGAACGAAAGCGGGTACAACTTCAAATCGAAAAATCCTCGGAGAAGATTTTCACGTTCTTCAATTCTACAAACACCGATTCACCCGCTTTCAATTGCAATTGCTGGAATTCCTCCTTGCTCAACTGCGCGGTGAAGTTTCCGCTGCCATCAAGCCGTTCCAATTCCAGATTTGCCACCGGCCCGGCGGTATTGCAGCGAAGGATGCGCGCAGGAAAAGTTTTCTGCCCATCCGCCCCCCGCGTGATGCGGATGTCGTGCGGGCGGACGAAAGCGATGGCATCCGTATCGGTCTCGCCAGCGGTTTCAGGCGTGTCATATTTCGATCCGCCAATCGTCACCGCGCCGTCGCGCACGCGGCCGCTAAACAAATTCACGTTGCCGAGAAAGTCATAGACAAATGGCGACGCGGGCTGGTCATAAATCTCCTCCGGGGTGCCGATCTGCTCGATGCGCCCGTCGCGCAAAATGGCCACGCGGTCGGCAACTTCAAGCGCCTCCTCCTGGTCGTGCGTGACGAACAGCGTCGTGATATGAATCTCCTCGTGCAACTGCCGCAACCAGCGGCGCAGTTCCTTGCGCACCTTTGCATCCAGCGCGCCGAACGGTTCGTCAAGCAGGAGAACCTTCGGCTCCACCGCGAGCGCGCGGGCAAGCGCGACGCGCTGGCGCTGGCCGCCGGAAAGCTGGGACGGAAACCGTCCGGCCAGCGGCTCGAGTTGGATGAGCTTGAGCAATTTCTCCACGCGAGCACGGATTTCATGTTCCGCCGGGCGCGTGGGCTTCGGACGCACGCGCAGTCCGAAAGCAATATTTTCGAACACGCTCATATGGCGGAAGAGCGCGTAGTGCTGAAAAGCAAACCCGGCCTTACGCTCGCTCGCAGGAATCTGGGTCACATCCTCGCCGTAAAATAAAACTTGCGCCTCACCGGGGTTGTCGGGAAATTCCAAGCCGGCGATGGTGCGCAACAATGTCGTCTTGCCGGAACCGGACGGGCCGAGCAGCGCTACGAGTTCGCCGGACTCTACTTTCAGACTGACGCCGGCGAGCGCGGAAAAGCCGCCATATTTTTTCGTGACATTTTTGACTTCAACGCTCATTGGGGAATCTCCGTTTCGTACAGCCGCGCATTTTTGTATTCCACCCAGGACTTCAAACCAAGTGTGACGAGCGCCAGCAGCGCCAGTAGGGAGGCCACGGCAAATGCGCCGGTAAAATTGTAATCATCATATAGCGCCTCGATGTGCAAGGGAATGGTATCCGTCTGACCGCGGATGTGGCCACTGACGACGGAGACCGCGCCGAATTCGCCCATCGCGCGCGCATTGCACAAAATCACGCCATAGATCAAACCCCATTTTATGTTTGGCACGGTCACACGCCAGAACGTCTGCCAGCCGCTGGCGCCAAGGACGCGCGCGGCTTCCTCCTCGCTACGGCCCTGCGCCTGCATGAGCGGAATCAATTCACGGGCGATGAACGGAACGGTGACAAAGAGGGTGGCGAGAATGATCCCCGGCGCGGCGTAAATGATCTTGAGGTGGTGATCCACCAGCCAATCCGCAAACTGCGGGAATTTGACCCCGAGCCACCCGTTCGCGCCAAAAACCAGAACGTAAATCAAGCCCGCAATCACCGGCGAAATTGAGAAGGGCAGATCAATCAACGTAAGGAGAATGTTTTTGCCGGGAAAATCGAACTTGGCGATCGCCCACGCCGCCGCCACCCCGAAAACACAGTTCAACGGCACGGCGATGCCCGCCGCCGTGAAGGTCAACTTGATAGCACTCCAAGCGTTCGGGTCACCCAGCGTTTTGAAATAAAAACCGATTCCCTTCGCAAACGCCTGGGTAAAGACGAACACGAGCGGTAGCACGAGAAACAGCGCCATAAACACCAGCGCCGTGCCGATGAGCAGGCGGCGCACGGCGGGCGGCTCGCTGGTGGAGCGGCGATGCCCGACGCGCGGCGGCGCATGAAAAGTGGTCGCGACGGGCGTCATGCGAGGTTGGTCGTGTTGTAGCGGTTCGTCCACCACTGCAGCACGTTGATGCCGAGCAGGAGCAAGAACGAAACGACGAGCATCACGACGGCGATGGCCGTGGCCTTGCCGTAGTCAAACATATCCAACTCGCCCATGATGATGACCGGCGTGATCTGCGTTTTCATCGGGATGTTGCCAGCGATGAAAATGACCGAGCCGTATTCGCCCAGCGCGCGGGCGAAGGCGAGCGCAAAACCCGTGAGCAACGCCGGCGTGAGCATCGGCAGAATCACACGCCAAAAAACCTGCCAGCGGTTCGCACCGAGACTGGCGGCGGCCTCCTCCAGTTCCGGATCAAGGTCTTCGAGAATCGGCTGGACGGTGCGGACAATGAACGGCAGGCCAATAAACGTCAGCGCAATAAAAACGCCTATCTGCGTGTTGGCCACCTTGATGCCGAGCGGAGCGAGCAGCTGGCCGATCCAGCCATTTTGCGCGTAGAGGGAAGCCAGGGTAATGCCGGCCACGGCGGTCGGCAGCGCGAACGGCAAATCCACCAACGAGTCGATGATTTTTTTTCCAAAAAACTCGTAGCGCACCAAAACCCACGCGACAATGAGGCCAAAGAAAGCATTGACCAGCGCGGCCAAAAACGAGGCGCCGAAGGTCAGTCGATACGAGGCCATAGCCGTCGGCATGGAGATGGTCTGCCAGAACTGCGACCACGTCAGCGTGCTGGTTTTCCAGAACACCGCGCCTAGCGGGATGAGCACGATGAGGCCGAGGTAAAAAAGGGTGAAGCCGAGCGTCAGCCGGAAGCCCGGCAGCACACTGTTTTTTCGGTAACGGAACAGTCGGTTTGCCACAATAGTGATATCCAGCAAAAACGTTCAGGCCGGGTTTAGCAAGCCGCTAATATCATCCGACTCGGTGCCGATGTCGGCGAACAGCCACGTCGACAGATAGCGCTCACTGGACGATGGCACGATGGCGACGATGGTTTTGCCCTTGTTTTCTGGGCGTTTGGCAACCTGGAAGGCCGCCCAGATGGCTGCGCCGCTAGAGATGCCGACGGGAATTCCCTCCAGCGTATTGACCAGTTTGGACACCGGGCCGGAGTCGTCTTCGCTCACCTGGATGATTTCGTCAATGATGCCGGTGTTCAGGTTTCCAGGGATGAAGCCCGCGCCGATGCCCTGCAACTTGTGTGGCCCGGGCGCACCGCCGGAAATCACCGGCGACTTCAGTGGCTCGACGGCGATGGCCTTGAACTCCGGCTTCAGCTTCTTGATCGTCTCAGCAACGCCGGTGATCGTGCCGCCGGTCCCCACACCCGCGACCACGAAGTCCACTTTGCCATCCGTGTCGCGCCAGATTTCCCCGGCGGTGGTCTGGCGGTGAATCGCCGGGTTCGATGGATTGGAGAATTGCTGAAGGACGACGCTGTTCGGAATCTGCCGGTTCAATTCCTCGGCTCTGGCAATCGCACCTTTCATGCCCTTGGAGCCCTCGGTCAAAACCAGTTTGGCGCCGAGAATCTTCAACAGCTTGCGGCGCTCGATGCTCATCGTTTCGGGCATCGTCAATACCAGTTTTAAGCCTTTCGCCGCCGCGACGAACGCCAAGGCGATGCCGGTATTACCGCTGGTCGGCTCGATTAAAATAGTTTTTTGGTTAATCACGCCGGATTTCAGAGCATCTTCAATCATCGCCACGCCGATGCGGTCCTTGACACTGGAAAGTGGGTTGGAGAATTCGAGCTTCAGCAGCACGTCGGCGACGGCGCCGAATTGCCGGGCCGTGCGGTGCAACCGCACGAGCGGGGTGTTGCCGATGGTTTCAGTGATGTCGTTGTAGATGCGGCTCATGGTCTAGTGGTTGGTTTATGGTGTTTGATTTTTACAGATTCGGGGCGTAAGCAATGAATTTCTGGTATTCGACCAAAATCGTTTGCAACGCGGCGACAAACGCGCATTGCTTCAGGTATTCCGGCGGCGCGGACGGCGTCTCCAAGATGATCTCAAACGGGCGCGGGCGCACTCTAGGCGGACCGCTCAAGATGCCGGCGTAGCCGGCGCGAATGACGCCATTGCGCGCGGCAAAGCCGTCAATCACCGGCCGGCCATCGAGCGGCAGGAAATTTTCCGCCGCGGCCAAGGCCGGTTCAATCAGACTTTTCGTCAACGTCGCACCGTGCGCAAACCCATAAAAGCCCGCGCTCGTGTCGTCGGTATGCAGTGAAATAATTCCATGAAATGAGCGTGACAGAAGCTCCGCCTCCAGCAAACGAACCTCCGGTTCGGCCGAACTGCGCCAAAACTCGCGATTCAAATCCCTGCCGCCGCGGGAATGGCGCGTGTTGTCCTCAAAACCGGTCGGATTGCCGAGTGGATAAATCGAAAGATAGTAACCGGTCGCCAGTTCTGGCCGCGCTTCCAGCAACTGGATGAACTGGATCAGCGCGTGAACGCCTTCCGGTTCGTCGCCGTGAATACCGGCGAAAATGCCAACGCGAACCGGCGTGTCGCCTCCGCGCGGCCCGATGAAAAGATAGCGCGGCAGTTCGCACCGCTCGCCGCCGACCTCAAATTTGGCCTCGTGATTGGCAACAAGATTAGCGGAGTCTGCGGCCATTTTTTCCAACGGCGACAGCAGTTCAGCGAGGTCGCGGCGGTACGGACGCGCAGGTTGGGTAACAATTGTTGAAGTGGTAGCGGCAGTCATATTTTTTAACCAGGTTTTGATCTAGTTTTCCCGGGCCGGGCGGCGGCTTAGCAGACCGGACGAACCGCCGCCCACACCGGAGGAACCCCAAACGCGTTTTAGGGTTGAAAAATCTGGTCAAAAACCCCGCCGTCCGCGAAGTGCGTTTTCTGCGCCTTTGCCCAGCCGCCGAATACCTGATCTATTCCGACCAGTTTCAAACTGGCAAACCGGCTGGCGTATTTCGCAGCCGCTTTCTCGTTGCGCGGCCGATAGAAGTTTTTACCGGCGATGTCCTGACCCTCGTCGGAATACAAATACTCAAGGTAGGCTTTTGCCACTTCCGCCGTACCGTGGCGGCGGACGGTCTTGTCCACCACAGAAACCGGCGGCTCCGCGAGAATGCTCAGGGACGGTGTAACGATTTCAAAATTATCCGCGCCGAACTCCTTCAGCGCCAAATGCGCCTCATTTTCCCACGCGAGCAGCACATCACCAATCTGGCGCTGGGCAAATGTGACGGTGGAACCGCGCGCGCCGGAATCGAGCACCGGCACATTCTTGTAAAGCTTCTGGATGAAGCCGCGCGCCGCGGCATCGTCGTTATTATTATGCTCCAACGCGTAGGCGTAGGCGGCGAGATAGGCCCAGCGCGCGCCGCCGGAAGTCTTCGGATTCGGCACCACCACGCCCACGCCCTTTTTCACAAGATCATCCCAGTCCTTGATCTGCCTGGGATTGCCTTTGCGGATGAGGAAAACGATCGTCGAAGTGTAAGGCGTGCTATTGTTCGGCAGCCGCTTCTGCCAATCCGCCGGCAGCGAGCGAGCCTGCGTCGAAATGGCATCAATGTCATACGCCAGCGCCAGCGTGACGACGTCGGCCTCGAGCCCGTTGATAACGGATTGCGCCTGTTTGCCAGAACCGCCG
The DNA here is from genome assembly GCA_903917705.1 of uncultured Verrucomicrobia subdivision 3 bacterium. Classification (GTDB taxonomy): domain Bacteria; phylum Verrucomicrobiota; class Verrucomicrobiia; order Limisphaerales; family UBA11358; genus UBA11358. Next base: position 17,252 of record CAIXBQ010000160.1, on the reverse strand, counting down.
TGCGACTGCGAGACCACGACATCGTCACCGGTCCTGGCCTTCCAGTATTTGGCGAACGCGTTGTTGTATTCGGCATACAATTCGCGAGTCGGGTCATAGGAGACATTGAGAAGCTTGATTTCCTTCGCGCCGGCGGAGACCGCGAGCGACGCAGCGAGGAGAATTTTCAATAGGGTTTTCATAGATAAATGGGATAAGTTGTTTCAGGTTAAAAGGCCAGTTGCAGGCGCGAGAACAGGACGTTTTCAGCCTGGGCCGGCACCAATCCCGCCGTCGTCGAACCAGTAAAACCACTGAACGTGGTCCGCGCATAACTCAAGTTGGCGCGAAGGTTTTTGTTGAGATACCAGTTCAGGCCGACGGACCACGCTTGCGCGCCGGAGGCGGATTTCGCCGGATCGGCGAAGACGGCGCCGGCGAAGGCATGGCGGTCCACGTTCAATTCACCGTACCGCGCGACCAGCTGCCAGGCGCCCCATTCGTTGCTGCGCGGGTCAAACGGATGCAAGGGCGTGACGCCGTTGTAGCCCGCATCTTCGCCGGTCAGCAGCCAGGAACCGGAAATTTCCCAGGCCTGGTTTTGCAGATCGGCATGGCTGGCCGCCTTTTTCACCGACTGGTCGGAGAGGACATATTCCGCCAGCAATCCAAACGGGCCGTAGTAATAATACGCCTGCGGGGAAATGCGCCACTGCGCGCCACTGGCGTTCACGCCGGAACTGTAGGTAAAGAACTTCTGCTGACCATCGGTCACATAGCCCGGAGTCAGGCCCGTCGCTGAATTTGTGTTGGGATGGTTCGCCTCGTAACTGCCGGCGAGGCCGAAGCCCAGCCCGCGCAACACGTTCACGTCGGTGTTTCTCCAGGGCTGGAAAAACACGCGGCCCACGAACGCTTTGCTGTCCTGAAACGAGAGGTTTGTCGTGGTGCTGGAATAATCAGGAGCACCGTTGAAAACCCCCACAGCGTAGCTCGCCACACCGCCGAACAGGTCGCCGTGCAAGTCCAAGCCGAGGTCCCGGTTTGGCACGAGCGCCGTGGCCAGCGAACGCTCGTTAAACAAGGTGTCCTTGTCAGCCACCAAATGCTCCAGCCCGATGGGAGACTTGAACTTACCCGCCTGCACCTGGAATTCCGGGCGGAAACGGTAGTTCACATATGCGTCCTGAATCTGCACCGTGCTGCCGCCGAAATCCGGCGTGAAGTTATAATCAAAATCGTGGAACACCGTGCCGGAAAAAATCGGGCGCGCGCGGCGGAGCAGAAAACCGTCATTGCCATTGACGCCGCCGTCATTGAAAAACGACCGGCTGTCAAACTGCACCACCGCATGCAATTGTGCGACAAAGTTCGAGTCACCCGAACTAAAATTGAACCCGCTTGCGCCCAGCGATATCTTCGGCGCGACCTTGGCTGCCACCGCCGCACCATCCTGGTCAATCTCCCGCTCGCGCTCGAGCACACGAACTTTTTGGTCCAGATCCTGGATTTGCTTTTTCAATGCCTGAATGTCCGCGTCATCCGCCGCGAATGACGCGAAGGCGAATTGTGAGCCGAGAATTGTCCCGAATATCCATCGATTGAGTTTCATCTTGTTTCCTGGACGGCTTCCGTTTGCCGGTCAGCCGCCGATGTATTTATTGTTAATGCGCCTCCAGATTTCTGGTCAGCTAAATTTGTTCCGGTCCAGCCGCACACGCTCAGTCTTCTCCACCTGCGTCACCTGCGAATCATGGAGAACAATCTGAACCACGCCATAGCGCAGAGACCCCACCTGCCGCCGCACCAATTCCACCCACGCAGGCACCGCGGCGATGCCTGGTAAATCTGTCTCATTCTTGATCGTTCTCACAGTCTTAATTATGTGCGACCTTTATTGTCGTTATTAAATCCAAATAAAAAACAAACCCTGCGATCTCAATTCACCCGTAAACCGCCCAGCCGACCTACCAGCATATCGCCATATATAGACGACTTATTATGTCGTTATTATCGTCCACATCTTTTTGTTGTCAACTGCCAAATGAAAATATTTCAAATACCCTCGCCACCCATAAAGCCTGTCGAAACCTCCTGCCGGGAAACCGGCAGTCCCCTGGCAACTTCAGCCAGTGTCGTCCGATCCATCAAACTGGCGACATAATTGCGCACGTCCAAGAAAACCCGGCGAAAACGGCAGAGTGATTCCTGAGAGCAGCGCTGGTAGCCTGTTACCGAAACACAATCAATTGGTGCCAAAATGCCGTCAAAATGCCGCACCACCTCGCCCATCGTGATTTTGGCGGGGCTTTTCGCGAGGAAATATCCGCCGCGAATCCCAGCTGAACTACCCACCCAGCCTTGCGTCTTCAGACCGAGCATGATCTGTTCGAGAAACCGCTTGGGAACATCGTTGCGCCGGGCCAGTTCACGGATGGGGATCGGACTGCCGCCATAATGATCCACCAGCGTGAACAAGGCGCGCAAAGCGTAATCGGTTCTTTTCGAAATTCGCATACTATAAAAACGATAAACCCGGTTGATGATTAGTCAACCGGGTAATTTCTCAACCTCAGGGCAATCAGCTCACAATGCGACCGCCCTCATTGAGGAATATGCCCTTGAAATTCATTTCCAGCGCCTGCGGGTTGGTGGCTTTGGCGAGCGCCTCTTTCTCGGTCACAAGCCCAGCTTTGACCAGATTGAACAGCGACTGGTTAAACGTAAGCATGCCGTCGTCCGCGCTTGTTTCGATGACCGCAGACAATTTATCGAGGCGGTTTTCCTCGAGCATCTTCTTGATCAGCGGCGAGTTGATCAAAATTTCCAGCGCCGGGGTCATCTTCCCGCTCACGGTGCCGACCATGCGCTGGCAAATCACGGCGCGCAAGGTGCCGGCGAGTTGGCGGCGGACCTGCTCGCGCTCCTCCGCCTTGAAGAAATCCAAAATGCGGGTGATGGACTGCGCCGCCGTGGTCGTGTGCAACGTGGACAAGACCAGATGTCCGGTGTCCGCCGCGCTCATCGCCGCCGAGAAGCTGATGTCGTCGCGCATTTCACCGAGCATGATGATATCCGGGTCCTGGCGGAGGACATGCTTGAGCGCGTGATGAAAAGACACCGTATCGAGGCCGACTTCGCGCTGCTCGATGACGGACTGGTTGTCCTCGAAAACAAATTCAATCGGGTCCTCCAGCGTGATGACGTGCTTTTTGAAATTGGCGTTGATGTGCTCGATCATGGCGGCGAGCGTCGTGGACTTGCCGGAGCCGGTCGAGCCGGCCACGAGCACGATGCCGCGATGCTCCTCCGCGATGGATTTGACCTGCTCCAGCAGGCCAAGCTCCTCAAAGCTCGCGACGTGGCTCTTGACGTGGCGCATTGCCAGCGCCCATTGGCCGCGCTGCTGGAAAAGATTGGTGCGAAACCTGCCCACATTCGGAATGTAATAGGAAAAATCCACCTCGCGATCATCCTCCAGCCGCTTCTTCAAATGCACCGGGGTGACGGTCTCCACCACCTGATTCATCCATTGCGTGGTCGGCATGGGGCACTCGATGGAAATCAGCTCGCGGTTGATGCGAAAAACCACCGGCGTACCGATCTTGATGTGGATATCCGACGCACCGCCATCGACGGCCGTTTTCAAGATTTTATTGAAAAGTTCCATGCGCCCAGCGTAACCGTTTTCCCGCCGAACACCAGACACGAAATTGCATCCCCGACGCAACGGCTCCAGATTCGGCGGAATTTTTTCGTGTGTTTCGCGCGCGGCGGGGTTAAAAATCACCCATGTCCAAACACAAAATCGGCATCATCGGCGGCAGCGGACTCTATTCCATTGAAGGCTTCACCCACCAGAAATGGGTGACCGTCAAAACCCCTTTCGGCGCGCCCTCGGACGCATTTCTCACCGGCAGGCTGGCCGGACGCGAGGTGGTTTTCCTGCCGCGCCACGGCCGCGGCCACCGCATCCTGCCCAGCGAGCTGAACCATCGCGCCAACCTCTGGGCCATGAAACAATTGGGTGTGGCGTGGATCATCAGCGTCAGCGCCGTCGGCTCGCTCCAGAAAGAATACCGGCCCTGCGACATTGTGCTGGTGGATCAGTTCCTTGACCGCACCAAGCGCGACCAGGAACACACCTTCTTCGGACGCGGCATCGTCGGACACGTGGCCTTTGCCGACCCGATTGCCGAGGAACTGCGCCGGCTACTCCTGAAATCAGCCCGCGCACTCAAGGCCCGCGTCCACGACGGCGGTACTTACGTGAACATGGAAGGCCCGGCGTTCAGCACGCGCGCCGAATCCATGACCAACCATATACTCGGCTACGACGTCATCGGCATGACGAATCTCGGCGAAGCCAAGTGCGCCCGCGAAGCCGAGATCGCCTATGCCACCATGGCCATGATCACCGATTACGACTGCTGGAAAGAGGACGAGGCGCACGTGACCGTGGAAATGGTCGTCGCCAACGTCACGCAAAACGCCGCCACGGCCAAAGCCGTCATCACCCGAGTCATTCCGCAGATTCCGGCCGAACCCAACTGGCCCTGTCACGGCGCGCTGAAAAACGCCATCATGACCGAACGCAAAGCCTGGCCGAAAAAAACCATCGCCGAACTGAAGCCCATCATCGCGAAATACCTGTGAACAAGCGCGCCATCATCCAGAAGATCACCGCCAAGCTGGCCGGCGAGCTGGAAATCTATTTTCGCGCCGCGCAATTCTCCCGCGCCGAGGCCACGCACGAATCCAACAAGGCCGAGAACAAATACGACACGCGCGGCCTGGAAGCCTCCTACCTGGCGCGCGGACAATCCAAGCAGGCGGCGGAGCTCGAATCCGCCATCGCAGAATACCAGAAGCTCGGCGCGAAGAAATTCGCCGCCACCGATCCCATCGCCGTGGGCGCGCTGGTGGAACTGGAGCAACTCGGCGAAAAATCGTTTTACTTCCTCGGCCCGCGCGCGGGCGGCACGGAAGTGATCCATGACCGGAAGGAAATCCTCGTCATCACCCCGCAATCGCCGCTGGGCGAACAGCTCATGGGCAAAACAACCGGTGAACAGCCAAAGCTAAAACTCGGCCACGAAGTGCGCGCGGCGAAGATCATCAGCGTGGAATAACCTGCGCGGCAAGCCGCCGACGGGCCAATACCGCTTTGACTTGTGACCGGACAGAATACCGGAGATTCTGGTGACACGATGCCGCCGCCAAAGTCATTTTTCCGCCGGAAATTGCAGCCGCGCGAAATCCGGTGGCTGATCTATCTGGCCGTCGTGCTGGCCGTGGGCGCATGGAGGTTCATGCCGCGCCCCTGGCATTCCACGCTGATCCTCGAAACGCCCCATCACAAGATCTTCTCCACCGCCACCCGCCAGCAAGTCGAGGATACGGCGCACGCATTGGAACGGCTTTACACCGCGTATTCCAACCGCCTCGGCAGCGTGAGCGGCTGGACGAAGGCCTGGCCGAATATTTTTCCACCAGCCGGATCATGGCCGACAAACTCGCCGTGGGCCGGATCGATCTGAACACCTATCCCGTCTGGTGGATTGATGATCTGGCCACCAGCTCCAACCTCACGGCGAACCTCACCAACGGCAGCGTCATTCCGCTGCGGGCCATCATCACCGGCAGCGGCGGCCCCGGCATGGACCAACAATTCAACCTCTACTATCTCCACTGGTGGACCCTCACCCACTTCATTTTTGAGAGTGAAAAATACCATGCCCGCGCCCTGCGGCTCGCGCAAAGCGGCGGCGGACTGGACGCCTTCAAGAAGATCATCGGCCCGGTGGAGCCGGTGCAAACCGAATGGCACGCCTATGTGCGGCGGCTGAAAGCCGCGCTGGCCGGCAAAGACCGCGAGTTTTTCAAGAACAAGCAAATTTCCAAACCGTTTGAAGCGTCCGACCAGCCGGCGAACGGGAAATGATCTGGTAGCGACGGCGTAAGGCGCTTTCCCCGCCTCCGAACTGAATCCACCCGGTTCCCGACCGCCTGAATGCGGTTTATGAACGGGTCAAAGCGGTTGGAAACCGACTCAACGCGGTTTTGAACCGGGTGAATGTGGTTGGGAACCGCAACCAGCCGGTTTTTGACTGGATAGCTGGTTCGCGCGGTTGGGTCCGGGCAGGAGCATCGCAAGACGGCGTCATGCCTAAAACCCACTCAGACCCGAACCAATTCTTTCCTTTGAACTACGTGGAGAGGAGAGTAATATTGTCTTATTCGGATCACCGCTCAGGATTGTCATGAAAAAACTTAGTATTATAATTCTGTTGGCGGGCGTTTTTCATATCTGCTTCCCCGCCTCTGCCCGCGCCGATGTGCTGGACAACTGGACGACGAACCAAATCAGCACCAACATATTTGGCATGCACCATATTGTTTACGGCAATGGCCTTTTTGTTGCCGTGGGTGAGTCCGGTGACAGCAGTGGGTATTATTACTCCACGGATAATTCGCATTGGAAGCTTGCGTATACAGAGTCAAGTTCCTGGGGTGCCAATTTAATTTATGTCGGAGGCCACTATGCTTCGGTGCGTTCCTCTTTAAGTTGGGCCAGCATTGCAAATGTGTCAGCCGATGGAACCAATTGGACCACAACGTTCTTTCCCGATGGCACGGCTGCTTTTGCCCCGCTCGCCGCCACTTACGGGAACAGTATGTATGTTGTCGTTGGTGCCACCAATAGCAGCTTCGCCTGCATCATGACTTCACCCGATGGCACCACGTGGACCTATCGGAAAGCCAGCACAAGTCCGGGCGGCCCCCTCAACAGCGTGACCTACGGCGCCGGTAAATTTGTCGCCGTCGGCAACAATGACGGGCTTGAATACACCTCGACCACGGGAACAAGCACTTGGGCCAAAAGCAGCCTGTCCGGCGGCAACACCATCAGCTTTGCGAACGGGCTGTTTTTTGTGCCGCTCAATGAAAAAACCAATCTGCTATCAGTGGACGGAATCAATTGGAACCCGAAAGCCACGGGGTTGACGAACCTGCTGGGCGCAGTGACGTATGGCAACGGCATCTTCATGGCGCAATGCGGGATAGCCTCATCGGGCAGTTATCTGGCAACTTCGACCGACGGAACCAACTGGTTTCAATATGTAAAAAAGCTGCCGAATTTCTGCGCGATCGGCGACGCTCCCAACTATGACGTCAGTCTGGCGACGGACGGCATCCGCCTGGTGACGGTCGGCGCGGGATATCAATCACCCAATAGTTTTAATCCCAATTCGTTCAATGGATTCATTTACACCGCGGATGTCCTGGGTGGAATCCGGATGACAAATGCTCCCACACCGAAAGTCGCGCTCTCCGGTCTGGTCGGGCGTAGGTATCAAATTCTGTCCACTGACGCCCTGCCGGCCGGGTCGAACAACTGGCACACAAATGCCACGTTGCAATTGACCAACACGCTTTACATGTGGACCGATGCCACGGCCACCAATCCGGCGCGGTTTTACCGCGGAGCACTCTTGCCTTGAGCGGAACACTCCTCACCAATCCGTCTCGCGGTAATCCTTCAGGAATTTTCCCCAGATGTGTTCGCCGGTGTTAAAACCGGCGATGATCGGGTCCACGATGCGCGCCGCACCGTCCACGATGTCCAGCGGCGGATGGAAGCGGTGCTCCGCCACCTTGCGCTCGGCGATGTGCACCGGGTCCTCATCCGTCACCCAGCCGGTATCCACGGCGTTCATGTGGATGCCGTCGGCATGGTAGTCCGCCGCCGAGGTGCGGGTCATCATGTTGAGCGCGGCCTTGGCCATGTTCGTGTGTGGATGCCGGGTGGTCTTGAACTTCCGGTAAAACTGCCCCTCCACCGCCGAGACGTTGACGATGTGCTTGTCGCGCTCCGGCGCGCGGAGCATCAGCGGCTTGAGCCGCGCGTTGAGAATGAACGGCGCGATGGCGTTGACGAGTTGCACTTCGAGCAGTTCCACGGCGGGGACCTCGTGCATGAGGAGCCGCCAGGAATTGCGCTCGCGCAAATCCACCTGCTGCAAATCCTGGTCTAATTTGCCTTCGGGAAACAAATCTTTCTGGGCGGCAAGCTCGTCCGGCAGCATGGGAATTTGTGACAACTCCGCCGCGTGCGTGAGTCCGGCGACCTGCGACATGCGCCGGGTGGCCACCGCCGCGTCGCCTTCCGGCAGCATGTGGTAGCCGCGCAAACCTTCATAGGCTCCGAGCAATTTGGCTGCTTCCGGTGGCAGGTCGTGCAACGACCCGTTCTCACGCTCCATCATGTGTTCGTAAAAGTCCGGCGGGCGCCGCACGGTCTGGCAGGCGTTATTGATGATGAAATCGAGCCGCGAGCGCGTCGCGAGCAGATGCTTGCAAAACGCCTCCACACTGGGCGTGTGGCGCAAATCCAAACCAAAAATCTCCAGCCGATGGCCCCAGTCCTGAAAATCCGGTTCCGCCGCGTAGCGAATGGCCGAGTCGCGCGGAAAGCGGGTGCAGACGATGAGCTGGGCACCGGCGCGGAGAAGCTTGATACCCGCCTGGTAGCCGATTTTCACGCGACCGCCGGTGAGCAGCGCCACGCGCCCGCGCAAATCCGCCGATTCGGTGCGCTTGAAAAAGTTCAAGTCCGCGCACTTCGGGCAAAGCTGGTCGTAGAAGTGATGGATCTGCGAGTAATCCTGTTTGCAGATGTAGCAGTTCTGCGGCTCGACGACTTCGCGGAAATCGGGGTTGCCGGCGACTTCCTGCTGGGCGAATTCTTTCGGCGGAAAGACGTTCGGCGTGGTGAACACTTTTTCGCGACGCAATTTGCGGATGCCGGTTTCGTGGAGTTTCGACTGGTCGCGGCGGGTTTTCTCAGCCTTGCGCTGTTTGACGCTGGCCTTCACGAGCCGACGGCGCTGCGCCACGTCGGGGCAGTAGATGTCCCCCGCCGCCTTGAGCAACCGCGTGCGGTCCTCGACAGAAAGCCCGGCAAGGAGCGCGCGGTTGGCCGCCGCCTGTTCAAGAATCCCGGCGGCGGCTTTCAACTGCGCGGCGAGAACCTCGGTTTTCTTCGCCGCGCTGACGTGGTCGTTGTGGGGCTGGGCAGACATTCAAATTGGCGGCGCAGGATAGCAGCCCCATGGATGGCGGGCGAATGAAAAGCACAGCCGGAGGCCATCAGCGCCGACGTTTTGAAAAACTGCGGCTGCCGCTGGATTTCAGCAGCGGTCGCTGCGAGGTCGGCAACTGAGAACCCGAAGTGCGAAACATCGCCGGCCGCGCATCCGACGGGCGGGACGCCTCCGGGCGCGAGGACGACGGGGACGAACCGGGCCGGCGCGAATCTTCCCGTCGCGCCGAAGGCGGGCGCCGGGTTTCGGTCCGGAACGGAGGAGACTTTTTGCGCGGCTGAAACGGCTGCGGCCGCGCGGGCGCGGGCCGGGCCATCTGCGGGCGCGGCGAAGCCGGCTTGCGCTCGGCCACGGCCAGACAGAAATCCACCTGTTTTTTGAACATATCCACTTTCGCGACCTGCACGGTGAGCCGGTCGCCGAGCCGGATCATCCGGCGCGTGCGGCGGCCGACGAGGTTCCGCCGCATTTCGTCGAACACATAGAAATCGTCCTCAATCAGCGACAACGGCACGAGGCCGCTCATCGCCAGGCCGGTCACATCCACGAAGAAACCGAAATTCCGCACATCGGTCACCAGCGCGGGATATTTCACCGGCGCGCCGGAAGCCAGCTGCGCCTTCAGGAACGCGAACAGCTTCACGTCCTTGCTGTCACGCTCGGCGTCGGCAGAATTACGCTCCGTCACCGAGATATGTTCGGCAACCTCCTTGAGCGCGGCGCCCTTCACCGCGCGCTGGTCAAACAGCGCGCGATGGACCACGAGATCCGCGTAACGGCGGATCGGGGAGGTGAAGTGCGTGTATTTCTGTTTGGCCAATCCGTAATGGCCGAGCGGCTCCACTGAGTAGCAAGCCCGCCGGAGCGACTTGAGAAAACCAATCTTCAACGCCGAGCCAATCGGCAGCGTGCCCAGTTTCTGAAGCAGCCTTTGAACTTCCGCCGGCTGGCTCAAGTTGCCGCAGGGAACGTGATGCGCCATCACTTCCTGCCGGTATTCCTGCAGGCGCCGCGCATCCGGCTCCTCGTGGATGCGGTAAATCGCGGGCGCCCGCAAACTCATCAGGCGCGCGGCGACCGCCTCGTTCGCGAGCAGCATGAATTCCTCAATCAACTGGTGCGACACGTCGTTCTCGTTCTTCTCGATGCGCAGGATTTTTCCCTGTTCATCCAGCCGGATTTTGGTTTCCGGAAAATCCAGGTCGAGCGAACCGTTCTTGAACCGGTGCCGGCGGATCTTCTGCGCGAGCTGATGCGCCGAATGCAGCATCTGCTCAACCGGATCGGCCGCCGGTTCGCGCTGCAAAATTGCCAGCACCTGGGCGTAGGCGAAGCGGCGGTGCGAATGGATGACTGCGGCATGAAACTTCGTGTGCAACACGCGCCCATCGTTCGAAACGAGAAATTCCACGCACTTGGTCAGGCGATCCACGTCCGGCTTGAGCGAACACAGCTCATTGCTCAACGCTTCCGGCAGCATGGGGATGACGCGATCCACGAGGTAGGTGGAGTTGCCGCGCCGGCGCGCCTCCTCATCAAGCGCCGTGCCGGGCTTGACGTAGTGCGAGACATCCGCGATATGAACCCACAACCGCCATTGCTCCGGCGACACGCGCTCCAGGCAGATCGCGTCGTCGAAATCTTTCGCATCATCGGGATCAATCGTGACGACCTGATGGGACCGGCAATCCAGCCGGCCGGCGAGATCGTGCGGATGAACCGTTGAGCCGATGGCATGCGCCTCGGCGAGCACCGCCTTGGGAAAATGCAGCGGCAGGTCGTATTGGCGGAGCACGGACAGCATGTCCACGCCTTCCGCGTCCGGCGCGCCGAGCACCTCCACGATTTCGCCTTCGGGATTGGTGTGGCGCGATTCCCATTCGCGCAGTTCAACCACCACCTTGTCGCCGACGCGCGCGGGCCGGCCGGTGTCACGCGGCGGCGGCACATAAACATCATGCGGAATCCGCGGGTCATCGGGGATGACATAGAGAAACTGCTTGCTCTGCTGCAATGTGCCGACGATCTGCGTGCGCTGACGCTCCAAAATGCGGACGACCGTGCCGGTCTCCGGATCATCGGCGCGGAAATTTGCCCGCCGCACGTCGCGGCGCACCAGCACGCGGTCTTCGTGCAATGCCGTGCCGGTGGCGCTTTCGGGGATGGCGATCTCCTTGAGCGAGGAATCGTCCGGCTGAAGAAAACCCTTGCCCGCCCGATTCATGCGGATGCGGCCGGGAATCAAATCCGCCTCGCGCGGACAGATGTAGCGGTTCCCCTTGATGCGGGCGACCCCGCCGGATAGCTCCAACTTCTGCAAAGCGGCCTGCAACTCCTGCTGGCGATTGGGCGGCAGCCGCAGCAGCCGCAGCAGTTCCGGCACATTCGCCGGCGCATAGTTTTTTTGGGCCAGCAGACGGAGGATTTGATCGTTCATATATTATTTCGCCCCAAGGCGCAGGCATTGTACCCCAGCATCCCTTAACCGGAAGGCTAGGCCCAAGCCGGCCGGAAGTGAAGCCGCGAATTCAAGCGACGACCCGGCCCCACCGCCGCACCTTGACGCTGGCGCACAAAAGGGACAGACTGGCAGCGCCTTTTTGAACCAAACAAATCATCTTATGGCCACCAAAACCATCATCAAACCCGCGAAATCACCGGCCGCCGTCGGCCCCTACAACCATGCGGTCCGCGTCGGCGACCTGCTGTTCTGCGCCGGCCAGATCCCGATTGACCCGAAGGATGGCAACCTCCTCACCGGCGACATCAAGGTGCAAACCACACGCGTGCTGGAAAACGTCAAGGCCATCCTCGACGACCAAAACCTCACCTTTGCCAACGTCGTGAAAAGCACGGTGTTTCTCACCGACCTCGCGAACTTCGCCGGCATGAATGAAGTCTATGCGAAGTATTTCACGGATAATTTCCCGGCGCGTTCGACGATCCAAGTCGCCGGCCTGCCCAAGGGCGCCGGCGTGGAAATTGAAGTGGTGGCACACTTTTGATTCACCGACAGGACGGGGACCCCGGCGGGCCGTCAGTTTTGGGTCCGGCCCGCAGGAATTCCGGCCACCAATAAACGCCGTCTATGAAACCTAAAAAGTCCTGGCGCGAAAAACTGGCCACCAGCAAAGACCTGCCCAAAACCATGGTCATCCCCGCCCCATTGGAGGTGGATGCGCTGATGAAACAGGTGCCCAAGGGCCGCGTGGTCACCATCAACGAGCTCCGCGTCGCCCTGGCCACCAAACATCAAGTGACGTTCGCCTGTCCGCTGACGACCGGGGTTTTTTCGTGGATTGCCGCGCATGCCGCCGCCGAGGCGGAAACGGAAGGCGCGAAACGCGTCACGCCGTACTGGCGCACACTCAAGACCGGCGGGGAGATCAACCCGAAATATCCCGGCGGCATCGAAGGGGTCGCCAGCCGCCTGCGCGCCGAAGGGCATGAGATCATCGCCAAAGGCAAACGGAGGCTGGTGGCCGATTACGAAACCAAGCTTTTCACCAAACTGCACTGACCATGTCCAACGGCGCCTACCTTTTTATCGGCCTCGCCCTCGGCGGCGGGCTGGGCCTGCTCATCGGCTGGCTGCTGGGACGCGGACAGGCGCCGGCGGCGCCGGCCGATGCGCGTCTGGAAAACGAATTACGCCAGCAGCTCACCCAGCGCGAGAAGGAGATCGCCGAAACGCGGGAACAGCTCTCCCAAACCAAAACCGCCCATGCCACCGCGCAAGCAAACCAGGCGGCCGCGGAGAAGATACTGACCGAACAAAAAAAGCTTCACGAGCAGACCCTGAGGGAAGCGAAAACCGCGCAGGAAAAGGCGCTGGCCGATCTGCGCGACACGTTCAAGGCGCTGAGCGCCGATGCGCTTAAACAGTCCGCCCCGGAATTTTTACGGCTGGCGGAACAGTCGTTCGGCAAGTTTCAAGAGACGGCCAAAGGCGAGCTCGCGCAGCGGCAGGAGGCCATCAAAGGGCTGGTCGAACCGCTCAAACAGCAGCTGGAAACCTACCAGAAGAATTTGCAGTCAAGCAGCGCGGCGCAATCCTCGACGCTGGGCGAAGTGAAAAAACAGCTGGAGCTGCTTTCGCAACAGAGCACCACGCTCGCGCAGGAAACGCAGCAATTCCGACTGGTGCTGCACTCGAACCAGGCGCGCGGCCGGTGGGGCGAGGAAACCTTGCGGCGCGTCGTCGAGGCGGCGGGCATGAGCGCGCACTGCGATTTCACGGAGCAGACGTCGTCCGGCGAGAACCGGCCGGACCTCATCGTCAAACTGCCGGGGGACCGCTTCATCATCGTGGACGCAAAAGTGCCGGACTTTGATTTTCTCACCGCGCTGGAATCCGCCGAGCCGGTGAAACGCGCGGAGGCGCTGGCGGCGCACGCGGCGAAATTGAAGGGCACCATCAAGGCGCTGGCCGAGCGCGATTATCCGCGCCAGTTTCCGAACGCGCTGGATTATGTGGTGCTGTTCGTGCCGGCGGAATCGCTGTTCAGCGCGGCGCTCGAGGGCGACCACGACCTGATCATCTGGGCGGCGGAGAAACGGATCTTGCTGGCGACGCCGGCCTCCCTCATCGCGCTGCTGCGTTCGGTAAGCGTAAGCTGGCAGCAACACGCGCAGACGGAGAACGCGCAGAAGATTGCCGAAGCCGCGCAGGAACTGTTCATCCGCGTCGTCACCTTCACGGAGCATCTGGAAAAAATCCGGGGCGGCCTGGAGACGGCGAACAAGGCATTCAACCAGGCCGTGGGCAGCTATGAATCCCGCATCAAACCCTCGGGCGAAAAGCTGCAGCGGCTCGGCGGCGGCACGGGCGGGAAAGTTTTGACGGAACTGCCGCCGCTGGACGCCACTTTGCGTTTGCCGCCGGCGTGAGTTTTGGCATGATTTAATCATGCGCATAATAGCTTTCGCCGCGGTGCTGGCCCTTTCCCTCAACACATTCGCCCGCGAAAACCGGCTACTCGACGCCGGCTGGAAATTCAACCCGGGCGAACACACCAACGCGGCGGCGGCGGATTTCAATGACACCAGCTGGCAGGCGGTTTCCGTGCCGCACTGCTGGGGCTGGCAGGACGCGCAACAGGGAAAATCCTATTATCGCGGGCCGGGCTGGTACCGCCGCGAGCTCGACGCGACGCCGGAAAACGGGAAAAGATTTTTTCTCCGGTTCGAGGCGGCGAGCCTGGTGGCCGAGGTTTATCTGAACGGAAAGCTTTTGGGCGAACACCGCGGCGGCTTCGGCGCGTTCGGTTTTGAAATCACCACCCAGTTGAATGCGAGCGGCAAGAATCTCCTGGCCGTACGGGTCAGCAACGAGAAGTTTCCCGACGTCGCCCCATTAGGCGGTGATTTTTCCGTCTATGGCGGGCTGTATCGCCCGGTCCATCTAATTGTCACCAGCGAAGAACATTTCGCCTTGACCGACCACGGTTCGCCGGGAGTCGCGTGGCTGCAAACCAGCGTCTCGGCCAAGCAGGCCGAACTGGACATAAATGCAAATCTTTCAAGCGCCGCAAAAAATCATCGCCCGTTGCAGTTCACCGCCAAAGTCATGGACGCGGATGGGAAGACAGTCGCAGCGGAAAGCCGGGAAATCACGCTTTCGTCCGCACCGGCAAACCAGTCGCTGCACATCACGCTGGCAAACCCGCATTTGTGGAACGGGCGCAAGGACCCATACCTTTACCGCGCCATCGTGGAGCTGAGCGCGGACGGCCAGATCGTTGATTCCGTCGAACAGCCGCTCGGCCTGCGCTTTTACCGGGTGGATCCCGAGCTGGGATTTTTCCTGAACGGCCAGCCGTATCATCTGCATGGCGTCAACCGTCACCAGGACATGCAGGACAAGGGCTGGGCCATTTCCGAGACCGACATGGAACGCGACGTCACGCTGCTCAAAGAAATCGGGGCAACGGTCATCCGCTGCTGCCACTACCAGCACAGCGATTATTTTTACAGCCTGTGCGACCGGGCCGGCATCCTCGTCTGGGCGGAAATCCCGCAGGTCAACACCGTCCGCGAGAATTCCGAATTCCTGGCCACCAGCAGCAGCCAGCTTCGCGACCTCATCCGGCAAAACATCAATCACCCGGCGATTTTCGCCTGGAGCCTGTTCAACGAAATCGGCAACGGGTCCACCGACGACCCACACACCAACATCGCCGCCCTCAACCTGCTCGCGCACCAGGAAGACCCGACCCGCCCCACCATCGCCGCCGCGAGCGTGGAGAAAAAGGCGTGGGCCGACGCCTATCGCACCCTGGATCTGCTGGCCTGGAATGTCTATCCGGGCTGGTATGGCGGCCCGCCGACCAACATGGCGGGGCTGCTCAACCGCCACCGCGATTCCAGCCAGCACGGCGGCATCGCCATCAGCGAATACGGCGCGGGTGCCAATATCGCCCAGCACGAGGACAATCCCCAGCGTCCCAAGACCACCGGCCAGTGGCATCCCGAAGAATGGCAGAACGTCGTCCATGAAATCACCTGGGCGCAGATGAAAGCGCGACCTTTTGTCTGGGGCACGTTTGTCTGGAACATGTTCGACTTCGCCGTGGACACACGGCACGAAGGCGGGATTCCCGGCCGCAACACCAAGGGACTAGTCACCTACGACCGGCAGACGAAGAAAGATTCCTTCTATTTTTACAAGGCCAACTGGTCGGATGAATCCGTCCTCCACCTCACCAGCCGGCGGTTCACCGAACGCACCAACGCCGTCACCGAGGTGAAAATCTACGCCAACGCCGAGAAAGTGGAACTGAGCCTCAACGGCGTCTCGCTCGGCGAAAAACAGGACGGCACCAACGGCATCTTCCGCTGGCCCGGCGTGAAGCTCGCGCCCGGCACCAACCACGTCGAGGCCCGCGCGAAGCACAACGGGCAGGAGCTACACGATGAATGCGTCTGGAACTTGAAAACTGATTAAACCCGTCCCGCGCCCACCGTCAGGCGAATTGCCGGATGTATTCCGTGCTGTGGGCGGGAAAATCGCACGGGCCGGCCAGCTCATTGACCGCCTTCCAGAGCTGCTTATAACCGAAGGGCTTCTGCAGGAAAGCCACCTTGAAGCCCAAACCGCCGAGTTCCCGGACGCAGTCGGCATCGCAGGCCGAAACGATCAGCACCGGAACCTTCATCCTCGCCGCCGCCAGTTTTCGCACCAGATCCCCGGCGTCGAGGCCCGGATGCCGCCAGTCCGTGATGAGGAGGTCCGCGGCAGCATGCTCCAGTTCCAGCCACGCGGCGTCGCCATTACGAAACCCGACCAGCTCCGGCTCATGAAACCAGTCGCGGAGATACAGCTCGTACAGTTGCAACATGTGCCGCTCATCATCCAGCAGGACGATGCGCGGCGGCTGCAACCGAGACATGACGGCAGGCGTGTTCATACTCGTCTAAAAACAATCATCATCAGTCTTCAAGTAATACTGCTCCCGGTTCCGCTAAATCTCAAGTGCTCATATAGCAGTTCCCGGCCACCCCGGAATCGGCCCGACCAGTCGGTCAATAAACTGCGATAGGCGCCAGGGGCCGAGCGGACAAAACCGGTACAAAACCGGTACAAAAACCGGTCCAGCCCTGACCGGAGACCAGACCAAACCAGACCAAACCAGACCGGAAAAGAAAAATTTGAGGTCAGAGGTCGGAGGTCAGAGGTCAGAAGGCGGAAAGGGCGGGCCGCACGGGCCAACCTGGAAAACTGAAAACGAAAATTAACCACCAAGGCACCAAGGGCACGGGGTGCTTCAGTGCTTCGGTGCTTCGGTGAGGAAGTAGACCCGTGGAAAAATAGCGGAAGGCGGAAAGTGCGGGCCAAATGCCAAGCGCTAAGCGCCCAGCGCATGGGGGAAAGATGAAAAGCAGACACGAATTTCACGAATTGGCGCGAATGGGAAAGGGTCCGGAACTTCACGACCAGGCAAAAAACTTTATCGCTACCGTTTTCTTTACCACCCCATGGCTCAGCTTTTGTAAGTCCTTGATAGAGGTTAAAAAACTTTACCGTTTCCTTGGCATGCTTGTTTAAGCCCATATGAATAAAGGGTTTCGTGACAAGAAAGGTGGCCACTGTCAGTGAAATTGTCAGTTTTGAGCCGATGGAATTATCTTTCTGCTTAAATCTACAAAAATATCTGAAACCTGCCC
>CAIXBQ010000159.1 GCA_903917705.1 uncultured Verrucomicrobia subdivision 3 bacterium | reverse complement strand
CCGTTTGGAGGCGGCGAATGACCAAGTCAGCCTCGCCGCTACGATCAAGTTTTGCTCGGGGTCTTGCCATCCGCCAACGCTAACTGCATATCTCAACTTATACCAGACTATTTGCGTAGTTGGTATAATATTGCCTTGAGCGCGACCGGCCAGAGTGGTTGAATCCCCACCGTGACTACCTTCTTTCCAGAGGTTGAATCCAGTTGCGAACGACTGGACCGATATTTTGCCGCCCAGTGGCGGTTTTGGCCGGGCGGGGCGGTCAATTCTTCACAAAACCCTCTCGCTCTTGCAGATTTGGCTTCGCGACGGGCGGAAATGGCTTCGATTCCGGCAAAAGAGGCGCGGGTTTTCACAAAAATGGCCTTTGGATTGGCAAATCCACGCTTTGGATTGACGAATCCGGACTCTGGATTTACGCATCCGGCCTGTGGATTGATAAATCCAAGCCATGGATTCGTGCATCCATGCTTTGGATTGGCACATCCATCATCCGGATGCGCGCATCCAAGCTCCGGATTTGCGCATCCGCACGCCTCTTTCGCAGAAAACGACGCCATTCTTACTGGCCATGACGCCATTTCGACTGGCCACGACGCCTTCCTGGCGCCTTTCGTTGCCACCCCGATTGGAACCGAGGCCAATTCAATTGGAACGGAGGCCGCTCCGGTAGGGCTGACCTGCTGGTCAGCCGGGTTGGCGTCGCCGCCGCGCCGCCCGCCCGCCGGGTTGCAGCCGGCCGATTCCTCACTTTTGAAAATGGAATTCAATGAAAGGGGGTGACAAAGCATGGCAACAAGAGTCAAAGAAACCGGCGAGAAAATCGCCGCCGCAATAAAAGCCTGGGACGACCTGCGCAAGAACAAGAGCTTCGCGGGCAAGACGCTCGCCGAGTTCAAGGCGGCCATCAAGCCCAGCCTCGACGCGCGCGCGGCCATCCTCACGCTGAAGAACCAGCTCATCGCCGCCGTGGACCAGCGCAAGAGCGCCGACGCGGCGTCCTTGAAGGAGCTGCGGTTCCTGGTCAACGCCGTGAAGGGCGATCCGGCCGAGGGCGAAGACGGCGAGCTGTATGAGGCGATGGGTTACGTCCGCCTGAGCGAGCGCAAATCCGGCAAGACCAACAAGCCGAAAAAAGCGGCGCCCGCTTCGTGAGGGGCGGACCCCGTGAACCATTGGTAGGGCGCGTCACTCCGTGCGCGCCGGCGCTGGTCAGACCGCGCGTTCGGCGGGCAGGGGACTGCCCGCCCTACCAGTAAACAATTCGCTGCGTCGCCCGCCCCAGCCGCGTGGGCCGGCGATCATCCGGCGGCGTCCGCTGAAAGATTGGTTGATTGCGGCGGCGGTTGGCTTGTAACTTTGCGACAAATGATGAAGCGAATTGGTTTTATTCTTTCCATCACCTTGACGGCGCTGACCGTCGCCGCGCGCGTGCCGCAGACGGACCTGGGCATCCGCCAGCAGGACGATGCGACGATGCAATGGTATCTGGACGCGAAGTTCGGGATGTTCATCCACTGGGGGCTTTACGCGGTGCCGGGCAAGGGCGAGTGGTACATGGAAAACGCCGCCGTGCCGCCGGACGCGTATCGCAAGCTGGCGTTTGACCAGGGCGACGGCGTGTATTTCGACGCGAAGGACTTCGATCCCGCCGCGTGGGCGCAGCTCGCGAAGGATGCGGGCATGAAATACCTCTGCCTCACGGCGCGGCACCACGACGGCTTTGCGCTGTTCGACAGCCAATATACCAACGCCTTCACGAGCGTGCAGACGCTGCATCGCGATCTCTACGCCGAGTATGTGCGCGCGGTGCGCGCGGCGGGCCTGCATGTGGGGCTGTATTATTCGCCGCTCAACTGGCGCTATCCGGGTTACTACGACGTGACCGGCACGAACTGCGCCAAAAACAAGTGGGGCTACACCACGGCGGCGTGGCATCAGGCCAATGCGACGGCGATGAAAAACGAGGTTTATGAACAGGTGCGCACGCTGTTCAAGAATTACGGGCCGTTTGATTATGTGTTCTGGGACGGCGGCTGGATCGCGCAGCAGGGCACGGATCGCGACGGGGCTTTCTTCTGGGAGCCGGGCAGATATCGCGCGGCGGCCAACGCCTGGCCGGTGGCGGCCGCGTATGGCGACACGGACGAATCCGGGCAGCCGCTGGGCTTGATGGGCATCGCGCGGAAGTATTCGCCGCAGGTCATCTGCAACAACCGCGCGGGCTGGATGGGCGACGTGATCCCCGCCGAGGGCGACGCCGACATCAAAGGCCCCGTGCGCAATGATTATTGGGAAAAGTGCCTGAACCTGAACCAGGTCACCTGGGGCTACAACCCGCAGCAGCGGCTGATGTCCGAGGAGAAACTCACGCGCTATCTCGTGGACGCGGTGGTGCGCAACGGCAACATCCTGCTGAACGTCGGGCCGGACCGGCACGGGAACATCCCGGCGACGCACGCGGCGCGGCTGCGGCAGTTGGGCGCGTGGCTTTCTGTGGTGGGCGAAAGCATTTACGGCACGCGCGGCGGACCGTGGAATCCGAAGGACGGCGAATACGGGTTTACGTCAAGGCCCGGGGAGATTTTCATCCACCTCCTGCCGGGATACGCGGGCACGAAATTTGCGACGCCGTCGTTGGCGCAGAAAGTGAAGGGCTGCGTGGATGTGTTCACGAAGAAGCCCGTCGCGTGGACGCAGGCCGCCGACGGTTCGGTGCGGCTCTCCGGCCTGGACCGGTCGAGTCATCCGGCGGACACGGTGATCGGCATCCTGACGGAGTCGCGCTAGTTCTTCTGCGCCTTCGCCAGCTCGACGGCGTAGACCTGATTCGCGCCGCTGCGGTTGCTGCGGAAGATGAGCCATTTCATGTCCGGGGAGAACATGGCGTTGGGTTCCAGCGCGTAATCGTGCGGGCCCATGTTGACGAGCTTCTCGGATTGGAACACGCCGGCCTGGATGAGTTTGGAAGTGTCCACGTTGCCGGCGGAGCGGTCGGCGATGAGTTCGGGGTGGAAGAGGTAGAGCCATTTGCCGTCCGGCGCGTGGGCGACCATCTTTTCATCGCCGCCGTCGCTGGAAAACAGTTTTCCGTCGGGCGCGACATTGAAATGCACGCCCCACTCGTCGCGCTGCATATTGTACCAGGTGCGTTTGCCGTTGTCGGGTTCGTAACCGGCGAGCCAGAAGACCTGGCCGCGCGGCGTTTGCAGGTCGTACCAGATGGTGCGGCCGTCGGCGCTCCAGAATTCATGGCCGGCGATCTCCATGGTCAGGGTGCGCTGATGCACCAGTTGCAAATGGGAGCCGTCGGGGCGGATGGTCCAGATGCGATCCACCTTGTGCCACGGGCCTTCATGGCAGAAGAGGAGGAGCTGCGGATCGGTGGGGGAGAATTGCAGATGCCCGAGCCAGTCGGTGCCGCGATTGCAGGTCTTGGTTTCGCCGGTGGCAAGGTTGTAGAAGAAGAGGGACATGGGATAGCGCTGGGCGAGACGGTCTTCCATCATCTGGCCTTTCTTGCCGCGCTGGGCGTCGGCGCGCTCGCGGTCGGTGCGGCGGTTCGGGCCGCCGTCGAAGGCGTCGGCGTTGGTGCCCGCATCGGTGCGCTCGGTGATGGTGCCGGCGAACAGAGTTTCGTCGGCGTTGACGGCGGCGACCTGCTGGCCGCGCGGAAAGGTGGCGATCTGGCGGACGGCTTTGGTGTCCGGGTCCACGGCGTAGACGGTGCGGTTCGCGCCGCCGTAATAGATTTTCCCGGTTTTGCGGCCGACCATGATGACGTGCAGGTGCTGTCCGGGGACGATGGTTTCGACGGCGCGGGTCTGGAGGTTCACCGTGGCGATGCCGGCAGGCGAGGTGAACACCATCTTGGTCCCGTCGGGCGTGAAGGGGTTCAGGTTGAAATAAAGACTCTCGCTGCCCGGCTCGGTGGAGAGCTGAACGACGCGATGGCCGGTGTCGCGGTCAACCCATTCGGTGGGCGCGGCGGGGCTCGCAGCGGGTTTGGCATGGCCGGATGCCAGCATCACCGGCGACAGCAGCGCGATGAGCAGCCTGCATGCGTTTGACGGGCTGAGGCTTCGGGCTAGCCGCTGATGCCAAGCTACTGCGCTGCTTCCGACGCGGCTTGTGGGGCCGTTCGCCCCACCGAGAGATAATTGGCTCATGGAAATTATTTCGCGGCTTCCGTCTTCAGGAATCCGGCGAGCGGACAATCGGTCAACTGCCGCAAACCCTCGATGACGGACTGCGCGTTCAGCTCGGCGCCCGCGGGACTCGAATGCGTGCTGTCGGCGGTCGTGAAATACTTCGCCTTGATCTCCTCCGGCTTCAAGCCCGCGTAATGACTCATCGTGAGTTGGTTCAGATTGATAAACGCCACCTTTTCATTTTTAGCGACGGCAGCGGACATTTCGACGTAAGGGCTTTTCTCCACTTCGCCGGCGGTGACGGCCGCTTTCGGCACATGGGGCACGGGCGTGCAAAGGATGGGCGTCATGCCTTTGGCGCGGGCGTCGGCGATGTATTTGCGCAGATACCAGCCGTAGGTGTGGACGACCTCATGCTGCTTCGTGAGCACGTTGTCAATTTCCTGCGTCTCCTCGCCGAGGCCGCGAATGCTGCCGCGCGCGCGCAACGGATATTTGGAACCGGGCGGCTCGTCGTTGAGTGCGCCGCCGTCATTGTGGCCCATCTGGATGAGGACGAAGTCGCCGGTCTTGGCGGCGGCGAGAATATTGTCCCAATAACCCTGCGTGATGAAGGTGCGGCTGCTGCGTCCGCCGAGCGCGTGGTTTTCCACGCGGATTTTGTTCGTGTCGAAGTTCCGGCCGATGACGTCGCCCCAGCCGCGTTCGCCGCGGCCGGGATTGTGGACGGTGGAATCGCCGACGATGAAGAGCAGCGGGAACGAGCGGTTGGTGTCCCGGAGAAAGCCGGCGAGGGCGGCGACATCGCGCTTGGCGTCGAGGTTGGCGGAGCTGTTGGGGGCGATGGGTTCGGCGGCGCGCAGCGAAACCGCCGCGCCGGCGAACAGCGGCAGGAGGCGTTTGATCAGGGAGGTGACAGGCACGACTGATGGACGGATTGATGGCATAAATAGTTTCCTTCTTTTCGCACAACCGGGGGGTCGCGGCAATCGACAGTATTGGCGATGGCAGCTTTGGACGAATTCAGACTTTTTCTGAACGCGGTCTTTCGCCATCATGCGCGAATGTTTTCATCCGAGATCAAATCCGTCCATTTCACCGGCATCGGCGGGACCGCGATGGCGTCGGCCGCCGCCGCGATGCTGGACAAAGGTTTTACCGTCACCGGTTCCGACCAGAATGTCTATGAGCCGATGGCGTCGTTCCTCGCCGCCAAGAAAATCCCCGTGCTGAACGGCTACGACGAGCGCAACCTCGCCTCCAAGCCCGACCTCGTGGTCATCGGCAACGCCATCTCGCGCGGCAACCCGGAGGCGGAGTATGTGCTGGACCACAAGCTGCGCTATTGTTCGCTGGCGGCGCTGCTGGCGGAGTTTTTCATCCGGGGCAAGCGCGCGCTTGTCGTCGCCGGCACGCACGGCAAGACCACGACGACGAGCCTGCTGACGTGGGTGTTTGAGCACAACGGGCTGAACCCGAGCTATCTCATCGGCGGCATTCCGAACAACTTTTCGCAGGGCGCCCGGTTCACGGATAGCGAGTGGTTCATCATCGAGGGCGATGAGTATGACACCGCGTTCTTCGACAAGCGCAGCAAGTTCATCCATTACCAGCCGGAGATCGCCATCATCAACAACCTTGAATTCGACCACGCCGACATCTTTGACAATCTTGACGCGGTGAAGAAGACCTTCTCGCACTTCATCCGGCTGGTGCCGCGCAACGGCCTGCTGCTTGGCAATGGCGACGACGCGAATCTCAAGGAGCTGCTCAACGTCACGCATTGCCCGGTCAAGCGCTTCGGCCTCGGCGCGGACAACGCCGTGCAGGGGTTCAACCTGCGCTTCGGCCCGACGGCGACGGAGTTTGAGATTCCCAGCTTCAAGTTTCATTTGAATCTCGTTGGCGAATTGAATGTGCGCAACGCGCTCGCCGTCATCGGCGCGGCGAAACATTGCGGCCTGTCGAACAAGCAGATTCAAAGCGCGTTCGACACGTTCAAAGGCATCAAGCGGCGCATGGAGGTCAAAGGCATCGCCGGCGGCGTGACGGTGATCGATGATTTTGGGCATCACCCCACGGCTATCCGCGAAACGCTCAAGGCGCTGCGCCTCCGCTATGCGAAGGAAAAAATCTGGGCGGTGTTTGAGCCGCGCAGCAACACGACGCGGCGCAAGGTGTTTCAGGAGGAGCTCGCCTCGTCCTTCGCCGATGCCGACGCGGTGGTGGTGGCCGAGGTGGCGCGGCTGGAGCAGATCGCGCCGGCGGAGCGGCTGAACCCCGAGCAACTCATGCAGGATTTGAAAACCGCCGGCAAGGCCGCCGCGTATCTGCCGGATGCCAACGCCATTGTCGCGCACCTCGCCGCCGGCGCGCAGGGGGGCGACGTCATCTGCGTGTTCAGCAACGGCGGGTTTGATGGCATCCACGGCAAGCTGCTGGCGCGGCTGGGCCGCCGGTAGCCGCCGCTTGCCGCTGGACTTGGCGCGGGCCGCATGGTAAAAATTTTTCACGTCAGTCAACCATCAACCAAAAGTCTCATCACCATGAAAACGAATCTGAAAATATTTCTCGCCGTCACCGCTCCGCTGGCGGCCGCGCTGCTGTTTTGCGGTTGCGCCGGTAACAAGGGGGGCACCTGTTGCACCACGCCGGCCGTGACCGCGGCGGCGCCCGCTCCGGCCGCTCCGGCGGCGGTTCCGGCTGCGCCCGGCGCGCTCGCGCTCAAAGTCGTCAAGGTGGACAGCGAGGAAACCGAGGGCGAGGACGGCAAGGGCGTCAACGCCGTGGACGGCAACCCCGACACCTTCTGGCACACCCAGTGGCAGGATGCCAATCCGCCGTGCCCGCACGAGATCGTCATTGAACTCACACCGCCCGCGACCATCAAGGGCTTCACCTACCTGCCGCGCCAGGATGAAGGCGTGAACGGAACCATCAAGGACTACGAATTGTATGTGAGCAACGACGGCACCGACTTCGGCCAGCCTGTGGCCAAGGGCACGTTTGAAAACAGCAAGGACAAGAAGACCGTCGCCTTCGACGCGAAGCCCGCGCGCTTCATCAAGCTCAAGGCCCTTTCCGAAATCAACGGCGAGGCGTGGACCTCCGCCGCGGAAATCGGCGTCGTCGCCCAATAGGCCCTGTTTAATTTGTCAGGCCCCGCTGTTCGCAGCGGGGCTTTTTTTGCGGCGATGCGGGCGGCCGAGGGGGAAATTTATGGCACACGAGTTGCGAACGTATCTGCGTGGCCAGAAAATTCAACAGCCCCGAAATCTCCCCGACCACGGCGTCCATCGCCGCGATCAATCTCCGGCTCGCCGCGATTCAATTGGCGGGACTGCGCCCGCCGGTCCGCGCCCGGAAGATCCAGCCCGTGCGCCGCCGACTCCTCGTGACCATGGTGGCCACCCAGGATTGGGCGGTGAAAATTGGACAGCCCTTCCAGAATTTGGGCACCCCCGTCAGCGAAACTCTACCCGTTCAAAGCCCGCGCGTTTGAAGAAATTCTCCAGTTCCGTGCGCCCGCGTTTTTCCGCCTCGTCCAGGATGCCGCTTTTGCGCGCGGCGCGGCCGATGTCATCCACCGCATTCTGACGCGCCGTCTGTTCCAGGTCCTTGTCGAAGGCGCGGAGCAGGCCGGTGGAGCGGTCGATCACCTGGCTTTCCTTGTCGTCCAGATACGCGTCCATTATCTGCGGCGGCGGCAGGCGCAGACAGACGGTTTTGCCGTTGATCGCCACGTCGCCGGGCGCGAGCCGTTTCAGGTCGATGCCCGCCTTGACCACGCCGTGGGCGAGGAGCAGCACGCGGCTTTCGCCGTACCACTTCACGTCTTCCAGCACCACCACCTTGTCCATGACATATTTAACCGTGACGAGATCCGCGAGCGGCTGGACGGCGCGGATCACGCTGGTGGTGTTCCAGAAATGCCGGGTGCCGCCGTGGTTGTTGAGCCACCGCGCCGCCGTGAAGGTGAGATAAACCGCCATCACCAGCACTACCACCGCCGTGAGCGTCCACAGGAAGTTTCGCAATTGCCGCATGAGCCGAATGTAAAACCATTTGCCGGCGAAGCAAAGCAATGTTGGCGACCAACCGCCGGGCGGCCGCCCGATATCCCTGATCTAAATTGTGACTTTAATGCACCCGATTACGCTAGTATCAATAGTATTCATCGGTGGCGAAAACTTTCCGCTTTTGCCCGCGCCCCGCAAAACCTAGACTGAGTACATGAATTTGCCCGGATTTCCCGTGGGCCGCCCGCGCCGGCTGCGCACGTCGCCCGCCTTGCGCCGCCTCGTCGCGGAAACGTCGTTGAATGTTTCGCAACTCGTCCTGCCGCTATTTGCGCGCAGCGGCAGGAAATTGCGCCGCCCCGTGAACGCCATGCCCGGCGTGTTCCAGCTTTCGCCCGATGAGATCGTGCGCGAGGCCACGGCGGCGCACGCGCTCGGCGTACCCGCCGTTTTGCTTTTCGGCATTCCCGACAAGAAGGACGCGAAGGCGAGCGGCGCTTATGCCAAAAACGGCATTGTCCAGCAGGTCACCCGGCTGCTGAAGAAGGAAGTGCCGTCGCTGCTGGTCATCACGGATGTGTGCCTGTGCGAATACATGGAGCACGGCCATTGCGGCATTGTGCATGGAGGAAAGATTCTCAACGATCCGTCGCTTAAGCTGCTCGCGCGCACGGCGGCCAGCCAGGCCGAGGCGGGGGCGGATATCGTCGCCCCGAGCGACATGATGGACGGCCGCGTCCGCGCCATCCGCGCGGAGCTGGATAACGAGGGTTTGATTGACACGCCGATCATGAGCTACGCGGCGAAGTTTGCGTCGGCCTTTTACGGGCCGTTCCGCGAGGTGGCGGAATCCGCACCCGCGTTCGGCGACCGGCGTAGTTATCAGATGGACGCGGCGAATTCAAATGAAGCAATCCGCGAAGTGGCCCTGGACATCCAGGAAGGCGCGGACATGGTGATGGTCAAGCCGGCGCTGGCATATCTGGATATCATCCACCGGGTGAAAACGGAATTTGGCCTGCCCACCGCCGCCTATGCCGTGAGCGGCGAGCATGCGATGATCAAGGCTGCCGCCGCCAACGGTTGGATTGACGAGCGCAATGTGACGCTGGAAAGCCTGCTGGCGATGCGCCGGGCGGGCGCGGATATTCTCATCACCTACGCGGCGATGGACGTGGCGCGGTGGCTGAAACAGGGTTGAATCCGGCACTGTGGGCCCGGGGCGAAGTTCCGGGGCCCAAATCCCGGAAACCGGATGCCCTCCGGCGGACCCGAAATTACGTTTGCCATGTGGCTTCCGGCAAGTTAGGCTTCGCGTTCACTTTTTTTCAATATGATTGGAACAATTCGCAAACATTCAGCCTGGCTGTGGTGGACCATCGTCCCGCTCACGATCATTTCCTTCGTGTATTTCATGGGAAAAGCCCCGACCACCGGCGGCGGCCGCATGGCGAACGGCGGTTACGGCACGATTTACGGCAAGGAAGTGACGGCGGAGGCGTTCACGCTGGCGCAGCGGGCGTTTATTATCTCGTACTGGCAGCAGACGGGCGAATGGCCCAGCCACAGTGTGAGTTTCAAGCCGGCGGATTTGGAGCGGGAAACCTTCGTGCACTTGCTGTTGGTCAATAAGGCGAAGGCGCTCGGCATCAATATCAGCGAGGAAACCGTCAAGACGGCGGCGGTTAACTTTCTCCAAAGCCTGGGCCGCAACGGGCAGCCGGTGCCGCTCCAGACCTTCGTTGAGCGGGTGTTGCAGCCGGCTGGTCTGGTCCTAGCCGACTTCCAGCGCTTTCTTCATGATGAACTGGTCATCGAGCAACTGCGCGAGACCTTCGGTCTCTCCGGCACGCTCGTGTCACCGCAGGAACTCGCCCAAATGTACGACGAGCGCAACCGGGAGGTTTCCGCGCAGGCGGTATTCTTTTCCGCGTCGAATTACGTGGCGCAGGTTGTGGTCACGCCCGCCGCCGTGGCGCAGTTTTACAACAACAGCCTGGCGGCCTACCGCGAACCCGATCGTGTGCAGGTCAGCTATGTTGCGTTTGAGGTGACGAATTTCATCGCGCAGTCCAAGGCCGAGTGGGCGAAAACGAACCTGGAAGAAAATGTGGACGCCGTGTATCGCCAGTACGGCGCGACGGAATTTGCCGACGCCAAGACGCCGGAGGAGGCCAAGGTCAAAATCCGCGAACTGCTCATCCACAACCGCGCCCTTTCCGATGCCGGCCAACAGGCGAAGGAGTTTGCCACCGCGCTGTTTGCCGTGGACCCGGCGAAGCCTGAAAATCTCGCCGCCTTGGCGAAGAAAAGCGGGCTGGCCGTCCGCACCACCGCGCCGTTCTCGGCGGCGTTCGGGCCGGAAGATTTCAATGCCCCGCCGGCGCTGACGAAGGAAGCTTTCAAGTTGACGGCCGAATACCCGCTCGCCGGACCAATTCCCGGAACGGACGCCATTTATGTCATCGCGCTGGCGAACCAGTTGCCCAGTGCGATCCCGTCGTTGGATCAGATCCGCACCCGGGTCACGGAAGATTTCAAAAATCATCAAGCTGTCGCGCTAGCGCAGAGCGCCGGGACGAATTTCTTCGCCACCGCCAGTTTGCAGACAGCGGTTGGCAAAAAGACCTTCGCGCAGGCCGCCATCGCCGGCGGACAGTCGCCGCAGGTGCTGTCGCCGTTCTCGTGGAGTTCGCAGGATGTGCCGGAAGCGGGCGATCATGCCGAACTGGGGCAGTTGAAACAGGCCGCATTCACCACGCCGGCGGGGCGCATCAGCAATTTTGTCCCGACTGCCGACGGCGGATTTGTCCTGTATGTCCAGCAGATGCTGCCCATCGATCTAGCCAAGAAGACGGCGGAATTGCCGCAGTTCACCTCCCAGGTCCGCCGCGCGCGGCAGAACGAGGCGTTCAACCTCTGGCTGCAAGGCGAGGCGAACCGCGAGTTGCGTAATACGCCGGTCTATGCCGAGGCTGCCGCCAAGGCGCCCGCCCGCTGATTCGTGAGCGCGGCCATCAAACTCTCATCGCCCGCCACGCGCGAGTTCTGGGAAATACCCGTCCTGTTCGAGGACGAGCATCTGCTCGCGCTCGACAAGCCTTCCGGACTGCTGCTGGCGCCGGATCACCTCGCCCCGGAACGTCCCAGCCTGATGAGCCTGCTTCACGCCGGCATCACCGCCGGTAAGCCGTGGGCGCGGGAACGGAGCCTGGATTATTTGAGCAACGCGCACCGGCTCGATTTTGAAACGAGCGGTGTGATTCTGCTGGCGAAGAACAAGCCGGCGCTGGTTGCGCTCGCGGATTTGTTCGGCACCGAAAAGCCGCTGAAAAAATTTGTCTCGCTGGCGTGGGGCTGCGCACCGGCGAAAAATTTCGAGGTGGACGCCGCGCTGGCGCCACACCCGCTGAAAATCGGCGAAATGCGCGTGAACCCGAAAGAAGGCAAGAAGGCGCGGACGGAATTTGAAGTGCTGGAACGGTTTTCCGACTGGACGCTGTTGCGCTGTTTCCCATTGACGGAGCGGACCCACCAGATCCGTGTCCACCTCAAGCACGCGGGCTTTCCGGTGGTTGCCGACGAGCTTTACGGCGGCAAAAAGCTCTGGCTCTCACGGTTGAAAAAGGATTTTCACCTGAAGCTGGGCCGGGAAGAGCGGCCGCTGATTTCCCGCGTTGCGCTGCACGCGGAGGAATTGAGCCTGGTTCATCCGGTCACGAACGAAACTGTGGCCATCAAGAGCGATTGGCCGAAGGATTTGCGCGTTGCGGTGAAATATTTGCGGCAATACGCAGCCGGTTTTGCCCCGGAATGAGCAGAATGTATTCGGACGGTTTCTGATTTTTTTTTGAATCTGCAACTCTGCCAGAAAAAATGGTCAGCTCGCTGCCCAGTTCATGATCGCCTTCTGCACATGCAGCCGGTTTTCGGCCTCTTCAAAAATCGTGTCGGCGTGGGCTTCCAGGGTTTCCTCGTCGATTTCCTTGCCGCGATAGGCCGGCAGACAATGCATCACCAGCGCATCCGGTTTCGCCAGTTTGACGAGCGCGGCATTGATTTGATAGCCGGTCAGGGTCTGGATGCGTTCCTTTGTCTCGGCCTCCTTCCCCATTGAAATCCACACGTCGGTGTAAAGGACGTCGGCGCCTTGCGCCGCGGCCTGGATGTTGCTCGTCACGGAAATGTTTCCGCCCGCGCGCTTCAGGAGTTCTGCCGATGGCTGGAATTTTTCCGGCGCGGCGATGCGCAGGGAAAAGCCGAGTTTGCCCGCCGCCCAGATCCACGAGTTCGCCACGTTGCACGCGCCGTCGCCGATGAACGCAACCGTTTTACCTTTGATCGAACCGCGCTTTTCCTGAAATGTGAAAATGTCCGCGAGAATCTGGCAGGGGTGTTCATCGTCAGTCAGCGCGTTGATGGTCGGAATCTTTGAAAATTCCGCAAACTGTTCCACGTCGTGCTGCGCGAACGTGCGGATGACTGCGCCGTGAACCATCCGGCCCATGACGCGGGCCGTGTCCTTGATCGGCTCGCCGCGTCCCAGCTGGATGTCCACCGCGCTCAAAAACATCGGTTGTCCGCCAAGCTCGCGGATGCCTACCTCGAATGACAGGCGGGTGCGCGTGGACTGCTTGGAAAACATCAGTGCCCAAGTCTGGCCGGCGAGGGGCTGCGCTGGGTGCTGGCCGCGGTCGCGTTTGAAGACGGCGGTGTCGCGCAGGATTTTTTCAAGGTCCGCACTCGGCAAATTTTCCAGTTTCAGCAAATGATTCATGGCGGTGATGCTTTTGGGCGATGCGCCCAAAGGATATTATTTACCCGAATCGCGGCTTGGCGTCACTTCTTTTTGCGTGCGGCATCGGCCGCCCGCCAGAGATACCACGCGGCGGTGGTGGCGTGTGGACGCCAGCGTTCGCCGAATTTCAACAAGTCCCTGGGCGCCGGCATATCGCGCTTTTTGTAGGCAAGGCGATAGCCGTTGCGCACGCCAAAATCATCGGCCGGCAAAACATCTCCGCGGCCCAGCTGGAAAATCAGCAGCATTTCCACCGTCCAGCGCCCGACGCCGCGCGCCTCGGTCAGCCGGGAAATGATTTCCTCATCGCCGAGTTTTTCAACCTGCCGCGACGATGGGATGGTGCCGTCCAGGGTTTTTGTGGCGATGTCCCGGATGGCCGCGATTTTGGCGAAAGAAAACCCACAGGCGCGGATTTGTTCATCTGTCACCTTTGCCAGATCCTCCGGTTTCGGAAACCGGCGTTTGGGGAACAATTTTTTGAACCGCGCCAGAATCGTGTTCGCCGCTGTGCCGTTGAGTTGCTGATGCGCCACGGCTTGCACCAGTGATTGAAACGGCGAGCGCCACGGTTCAGGTTCCAACTGGCACGGCCCGGTTTCGCGGATAAGTCGCGCCATTACCGGGTCTACGGCGGATAGGTGTTTCAGCGCAGCGGCGTTCACGCGAGCGATTTCACTACTTCCTCAATTATGGAAATGCCTTCGCCTGCTTCTTTAGCCTTTAAATTCAGCGGTGGCAGCAGACGGACGATTTGATTACCCGCCGGCACGGTCAAGACGCCCGTCGCGTGAAGCCGGTTTACAAATTGCAGGGCCGGCGTTTTATCGCTTGCGGCAAACGCGGGAATTTTTTCCGCGAGTTCAATGCCGAGGATGAATCCCATTCCGCGGGCGGATTTTACGACGGCAGGATAGGATTTTGCCAGCCGTTCGATTTCTGATTTCAGCCCTGCGCCGAGTTTGCGCGCCTGTTCATCGAGTTTTTCCTGCTGGATGACTTCGAGGATTTTCAATGCAACGGCGCAGGCGAGGGGGGTGCCGCCGTAAGTCGTGCCGTGGGTGCCGGCGCTCAATAAATTCGCGAACGGTGCTCGCGCCCAGAACGCGCCGATGGGGAAACCGCCCCCCAGCGATTTGGCCATTGAAAGTCCGTCGGGCAGGAACTGATCGCCGCCGGGAACGCCTTCGAGGATTCGTTGGAAGCTTTGGAATTTGCCGGTGCGATAATGGCCGCATTGCACGCCGTCCATGAGTAGCAACATTTTCTTCTCGTCGCAAAGCTGTCGCAAGCCGAGCAGATACGCCGGTGTGGCGGGCGTGACGCCGCCTTCGCCCTGGACGCCTTCAATCAAAATGGCAATTGTCGCGGGCGAAATGGCGTTTCGCGCCGCTTCCAGATCATTGAACGTTATGTGCCGGAAGCCCGTCACGGCTGGTTCAAAACCTTTTTTTACCTTGTCCTGGCCGGTGGCGGCAATTCCCGCGAGCGTGCGGCCGTGGAAGGAATTCGTCGCGGTCAGAATTTCAAACCGGCCTTCGTCGTGGCCGAATTTTCGCGCGAGTTTGTAAAGGCCTTCGTTCGCCTCTGCGCCGCTGTTGCAGAAAAACACTTTGCCGTCTCCGATCCGTTTGACGATTTCGGCGGCGAGCCGGCCTTGCGGTTCGGTAAAATACAGATTCGAGACGTGGATGAGTTTCTTGGATTGCTCGACCAGCGCTTCGGTGATGGCCGGATGCGCGTGGCCGAGACAGCACACGGCGATGCCCGTGCCGAGGTCAAGATACCGTTTGCCGGCGACATCATAAACGTAGCTGCCGGCGCCGTGGCTCAGGACGAGTTCAAAACGTCCGTAGCTGGGCACGACGTTTTTCGCGAACAACTCGCGGATGGACTCGTAATCGTTCCGCACCATCGGCGGCGGGGTTGGGAAAAATTCTTTCATCAGATTTTGCAGCCGCCACAATGCACAAAAGGCGCGAAAGAGAAAATGCTTTTTTCATGCGCGTTTTAAATTAGAGTTTTCGCCATGAACAAATTCCCCCGCCTTCTCTTCCTGGCTTCGCTGGTTTTGACCGCACGCTTGTTGGCCGCCGATGCCGGCCAATGGAAGGTTCAAGTCGCCGGCTTGCGCATCGTCGCGCCGCCGGCAGACAAGAAGGAGGACGCGCACGGGGCATTTTTTCAACCACCGGGCGTGACGGTCGTGGCGGCAATCACGCCGGTGCAGGGCAAGATCGTGAGCATTGAGCAGTTCAGTTCGAAAGTGGATTCATTCACGGACGACCAGGGCACGGATTTGCTGGCGGCCAAGTCGGAAAGCCCGTTCAACAAGCCGGGCTTTGGCGTGATGGACGCCAAGGAATTATGCGCTACGGTGGAAATCCAAGCCGCAGGTTTGCCGGCGAGAGGCGCGACGGTGCTGAACATTACCGGCAAGCTCACCGTGAAAATCGCAATGGGCACCAACCAGTTTACGATGGACAATGTGGCCATCACCAACAACACCAGCTTCACCTGCGGCGACCAGCCGGTCAGAATCACGAAGGCGGGTTTCGGCAAGGCGATGTTTTCGAACAAGGAGGAATTTTCGGTCACGTTTTCCAGCCCGAAGGATTTGGAAAGCATTGCGACGATGGAATTCTTTGACGCGCAGGGCGGCAAGATCGAGGCGCACAAAAGCTCGTGGGGCGGCGGGATGGGGGATTACATGGCCGTGTATGTTTTTAAGAAAAGCGTGGACCGCGCAAAAATCGTTGCGACGTGCTGGACGGATTTGAAGACGGTGGAAGTGCCGTTGTCGGTGAAGACCGGGCTGGGGCTGTAATCCGCCATCGCCAATCTGCAATTACAAGACTACTTCCGTGCCCACGCCCTTGTCGGTGAAGATTTCGAGCATGACGGAGTGCGGCACGCGCCCGTCCACGAAGGAGACCTTTTCCACGCCGGATTTGATGGCGGCGACGGCGCTGTCCACTTTCGGAATCATGCCCTTGTCCACGATGCCGGCGGCCTTGAGGCCGGGGACCTCGGCGGTTTTTAAATGGGCGATTAGCGTGGCCGGATCCTTGGGGTCGAGCATCAAGCCGGGCACGTCGGACATGAACACGAGCCGCTTGGCGTTCAGTGCAATCGCGCACATGGCGGCGGCGACATCGGCGTTGCAGTTGTAGATTTTTCCGTCCTCGCCCCGCGCGGTCGGGCTGATGACGGGGGTGAAGCCGCACCACATGCTTTCCTTGAGCGGCGCAACATTAACCTCGATGACTTCGCCGACGTAGCCGATGTCGATTTTCTGTCCGGAATGTTCCTTGTCGTCGAGATACAGTTTTTTGCATTTGAAAATGTCCGGTCCCGCAAACCCGACCGCCTGGCCGCCGAGCGCGTTGATGGTCTTCACAATTTCGGGGTTGATCTCGCGGGAGAGCACATCGTCCACGATTTTTACTGTGGCCTCGTCGGTGACGCGCTGGCCTTGGATGAAATTCGCCTTTAACCCGGCTTTCTCCATCGCGCGGGTGATGGCCTTGCCGCCGCCGTGGACGACGACGGGATTGATTTCCACCGCTTCAAGAAAAACGATGTCGCGCGCCACGCCATTGCGCACGGCGGGGTCGGGCGAGTCCATGAAGCTGCCGCCGTATTTCACAATGAAGGTTTCGCCGCTGAACTTCTGAATGTACGGCAACGCTTCGAGCAGTGTCGCGGCTTTGGAAATCAGATCTTGCACGCAGATTTTTTAACAGTTGTTGCGACGCAACGAAAGCCGGTTTTCACTCCGTTCGATTTCCATCCCCCGTTTGTGGGGTGTCCGGCCTTGGAAAACAATTTGTTTCGTAACCGGCCTGCCGCATAATGCGTCCGAATCCGCATACTACATGAATACTCGCAATCTCTTTTCGTCCCTCGCCGCGGCAACCCTTTTGATGGCCTTGCCCGTCCTGGCGCAGGACGGCTGGGTCAGTCTGTTCAATGGTAAGAATCTCGACGGCTGGGAGGAGCACAGCGGCAAGGCCAAATACACCGTGGCGGATGGCGTGTTGACGGGCGAAACCGTTTCCGGCTCGGGCAACAGTTTCATGTGCACGACGCAGAAGTTTGAAAACTTTGAATTCGAGGCGGAATTCAAATGCGACGCGCTGCTGAATTCCGGCGTGCAGATCCGCAGCGAAGTGTTTCCCACCGCCACCACGAACATCATCAACGGCAAGCCGATGAAGTTCGCGGCCGACCGCATCCACGGCTACCAATGTGAGATCGACATGGACGTCGTGAAAGGCCGGATGTGGACGGCGGGCATCTACGACGAGGCGCGGTGCGGCTGGCTGTTCCCGGCGGATGGCGAAAAAGGCAAGCAGGGCATGGCGTTTTCCGAGCAAGGCCGCGCCTTCAGCAAGAACGGCGAATGGAATACCATCCGCATTGTCGCCAACGGCCCGTCCATCAAGACCTGGCTGAACGGCGAACCGCGTGCCAGCCTCACCGACAGCCTCACGCCGCGCGGGGTGATTGGTCTTCAGGTTCATGGCGTCGGCAACGATGCCAAGAAAGTGGGGCTGAAGATCAACTTCCGCAGCATCCGCCTCCGCGAAATCAAACCGGCTGCCGCTGCCGCGCCGGCTGGCGCATGAAATGAATCAGCCCGTGATTGGCCGTGTGCAACCGTCATTCAAAAGTTGTTTCGCAACCGATTACTGCAATAATTCTTCCAACTCCACAACCAAATGAAAGTATCAAAATTCCGTTCGTTAGTTTCCATTGTCGCCATTCTGTTTCTCGCCGCCGTGTTCACGGCCTCGGCCGCGCCGAAGAAAATTCTCTTCTTCACCAAGTCCAGCGGTTTTGAGCACGATGTGATTTCGTGGAAGCATGGCCAGCCCAGTTTCGCCGAAAAAATTCTGCTCGACCTCGGCGCGAAGAATGGCTGGGAATTCACTTTTTCCAAGGACGGCTCGAAGTTCAGCCCGGAATATCTCGCGCAGTTTGACGCGGTGTTTTTCTATACCACCGGCGATTTGTGCAGTGAAGGCACGGACAAGCAGCCGCCCATGACGCCCGCCGGCAAACAGGCGTTGTTTGATTATGTGCGCGGCGGCAAAGGTTTCATCGGCACGCACGCGGCCACCGACACATTTCACACGGCCAACGAATCGCAGAAAGGGCCGGATCGTTATGTTAATCACGGCAAGGACGCCGATCCGTATGCGTGCTTCATCGGCGGTGAATTCATCATCCATGGCGCGCAGCAGGTCGCGACGAACCGGGTGATTGATCCGAAATTTCCGGGCTTTGAAAACGCGGGCGACACCTTCGCATTTCGCGAAGAATGGTATTCACTCAAGGATTTCGTGCCGGACGACCATGCGCTGACGGTGATCGACGCGCCGCACATGAAAGGTTCGATGTATGATCGCCCGCCGTATCCGAACACTTGGGCGCGCAAGGAGGGCAACGGCCGCGTCTGGTATACCGCGATGGGGCATCGCGAGGATGTTTGGACCAATCCGACGTTCCAGCAAATTCTCGTCGGTGGCATCAAATGGGCGCTCGGCGAGGTTTCGGCGGACGTGACGCCGAACCTCCAGACCGCCGCGCCCGGCGCTTACACGAATCCGCGCTACGTGGAACAGAAAGCCGCGCCCGCCGCCCAGAACACTTTGACCGCGCGTGAGAAAGCCGACGGCTGGAAACTTTTGTGGGACGGTAAATCCGGCGACGGCTGGCGCAGCGCAAAGACGGATAGCTTCCCGCCGCACGGCTGGACGATCCGCGACGGCGTGCTGACCGTCCACGAAAATGGCGGCGAGGAATCCGCCGGCGGCGGCGATATCATCACGCGGAAACGCTATGCCAATTTTGAACTCACCGCCGATTTCAATATCACGCCCGGTGCGAACAGCGGCATCAAGATCTTTGTGCAGCCCAATATCTCGCCCGTGGACAAGAAGACCGGGAAACCTGCGGCGGTCGGTTCGGCCATCGGGATGGAATTCCAGATCCTCGACGACGCGAAGCATCCCGACGCGAAGCTGGGTCGCGACGGCGACCGCACCATCGGCTCGCTTTACGATTTGATCCCCGCGCCGAAGGACAAGAAGGTCCTGCCGGTGGGCGAATGGAATCACGCGCGTATTTTGTCGCAGGGCAAGCACGTCACCTTCTGGCTGAACGGCGTGCAGACGGTGGAATTTGAGCGCGGCTCGGCGGCGTTCCGCGACGCCGTGGCCAAGAGCAAATTCAAGGACATCCCCGATTTCGGCGAATGGGCGGACGGCCACATTCTCTTGCAGGAACATGGCAACCAGGTTTCCTTCCGCAATGTCAAAATCCGCGAACTGCCGGTCAACTGAACCAATCATCAACCACCACGAAGTATTAATATGAAAATGAGCCATCAAAACAATCTCGCCGCCGCGGCTATCCGCCGACGGTCGTTTCTTAAAGGCGTTCTGGCCACGGGCGCGGTTTCCATCTTTGCCCCGCGCTCGCTGTTTGCCGCCGACGGTTCGCCGGCGGCGGCAGGCACCGGCAAGGTCAACCTCGCGTGCTGCGGCATCGGCAATCGCGGCGGGGAGGATGTCAAGGCGCTCCATGCCACCGGCCTGGCCAACATCGTGGCGCTGTGCGACACCGACATGGGAGCGCCGCACACGGAGGCCGTGCTCAAGATGTTTCCGAACGTCCCGCGCTTCCAGGATTTCCGGCAGATGTTCGACAAGATGGGCAAGGACATTGACGCCGTGAGCGTGGGCACGCCCGACTTCTCGCATTTCCCCATCGCCATGCTGGCGATGTCGCTGGGCAAGCATGTCTATTGCGAAAAGCCCATGGCCCACAGCTTCCGGCAGATCGAACTGATGATCGCGGCGGAAAAGAAATACAAAGTGTCCGCGCAGATGGGCAACCAGGGGCATTCCGAGGCGAATTACTTTCAATTCAAGGCCTGGGTGGACGCCGGCATCATCAAGAACGTCACCAAGATCACCGCCTACATGAACATGACTCGCCGCTGGCACGGTATGACGGTGTCCGGCCTGCTGCCCGAGCAGCCCGTGCCGGAATCGCTGGATTGGGACTGCTGGCTGGCCACGGCGGAAGCCCACAAATACAACAAAGGCTATGTGAACGGCGACTGGCGTTCCTGGTTCGCCTTTGGCAACGGCGCGCTCGGCGACTGGGGCGCGCACATCTTCGACACCGCGCACGAATTTCTGCACCTCGGCCTGCCGACCGAAGTCGAGGCCGTGAAGCTCGATGGCTACAGCCCGTTCATCTTTCCGCAAGCCTCCACGCTCGCGTTCCGGTTTCCCGCGCGCGGCGCGCAGCCGCCGGTGGAATTGACCTGGTATGACGGCGTGAAGAACCTGCCGCCCATGCCCGCCGACTTCGGCGAGGCCGTGGTGGACCCGAACATTCCGCCGCCGTCCAAGGGTTCGCTGGACACCAAGGCCAGCCCGCCCGGCAAGGTGATTTACGGCGAAGGCCTGACCTTCAAGGGCGGCTCGCATGGCGCCACGCTGAAGATCATCCCCGAGGCCAAGGCCAAGGAGATGGCGTCCCGGCTGCCGGCCGTGCCCAAGAGCACCTCCAATCATCACAAGAACTTTCTGCTGGCCTGCCAGGGCCGGGAGAAATGCCGGTCGCCGTTTGCGGTGGCGGGGCCGCTGTGCCAGGCCATGGCGCTGGGCGTCGTGGCGCAGCGCGTGAATGCCAAGCTGGCGTTTGATCCCGCGGCCAAACAGATCACGAATCACAAGCTCGCCAACGAATTGCTCGCCGGCGTGCCGCCGCGCAAGGATTGGGAACAGTTTTACAAACTCTGACGCAGTGTCGGAAAACAAATCGCCCCGGCCAGGCAACTGACCGGGGCGAATTTATTTCCGGCGGACGCCGCTAAGGCGTCGGCGTGGGCGTGGGGGCGGGCGTCTGCTTGTGATGCGAGGGGCTTTCGATGTGGCTGGTGACGGTGTGGTCGGGGGTGAAGTTCGGCGGGAGCGATCCGGTCGGGGTTTATGCGCGCACGGGCGGCTGCGATCCGGCGGCGGCGTTGTCGGTGGCGGCGGTTTGAAGCAGGCGGCGCAGCAGCGCCGCCCTACCAGGTCTTGCGGACGGGCACCTTTTCCAAAGTTCTCGTTGGGTTTCATGGCGCGGGCGGGCAGCGGATTTTTTTGGCGGTTGAAAAATTTCCCTTTCCATCGGCGCGGCTTTGACTAGATTGCGGGCATGCCAGAAATTGCCAAGTTCGTGAACGGGGGCGCGGCCAGCATCACGCCGGCTATCGCCGAAAAAGTGCTGCGCCAGTTGCCGCAGTGGAAACTGGAGTTTACGCAGATCAATGCGCCGAAGTTTCCGCACCTGGTGGACCAGCTGGAGTTTCTGGCGGACGCGGTGGAGGATTCCATCGAGGGCGCGTACAAGGATCTGCCGTATGCGGCGGTGGGGCAGGCGGTGTTTGCGCTGATCTATGCCCATAAAAAAATGGGCGTCATCCCGGACAGCATTTTGGAACTGGGCCGGGCGGATGATTCGAGCGTGGTGCGCGCGGTGCTGATCCAGAACGAAAAGGCGTTCGCGACCTACGCGGGCAGCCAGGGGGTGGATTGGCGGCAGATCACGAGCCAGGCTTGATTTATTTTTTCCCATGAATATTCCCATCGTCATGACCATCATCAGCCCGGATCGCACGGGCCTGGTGGAATCCATCGCGCGCACGGTCGCGGCGCACGGCGGCAACTGGCTGGAAAGCCGCATGTGCCGGCTGGGCGGGGAGTTCGCGGGGATCCTGCGGGTGGAAATTCCGGCGGCGGGCAAGGCGGGCCTGCTGGAGGCGCTGCAAAAGCTGCAGCAGGGCGGCATGCAAATCGTGGTCCGCGCGGATCAGCCGGCGGCGGCGGCGGCGGCGGGCCGTCAAACCCGGCTGGAAATCGTCGGCGGCGACCGGCCGGGCATCGTCCGCGAAATCACGAGCGCGCTGGCGCGCGCGGGGGTGAACGTGGAGGAATTTTCGAGCGAGGTGGTCAGCGCGCCGATGTCGGGCGAGACGCTCTTCAAGGCGGTGGCGCGGCTGCAATTGCCGGAGCGCTGCGAGCTGGCGGGGTTGAAAAAAGACCTGGAGAAAATCGCCGCGGATCTGTTCGTGGATGTTTCCTTCGCGGAATTGCCCGCGCGGTAGCCGCGTTCGGGCGGTGCCGCTCGGCAGGCTAAAATGCGTCTTCTGCTCCAGCCGCGGGTCCTGAATGTGGCGGGCATGGCCGCGCTGGGGTCGGCGCTGGCTTGTTATCCCCGCCTGTCGCTTTGGCTGCACCGCCCCGCGCCGATCTGGTATCTGGAGACGGCGATTTTTGTGTGCAGCATTGTGCTGTGGAGTTTTGTCTTCGCGTGGCATGCGCCTTACACCGGCCGGCCGGTCCTGGTCTTCAAAGTTGAATCGCGACCGTTCCTCCTGGCCACTTTGACGGGAATCATTGCGGCCATGGGGTATCATAGGTGGCTGGATCCATTGCTCGCGACCGTTTTGCCGGAAGAATATCCCGCCGACGTGAAGCATTGGCTGGCGGCGGTGCCGTTCGCGCTGGCGCTGAATCAGTTGTTCATGACTTTCGCCCCGTGTGACTGGCTGTTGCGACTGCTGAAGAACCGCCGTCTCGCGATCGGCCTGACGGCCCTGTTCGGAGCGGGCGTGCTGGCGCTGAAACTGGACGCGCTCCGGATGCCGCTGCCGCCGCTGCTGCTGGCGGCGCTGCTGGCCGGCCGGGTGGTTTTCGGCTTGCTGGCGGTTTCGTTTTATCTGCGGGGCGGGGTGATGCTGGTCTGGTGGTGGACGTTTCTGTTTGAAGCGCGGCATTTGCTGGACTTGGCGGGCAATCATTGAAGACGGGCGGCAGCGGTTGAAATTTCACCTTCAATCGCGGCGTTTTTGATTTATCCTTCGCGGGATGTTTGAACTCCTCAAGACCGATACGAAAACGCAGGCCCGGCTCGGCAAGCTGACCACGGCGCACGGCGTCGTGGATACGCCGGTTTACATGCCCGTCGGGACGCAGGCTAGCGTCAAGGCGCTCGACC
Source organism: uncultured Verrucomicrobia subdivision 3 bacterium (assembly GCA_903917705.1). GTDB lineage: Bacteria > Verrucomicrobiota > Verrucomicrobiia > Limisphaerales > UBA11358 > UBA11358. Next base: position 12,634 of record CAIXBQ010000159.1, on the reverse strand, counting down.
CGCGCGAACTCTGCGAAATGGGCACGCAGATCATTCTCGGCAATACCTACCACCTCAACATCCGCCCCGGATTGAAAATCATCAGCGCGGCCGGCGGGCTGCACAAATTCATGAACTGGCCCCGGCCGATCCTCACGGACAGCGGCGGGTTCCAGGTTTTCAGCCTCGCGAAGATTCGCAAAATCAAACCGCACGGGGTCGAGTTCCGTTCGCATCTCGACGGCTCGCTTTTGTTTATCGGCCCGAAGGAATCCATGGAAATCCAGCGCGTGCTCGGCTCGGACATCGCGATGGTCTTTGACGAATGTCCGCCGCACGACGCGCCGGCGCGCGAGCAGCGCCATGCCGTTGAGCGCACGATCCGCTGGGCGCGCGAATGCCGCGAACAGCCGCGCGCCGCCGGCCAGAAAGTATTCGGCATCGTGCAGGGCGGGAGCAACGCCGCGTTGCGCGAAGAATGTGCCAAGGCGCTGGTGCCGATGGGATTCGACGGCTACGCCATCGGCGGCGTGAGCGTCGGTGAGCCGGAGCCGGAGATGCTCAAGGCCATCGAATTCACCGTGCCGCATCTACCGGCGCACAAGGCGCGCTACGCGATGGGCCTCGGCACCCCCGCGCAAATGATTGAGTTGATCGCGCGCGGCGTGGACATGTTCGACTGCGTGCTGCCCACCCGCGTGGCGCGCAATGGCACCGCCTATACCCGGCGCGGCGCCATCGGCGTCAAGGGCGGCCAGTTCAAGGCCGACTTCCGGCCGATTGAGGAAGGCTGCGACTGCTTCGCCTGCCAGCATTTCACGCGCGCCTACCTCCGGCATCTGCTGAACGTGAATGAAATTCTCGGCCTGCGCATGTTGAGCGTCCACAATTCCCACATGTATCTGAAAGTGATGGCCGACGCCCGCGCGCATCTCGCCGCTGGAACCTTCGCGGAATTTCATCGTGAATTCATTGCCAATTTCGCGCCGTCGCAAAGAATCATGGCCGCGCGGAAAAAGGAAAAAGAAAAGCAGGCGGCCTGATTGGGATGGCTGGGATTAATCCGGGTTTCGACAGCGATGTTCTGGGGTGTTTGTGTTGGGGGCGCTGATGGATCCGCTTACATTTCATTAATCATTTGCTCATCTGGAGTTAATGTGGCACTATATTGTCATTGTAATACCAAATATTGTTTACCCATGAGCAAGCCAAATATCATCGCCTATCTGAAACCAACCTGCGGCTGGAGCAACGGCGTGCGCGCCATTCTCAAAAAATATGACCTGCCGTTCGAGGACCGGGATATCATCAACAATCCGGCGCAACGGGCGGAAATGATTGAAAAGAGCGGCCAGATGATGAGTCCCTGCGTGGAGATCAATGGCCATATGCTGCCGGACATCAGCGGTGACGAAGTCGAAGCTTGGATGCTGGCGAATCACATCGTGACGCCGAACGATCTCGTTCCCGACGCGCCGACCAACCAGTCGTGCAGCAAGCATACGCATCTGTTTGCCGCGGCCTGAACAATTTGGTGGGGGACTCCGCCGCGCTGGATTACTCCGGCGCGGCATTTTTCTTTCGTGAAATCATGGCGTGTTTCGGTTAAACCAATCCCATGCGAATCATATCCAGCGCCGTGGGCATGCAGAAACTGGCGCGGTTTTGGCAGCGACAGGGCGTTCGCGTTGGTTTTGTGCCAACGATGGGTTATCTGCATGCCGGCCACCTGAGCCTCGTGCGCGCGGCGCGCAAACACGTTGGCAAAAGCGGCCGGGTCGTCGTGAGTATATATGTCAATCCGACGCAGTTCGGGCCGGCCGAAGACCTCGCCAGCTATCCGCGTGATCTGAAGCGCGACCTGCAACTCTGCCGGGCGGCAGGCGTGGACGTGGTTTTCACCCCGGGCGATGCGGAAATGTATCTGGGCAAAGCAGAGGGGAATTACAGCACATATATAATTGAGGAAAAACTGTCGCAAAGCATGGAAGGGGTAACGCGGCCCGCGCATTTTCGCGGCGTAACGACGGTGGTGGCAAAACTGTTCCACCTCGTTTTACCGGCCGTGGCGGTGTTTGGGCAAAAAGATTTTCAGCAGGCGGCCATCATTCGCCGCATGGTGGCGGATTTGAATTTTCCGGTGAAGATCATTGTCGCGCCGACGCTGCGCGAAGGGGATGGCCTGGCGATGAGTTCCCGCAACAAATATCTCGACGCGGAACAGCGGTCGCAGGCGGTGATTCTTTTCCACGCCTTGCAGGCGGCGAAAGCGGCGGTGGCCAGGCAATCCATTTCCGCCGCGCGGCTGAAATCCGATCTGAAAGAGTTTTTCACCGCCGCCCCGCAGGCGCGGCTGGACTATGTGGAATTCTTCGATCCCGAAACGCTGGAGCCGGTCGCGGAGGTGAAACCCGGCACGCAGATGGCGCTGGCGGTGTTCGTGGGCAAAACGCGATTGATTGATAATGGCAGATTATAAAAAAACCGAGAAACCAGGAATCATGATGATCATCCGGCTATTCTCAGTTGTCGTGCTCTTTGGTTGTGCAACTTATGAAACAATTTGATTTTCTCATCCTCGGCAGCGGGATCGCAGGACTTTCGTTCGCGTTGCAGGTCGCGCCTCGCGGGCGCGTGGCCATCGTCACCAAAAAGGATCGGGCGGAGTCGAACACCAATTACGCGCAGGGCGGCATCGCGGCGGTGACCAGCAAGGAGGACTCGTTTGAATTTCATGTGCGCGACACGCTGGCGGCGGGTGCGGGCTTGTGCAAGGAAAGCGTCGTGCGCAGCATCGTCGAAGAAGGCCCGGCGCGGATACAGGAACTGATTGAACTCGGTATGAAGTTTTCCGAGCGTGAAGCGCAAAGCGAAGACGGCGGCAGGGAACTGGATCTCGGCCGTGAAGGCGGCCATTCGAAACGCCGGATTCTGCACGCGAAGGATGTGACCGGCCGCGAAATCGAACGCGCGTTGCTCAACGCGGTTTCACGCCAGCCGAACATCGAGATTTTCGAGAACCACATCGCGATTGATCTGATTACGAGTCAGAAGCTTGGCTACGTCGGCGAGAACCGCTGCCTTGGCGCTTACGTCTTTGAGAAAAAAAATGGCCGCGTTTGGACGTTCGCCGCCCCGGTGACGCTGCTCGCGACGGGCGGCTGCGGCAAGGTCTATCTCTATACGACGAATCCTGACATTGCTACCGGCGATGGTGTGGCGATGGCATTTCGCGCTGGCGCGAGCATTGCGAACATGGAGTTTGTGCAGTTCCATCCGACGTGCCTCTATCACCCGAAGGCAAAATCGTTTCTGATCAGCGAAGCTGTGCGGGGCGAAGGCGGGATCTTAAAAACGCTTGAGGGCAGGGAATTCATGGACGGGCATCATCAAATGAAATCGCTGGCGCCGCGTGACATCGTGGCCCGCGCGATTGACAGCGAGATGAAGAAAACCGGCGCGGATTGCGTGTGCCTGGATATCACGCACAAGCCGGCGCGGTTCATCATCGAGCGGTTTCCTAACATTTACCAGACGTGTCTCGGCTACGGCATTGACATCACCAAGGAACCAATCCCCGTCGTGCCGGCGGCGCATTACCAGTGTGGTGGTGTGGTGACGAACGTGGACGGCGAGACCGACATCGCCGGCCTTTATGCCGTCGGCGAGGTGGCCTGCACGGGGTTGCACGGCGCGAACCGGCTGGCCAGCAACTCATTGCTGGAGGCGCTGGTTTGCGCCCATCGCGCGGCCGGAAAAATTCTGGCAACTCGCTGCGAGCAATCTGATCTGAAAATCCCCCTGTGGCAGTCCGGCAGCGCCACCAATGCGGATGAACTCGTCGTGGTCTCGCACAACTGGGATGAAATCCGGCGGCTGATGTGGGATTATGTCGGCATCGTGCGGACGAACAAGCGGTTGCAGCGGGCGCAGTCGCGGCTGGCGAATTTGCAGGCGGAGATTCACGAGTATTACTGGAATTTCATCGTGACCGCCGATCTGCTGGAGTTGCGCAACATTGCGACCGTGGCCGAACTGATCGTGCGCTGTGCGCTCATGCGGCCCGAAAGTCGCGGGTTGAATTATAATCTGGATTTTCCCAACCCCAATCCCGACTGGTCGCAACGCGACAGCGTGGTGCGACGGGGAAATTAAAATGCAACCGGCGGGCAGGTCGCCGCAAGCGGAACCCGCCCGCCCGTCACGGGATCACGCCCAAAGGTTTTCCGGGTATTTGCCCTGGGTGATAAGCTGGCGGATGCTTTCCACGACGCGCGGACGATCCTCGCGGTAAGTCACGCCGAACCACGAGTCGTTCGTCCGGAGCACCTTCACCTTCGCTTGACCGGCGTTCACAAGATTGCCGACCGTGCTGGGAATGAAGCTTTCGGACTTCAATTCGCCGCCGGACCGCTTCAGGAAGTTTTCAAAGTCCACCTTGATCTGGGGGAACAGCGCCGGCGTGAAGCCCCAGAAATTCATCGAGACCGGCTCGTCGCCGGAGAGCTTCGTGGTCGTGCCGTCGGCGTTTTCATTTTTTGCGCCGCTGCCGTCGCGCACGATTTTCGTCATCTCCACGATAGAGGTGAGATAGTTGTTCGCGTCGGTCCGCGAAACGCCGCGCGCGACGCTGCCGTGGTCCGACAAGGTGTTCTTCAAAATGAAGCCCACCATCGCGTAGTCCGGCGTGCCGGCGGTCAGGTGCTGCGCGAGGATCTTGTAGGCGTTCTGGCCGTAGAAGTCGTCCGCGTTGATGGCGGCGAAGTTTTCTTTGACCACGCCCTCGGCCATCAGAATCGCATGCGTTGTGCCCCAGGGCTTGGTGCGGCCGGCCGGCAGGGAAAAGCCCGGCGGGAGCTTGTCGAGTTCCTGAAAGACGTACTCCACCGCGATGCGCTTTTCAAATCGCGAGCCGATGATCTCGCGGAACTGCTGCTCGATGTCTTTGCGGATGACGAAGACGAGCTTGCCGAAGCCGGCGCGCATCGCGTCATAAATCGAGTAGTCGATGATGGTTTCGCCCGCCGGGCCGACGGGGTCAATCTGTTTGAGTCCGCCATAGCGGCTGCCCATGCCGGCGGCGAGAACGAGCAAGGTAGGTTTAGTCATGCGCTGGAATTTTAATTTTTCCAGCGCCGTTGTCGAGCGTTCGTCGCAGCAAATCCGGCCGGCGGGCGCTCGGCGGCTCCGGAAATATATTTTCACCGGGCGAACTTTCGTTAGACTTCGCCCATGAGCTTACTGCCGTTTGGAAAGCTGGCCGCCCACCGGCCGCGCACATTTGTTCCGCAAAACCTTGACCTGGGCGACTGGCCGCAGATTGCGCCGCTGTTCGACCAGTTGGAATCGCGCGCGGCGCAGACCGCGTCCGCCGCCGGGCTGGAGCGCTGGCTGCTTGACTGGAGCGAGCTGAACGCCGCGCTGGACGAGGAAGCCTCGCGCCGTTACATCGCCATGACCTGCCATACGGATGACGCCGGCGCGGAGAAGGCCTATCTGCATTTCGTGGAGCAGGTCGAGCCGCAGCTCAAGCCCCGCCAGTTCGCGCTGGAGAAGATTTACGTCGCGCATCCGCAGCGGGGCCAGCTGCCCGCGAAGCGGTTTGAAGTGTTCAACCGCGACGTGAAGAACCACGTCGAGCTGTTCCGGCCGGAGAACGTCGCGCTGGAAACCGAGGAAGCAAAGCTGTGCCAGCATTATCAAAAGCTCATCGGCGCGCAGACGGTGAAGTTTTGCGGCGAGGAGAAGACGCTGGTCCAGATGGGGCGCTATCTTGAGGAGCCGGATCGCGCGCTCCGGCAGGAGGCGTGGGAACTGGTTGCCCGGCGCCGCTTGCAGGACGCGGACAAGTGCGAGGAGGTTTTCGACCAGCTCATCCAGCTCCGCACGCGGATCGCCAAAAACGCCGGGTTCGACAACTATCTCCTCTACATTTTTCGCCAGAAATGCCGGTTCGACTACACGCCGGCCGACTGCGTGCAGTTCCACGGCGCCGTGGAAAAGGAAATCGTCCCGGCGGTCCGCGAAATCCAGTCGGAACGGAAGCGGCAGTTGAAGCTGGAAAAGCTGCGCCCGTGGGACCTGGCGGTGGATCCCCAGAACCGCGTCCCGTTGAAACCGTTCGCCGAAGTCGGCGGGATGGTTTCGCGCACGCAGAAGATCTTCAACCGCCTTGACGAGGGCCTCGCGGCGGGCTTTCAGCAGATGCAGGACTTGAAGCTGCTCGACCTGGACAATCGCAAGGGCAAGGCCCCGGGCGGTTATCAGTCAACCCTCTCGGAGGCGCGCGTGCCGTTCATCTTCATGAACGCCATCGGAGTGCAGCGCGATGTGGAGACAATTCTGCATGAGGCCGGCCATGCCTTCCATGCGCAGGCGACGCGCGACGAGGATCTTTATCCGTATCGCAGTGCGCCGATTGAATTCTGCGAAGTCGCCTCGATGTCGATGGAGCTGCTCGGCAACGAATTCCTCGAGGAGTTTTATCCCGTGGCCGAGGCGAATCGCGCGCGCAAATCGCATCTCGAAGGCATCATCGGCTTCTTTCCGTGGATGGCGACGGTGGATGCATTCCAGCACTGGGTTTACACGCATGCCGGCCAATCGCGCGCGGAGCGCAAGGCGGCCTACATGGAATTGATGGACCGCTTCGGCGGCGACGTGGACTGGTCGGGTTACGAGGAGGCGCGGGCGCATTCCTGGCACCGGCAGCTGCACATCTTCATCCATCCGTTTTACTACGTCGAATACGGCATCGCGCAGCTCGGCGCGTTGCAGGTCTGGGCGAATTCGCGGCGGGACAAAGTGAAGGCGCTGAACGATTACAAGCAATCCCTGGTCCTGGGCGGCTCGCGTCCGCTCCCGGAATTGTTTGCGGCCGCCGGCTGCCGGTTTCAATTCGATGCGGCCACCATCCGGCCGTTGATCCAGCTGGCAGGGAATGAGCTGAAGAAGCTCTGAAGCGTCACCGGGCGGCATGGCCGTCCGAACCCCTCCGGTCCAAGGGCGCGCGGCCCCGGTTATTTCCGCAAATCTTCGGCGGAGGAGCAGAGGGACTGCATGACCTTGAGCAGGAGGCGGGCCCGGTTCACGGCGTTGTCCTGAGTCTCGCCAAAGAATGATTTCAGCCGGAACCGGACGGCGGCGATGTCGTCGCCGTTGCGGTCATGCAAAGGCAGGGTCACCAGCACCTCGCCGTTGTCCTTCCCGTAGGAGATCGTGCCGGACTCGATGGCCGCCAGTTCCACTTCCGTGCCCGGCAATCCCACGTGCGCCAATTCCTTGCTGGCGATGACCTTCGTCGCGTTGTTGGTCGTCAGCGTGTAAATCCGCAGGTCCACGATGCGCGGCTGTTTTTCCAGGACGGCGTTGACGAGCGTCTGCGCCGCGGGGATGCGAGGCGTGTAGGTGATGCCGGCATCGGCGAAGTAGCTTACCGAGTCGGACTTTGTCCAGAAGCCGACCTTGCCCTCGGCAAAACTGTTGTCCCCCAGCGTCGGCATGACCAGCCGGTCGTCGAGCCAGAGATTGATCTGGTTGCCTTCGCACTGCACCGCGAGCGAATGCCACGTGCCCGTGGTGATATCGATGTTCGGCCCGAGCGGATCCGAGCGCTGGCCGTTCACCACCTTGTAAAACCGGATATTCCGCCCCAGCGCGCTGACGCGGACCACGTAGAAGTTCGACGCGTTCTGGAACCGGAAGGCCAAGCCCGCCATCTGTTCGGTCACCCCGCTGACGATCTTGAACCGCGTGGTGAACTTGAAATCGCGGAACACCTCGCCGTTGTAGATGAACAGCGGGAAATGCTCGTCCGTCGCGTCCGTGCCGGTCTGGGCGAGCACGCTGCGCTTGGTCACGTTGGGCGCCTTGTCCGTCAAAGGCGCGAGCAGGGAGGGCACCTCGTCCAACACCGTCTGCCACACCGGCGCCTGGCCCGTGCCGAACAGCGACGCGGTGAAATTCGTCGGCGTCAGGCCCGCGGCGTCGCCGAAATTGAATCGCAATTCCGCGCCCGAGACCGACAGCGCCACGACCGTAACAAACAGCCAGCTCAACATTCGCATGGCGCGGAGAGTAGCAAATTAGCGGACGCTGGCAAAATAGTTTTGCCAAGCCGCCGCTTTGTTACAGAATGAGCGTATGAAATCCTCCCGACTCGCCCTCGTCCTGGGACTGGCCGTGTCCGTCCTGTTCAACGGCCCCGCCACGGCCCAGACCGTCAACTCGTCGCTCGAGCTGCCCGCCATCTTCGGCGACAACATGGTTTTGCAGCAAAATCAGCCCGTCCCCGTCTGGGGCGAGGCCTCGCCCGGCGCGAGCGTCACCGTGACCTTTGCCGGACAGACCAAATCCACCCAGGCCGACGCCCAAGGGAAATGGCGCGTCAAGCTCGGTCCGCTCAAGGCCTCCTTCACCCCGCAAACCCTTGTCATCCGCGCCGGAGCCACCCGCACCTTCACCAACATCCTCGTCGGCGAAGTCTGGCTCGCCTCCGGCCAGTCGAACATGGAAAAGCCCATCGGCAAGCAGCCCGGACAGAAACCCACCTTCAATGCCGAATCCGAACTCGCCGCCGCGAATTACCCCGGCCTTCGCCTCTTCAAGGTGGACAAGATGCTCGCCGCGCAGCCGCAGGCGAACCTCGGCAAGTTCCAGCCCTGGCAGGAATGCAATTCCAATTCCCTCGACACCATCAAATTTTCCGCCGCCGCCTATTTCTTCGGCCGCGACCTCCATACCAACCTCCACGTCCCCGTCGGCCTCATCGAATCCTCCTGGGGCGGCACCCGCATCGAGCCGTGGACGCCGCCGGCCGGGTTTGCCGCCGTGCCCACGCTTCGCCAACTCGCCTCCCTCAATCTCAGCTCCAACAAAGTCTCCAGCACCACCCCCATCGCCCTTTACAACGCCATGATCGCCCCCATCGCCGGCTTTGCCATGAAAGGCGCCCTCTGGTATCAGGGCGAATCCAACTGTGGCGAAACCAACTATGATCTCAAGATGGCCGCCCTCATTGGCGGCTGGCGACAGGTTTGGAACGAGGGCGACTTTCCCTTCTACTTCGTGCAAATCGCCCCCTTCAAATATCACGGCGGCAAAACCGTCCGCACGCCTACCGCCGAGACCCTGCCCGAATTTTGGGCTCTCCAATCCAAGGCCGCCCGGCATATCAAAAACACCGGCATGGTTGTGACCACCGACCTCGTGGACGACCTGAACGACATCCATCCCCGCAATAAAATGGAAGTCGGCCGCCGCCTCGCCCTGCTCGCGCGGGAAAAGACTTATGGCGAGAAAGTCGTCAGCTCCGGCCCGACCTTCAAGAGCCTGAAAATCTCCGGCAACCGCGCCGTGCTAAGCTTCAACCATGTGGCCGGCGCTTTGGGCAGCCCCGACGCGCAGCCATTGACCTGGTTCACCATCGCGGGCGCCGACGGACAGTTTGTTCCCGCCGAAGCCGTGGTCGTGGGCGACAAACTGCAAGTCACCGCCGCCGGAGTGGACCACCCGGTCGCTGTTCGCTTTGCCTGGGACGAACTGGCCCAGCCGGATTTCATCAATGCCGCCGGACTGCCGGCCGAACCCTTCAGCACGCAAGTGCCCGTGGACTAGGTCGGGAAAATCGCCCGTCATGCCGGACGGGCCAAAACGAGGGGCGTTCGTCCCCGCGCGCCGGGTCCCGGAGCCGGGCAGGGGCATAATCGCGCCTGAAACCGCCTCTGCTTGGAACAGCACGCGCGGACGCTCGCCCCAACTGTCCGGATACAGGTTCCAACCGTCAATTGCCACCCGCCCACCGGCAAAACCCCTTCGCCCGACGGCTCGCGACTGCCGGAACGACCCCAAACCGGCTTTTTGGCCAACCCGAAAACTCCGGATGACTTCCGGAACGTTCCGGAACCACCTGCCAGGAAAAAAGGTCCTTCCGGACGCTTTCAGGACGACTTCGCGGGAAAAATATTGCCTGACTGGAAGGACAGAACCGATGGCTGGAAGATTAAACCCAAATCGAAACCTGTTTGACGAACGTCCTCCCTCACCCAAACCCTCTCCCCAAGGAGAGGGCTTTCACGTTCACCGCTTTATTGGAAATACCACCGGCAGGCTTGGCCGGACGGGCATTGGCCAAACCCGAAACAGCTTAGGTGGAATTCCTCTCACGGGGGAGAGGATTAAAGGTGAGGGCGGGCGTCAAAACAAATCAAGCTGATTGTTTTCCGCAAAGTTCGGAAGAATGATTAATCCAAACTCGAACCTTTGTAGCCGTTCCTTGAATTAGGGGCCATCACTGTGATTTACTCAATTTGACTGCACCAAATGTTATGAAAACATAAGACGAACCTGCTGGCCCACGGTAGGCTGCCTGCGACCCGCATAACTTTACAGCTAATGCAGCCATCGCCCACGCATCTGACTCCTCGCACTTCCACTCTGCCGTGGTTAGCCTCTCGATTTTATTTGTCTCGCCATAAGCCTTAATCTTCAGTGAATCAATCTTGAGCTTGTCTGCAATGGAAGGATTATCCCAAGCCCAAAGCCACGTTTTGTCGGTGGTGTCGTAACTGCCGATAATCTGCGCCGGGCAAACCGCAGTCGTGCCATCCTTATTTGAAAAAATCAAATTCCCGACATTTTGGTCTAAATCCCATCTATCAAACTTGCCGAAGCCCCAAGGTGTCTGTGCTGCCATTTTGAGTTTAAGCTCGTCAACGCTGGTCTGGAGAAGTGTGTTAAACATAGGATTCGTGGTCTGCGTGCTCTGCCTGCCGCATCCGGCAAGCACAGCGATCAAAGATAAGGTGAGTATTAAACGCATGACAATGGAACCTAGCACCTAGCAAATCATGGTCGGCGCGTTGAGCAGCCTGCCATATTCAAGAAACTACAGTAGGCCCGCCGAAAGTGGGTGTCCAGCATGAAAAAGGTCGTTCCTGAATCAGCGACTGCTTTTAGCAAGCATGGCACACACGGAACTTCTCTTTCAAACCGCTCCGTGACCGTCCGCCAAGGCTGGTAGGGACGGCGCGCTGCGCCGTCCGCCGACGGACATCGCAGCGCGATATCCCTACCTTGATCGGCCAAGGTCTTACGAGTGCGCGGTGCCGATGATTTCGTTGATCTTGTCGATGATGGCCTGGCCTTCGGCGCGCGTCAGCGGGTCGTGCAAGGGAATGTTTAGCGGCTGCACACTGTCCAGACTACGCGCCGCACCCGCGGCAATGGCATCCAGCACATCCTGCATCGTCACCTTTGGCGTGATGAGGTCGTTCAGGCCGTTCAGTTGGTCGCGCATTGCGCCGGCGGTGGCCAGCGTATCGTCCGCCGGCAGATTTGGGTCAAAGGCCATGGTAAGATTCGGTTAAGGGGTTGGCGGCGTGGGGGTGGGCGTGGCCGGCGTCGGCGTCGGCGGTGTGGGCGGGGTCGTGGTGTGCGGATGATCGTAGAGATAGCTCTGTTGCATGAACACATCGCACATTTCCGGCTGGTCCGGAAAGGCCAGCGCCAGCGTGAGGATGTTCCTGAATATTTCCAGTTGCAGGTTGTTCCGCGCCGTCTGTTTGTCGATGATGGTGTTCGACTTGACGCCCGCCGTGGTTTCGCTGGCGTTATACACCGCCAGCCAGCCCGTGAGCAGCGCCGTGGCGTCCGTGACCAGTTGGGCGCTCAATTCCGCCGTATGAGCCGTCACCCCATCAATCAGCACGTTCAAATTCGACTCCACGCGGTCATCCTTGCATCGGCTGAACACCGTGCGGCCCTCGGGGAAGCATTCCGTGATGATGACGGATTTCGAGGTGACCTTGGCGATGATTGCACCGTAAACCGACTCCACGGAAACGAGCAAGGCTTTCCGGTAATTATCTTTGATCTCATTGCGGGCTTTGCGCAGCGCGCTTTGGGTCGCGTCATCGTCAAAGACGGATTCCACCTGCGCCAGCGCCGCCGTGGTGGCGGTGATGCGGGCGGTGATGACGGCCAGCGTGTTGTTGGCGATCAACCGCGCCAGATGATTCGTGCCGAAGGTCAGCAATTGGTCCATGCTGATGCCGGGGTCGTTCAGGGGGTTTTTGAAGAATACATGCAAATCTCGCATAGATGTTCGCTTTCGTTTAGCCGACGTTATTTTTTGCGGAATATTTCCGGAGCCTGCCCATCGGGCCTGGCCCCAGACAAATGATCCCCAAGTCGTATCCATACCCGGTTATGAGCTGGGCCGGGGCGGCGTGGAGGTCATGGGGCGAGTCTCTCAGCAGGCACTAAAACACGCTTACCAAATCTTGGCATTTCCAGGGCATTATTTGCGTTTTAGCGATTTATTTGCCTTCCGGACGCGTGGTTTTTCCAAAATCCGGCTCCCCCAGCCATCGGTTTATCAATTTTGGCTGTCAAACCCTTCCGGAACCCCCTTCCAGAAAATGAGATGCTTCCGGAAGCTTCCGAAAGTCAAAAAGCCAATTTTTATCAACAAAGGATGCGCTGGCAGGGCGTCGCTGCCGCGACGCCGAGCGGGGAGGCCGAGCAGCAGCTCGGCCCTACCAGCCATGTGGTGATTCCGATTTTGGTAGGGATGGCGCGCTGCGCCGACCGCCGACCGGACATCGCAGCGCGATGTCCCTACCAGCCATGTGGTGATTCCGATTTTGGTAGGGAT
>CAIXBQ010000158.1 GCA_903917705.1 uncultured Verrucomicrobia subdivision 3 bacterium | reverse complement strand
TTACCGGGTTATACTCTCTGCCTATGAAAAAACCAAATAAAAGGACACCGTCGGTCGTTTCCACCCCCACCACTGCCCCGGCGCCTGCCGGCGGCTGCACCCTCGGCCTCGATCTCGGTGATCGCCAGCATCACGTTTGTGTCCTCGATGCCGCTGGTAATATCGTCCGCGCGGATGCCGCCAATCCCCCGCCCGCTCCTTGTGAAACCTCAAATAGCGCACCACCCATTCCCAATACGTCGTCTCCGTTCGGAACGAGAGATGTTTGAACCGGGCTACCTCATGGAACTGGTCATGCAGCTTGCCCTTGGGATTGGGCCGGAGCTTTTCCAGCGGCGGACGCGCCGGGTTTGTTAAATACGGTGGGAGAGTCATAAAACGACCTAAATTTATGCTGGACATGAACTTTCGTCGAGCCTAGACTCATTTCATGAAATTTGATAGGCTGCAAACCGAGTCATCGATTATCTGTTAGGCGGCATCACGCGTATGGAGATTAAGACGACATTACCGGAAGCAGACGTTGAGCAGATTCTTGCTGTTGTTCGCACGCAGACAGACGAGCCGATTCGTTCGTTGGTAGATGGTGAGCTTGGGCCAGAGGTCACGACCGGAAGACTTCATGGTTATGTTTGGCAGGTGCGCAGAGCAGCATCAGGTTGGAAGGTATTATTTAAGCATCAGTGGGCATCTTGATTTTTGAGTTATGACGATTTTGCCGCCTAATACGAGGATAGGCTGCACTTTTTTGAGTGCGGTTTAATCTTCCTTCGGTCTGAATCCAGACAGCAGAAAGCCCGCAATTTCCGCTGCGGGCTGTTTGCTGTTTTGATTGGCGGTATTCCGTGGCTGGTTCAACGACTCCACGGCTGCCGCCGTTCTTTTCGCGGGAGGTTCCATCCCGTTCAGGGCTTGGCCGTCGCGGTGGGAAGCGGTTTTCATCCAAAATGCGCCTCCACTTGCGCGGGACGGCTACGGGCTGGGGCGGTGGCGCCAGAAGGCGAAGACTTCCCGCCACCATGCGGGCGTTTGCGGGGCGATGTCGTTGTGATGCGCGCCGCCGATGACCTGAAGCTCCTTCGGCCCGGCATAACCCTCGAACAATCTCCGCCCGGAGGCCGCGCCGATGATCTCATCCGCACCGGCCACGATGATTTTCACGGGGCCGCGATAGGCTTTCAGGTCGGCGGCGGGATTAAACCGGTCGCGCACGAGAAAATACGCGGGCAGGAACGGCATCTGCCGCTGGGCGACGGCCGGGAAATTCTGGTAGGGCGCAAAAAGCGCGAGGCCGGCGATCTCCCCCGGATGATTTTTCGCCAGGGCCGAGGCCACGCCGGTGCCGATGGATTCGCTGACGACATATCTCGGCGCGGCGGCGGGCAACAGCCGGAACGCGGCCTCCGCGGCGGCGTTGAAGCTGGCCTGTCCGGGCGCGCCTTCGCGCGCGCCGTAGCCGGGATATTCCAAGACGAAGACATCGGCGTCCGCCGCGTCGCGGATGGGCTGCGCCAGATAATCGCGCCCGAGCGCGCAGCCGGCGTTGCCGTGGAAGATCAGCACGCTGGCGGTGGCGGCCGCGCCGCGCGCGGTCATTTTCCAGCCGATGATTTCACCGGCGGGATTCTTCCATGGGGCAAAGCCGTGCCCGGCGGCGACGGCGACGACGGCCGCCGCCGGAATTTTCGTGGGGAAATAAATCAGGCGGCGCTGAAAGATCAGCGCCGCCAGCGCGATGAGCAAATACGCGATGACGAGCAGTTGCAACACGCGGAGAAAGGACCGGCCTGATTTTTTCCAGTCCATCATGGTCAGGCCGTCGCAAAGTCCCGGTCAGGGCTTGGCCGGGGCGGGCGCGGGGGGTTCCGGCTTCTTCACCTTCACATCAATGTAAAGATCGCGCAGTTGTTTCGGCGAAACGTGGCTGGGCGAATCGGTCATGAGACAGGTGCCCTTGGCCGTTTTCGGGAAGGCGATGACGTCGCGGATGCTCGGCGTGCCGCAGAGGATGGCGATGAGGCGGTCGAACCCGAGGGCGATGCCGCCGTGCGGGGGCGCGCCGTAGCGGAAGGCGTCCAGCATGTAGCCAAACCGGAGCTTGGTCTCCTCGGGCGGGATGGCGAGCAGTTCCTCAAAGATGGTCTTCTGCACGTCGGGCTGGTGGATCCGGATGGAGCCGCCGCCCAGTTCGACGCCATTGACCACCACGTCGTAGTGCTGGCCGCGGACTTTCTTGGGATCGGTCTTGAGCAGGGGGATATCGTCGGCCACGGGCGCGGTGAAGGGGTGATGGCTGGAATACCAGCGGTTCTGCTCGCGGTCGAAGCCGAGCAGCGGAAATTCAATGACCCAGAGGAAATTGAACTGGTCGGCGGGGATGACGAGCTTGCCCTGCGCCTTCAAGATATCGGCGCAGTAGAGGCGGATCTTGCCGAGGATTTCGCAGGCATTGAGCCATTGGTCGGCGGCGAAGAGGATGAGGTCGCCTTCGGCGATCTGCAATTTGGCGGTGAGGGCGGCCTTTTCGGCGTCGCTGAAGAATTTGACGATGGGGGATTTCCATTCGCCGTTTTCGACCTTGATGAAGGCGAGGCCCTTGGCGCCAAAGCTCTTGGCATATTCGGTCATGGTCTCGATCTGACCCTGGGTGGCGCCGGCGAGGCCCTTGGCATTGAGCACTTTCACCACGCCGCCGTTGGCGATGGTGCCGCTGAACACCTTGAAGGTGCTGGCGCGGAATTCCTCGGTCATGTCCACGAGCTCCATGGCGAAGCGGGTGTCGGGCTTGTCGATGCCCCAGCGGTTCAGGGCCTCCTCGAAGGTGATGCGCTTGAACGGGGTGGGGATGTCGAGATTCAGCGCGACTTTCCAGACGCGCTGGAGCAGGCCTTCGATGAGGGCGTAGATGTCTTCGCGGTCGATGAAGCTCATCTCGATGTCCACCTGGGTGAACTCGGGCTGGCGGTCGGCGCGCAAATCCTCGTCGCGATAGCAACGGGCGAGCTGGAAATATTTTTCGACGCCGGCGACCATGAGGATCTGCTTGAACTGCTGCGGGGATTGCGGCAGCGCGTAAAAAGTGCCGGGCTCGCGGCGGTTGGGGACGAGAAATTCGCGCGCGCCCTCGGGCGTGGACTTGAACAGGGTGGGCGTCTCGACCTCGAGGAAGCCCTGTTCGTCCATGTAGCTGCGCGTGGCGATGGCGACCTTGGAACGCACCTTGAGATTGCGCGCCATTTCGGGGCGGCGCAGGTCCAGGTAGCGGTATTGGAGGCGAAGCTCCTCGTTGACCTTGTTGGCGACTTCGGGATCGTCCACGGGGAAGGGCAGGACTTCCGCCATGTTCAACACTTCGAGCGACGAGGTCATCACCTCGACTTCGCCGGTGGGGATCTTGGCGTTGTTGGTGCCGGCGGGGCGCGCGCGCACCTTGCCGGTGATGCTCACGACGCATTCGCTGCGCAGCGACGCGGCCTGCGCGAACAATTCCTTGGACAAATCGGATGGGTCGAACACGGTCTGCGTCCGGCCTTCGCGGTCGCGGATGTCAATGAAGATGAGGCCGCCGAGATCGCGGCGGGAATGAACCCAGCCGGAGAGGGTGACGGTCTGCCCGATGTGTGCCGGGCGCAGTTCGTTGCAATGATGCGTGCGTTTCATGTAAAAATCGAATTGAGGAGCCGGAGTTAAGTATTCCGAATCCAAACGTGAAGGGGAATTGTGGCGGTGAAACCGTCGGAATTCAAAGCAAAAGTATAGCGGCGGAGCAATGTTTTCCGTTCCGGCGCGTTACCGCGGGTGTTTTCCCCGGCGTAACCGCCGGCTGATACCGCGAATTCCCTATTCCGGCAGGGAGATGCGCCAGGTGTTGGTGGGATCGCCGGAATTCGCCAGCGCCTTTTGCAGGCCGTCACTGGTGAACTGCTGCACGCTGCCGTCGGCGAGGCCGAGGTTGCCGGAATTGTTGTGAATGGCGCTGGTCCAGCCGGCCGGGCCGCCGGGAACGAGCTTGAGGATGCCGTCCGGGGGCGGAAAGTCGCCGGCTTCAGCGGCGCCGATGATGTTGCGGTCGCCATCGAGAAACCGCTGGGGGAAGTCATCTCGCGCGTCGAGCCCGACGAAGTAGCTGAGGTTTTTATTTTGCAACTGGCCGAAGGTGGCGGCGGCAAGACGGGTGTCGCTCGGGCAGACGAGGATTTTGGGCGTGCTCAATTCATTCGACATGACGAGGAAATGGCGGAAGGTGTCCGCGCCGCTGGCGCCAAATTCCTGCGTGCCGCCTTTCGCGACGGGCGTGTCCATCGGATATTTGTCGTTATTGTCGCCTTCCCAGATGCGATAGGCCAGGCCGCACTGCTTGAGATTGTTGACGCAGTTGATCCGGGTGGCCTTGGTCTTGGCATTGGACAGCGCGGGCAGCAGCATGGCCGCCAGGATGGCGATGACCGCCACGATGACGAGGAGGGCAACGAGGGTGAAGCCGGTTTGATTGAAACGCCGGGAGATGGATTTCATGAGGCCACTATGAACCGATAGCGTCCGGTTTCAAGCCATTCTTCGACGAATTAAAAAAAACGGCTGCCGAGTTGTTTTATCGGTTGACATTTAACCGTGATATTTCGTTTTATATCGCCTTCCAATTTGGATTCGTTTGTTTGTCAGTTCCTAGTGAGCGTGGAGAATGTCGGGTGCGACGGATAAGGCCAGTCGTTGGCGGGCGGTTTTCACTTGGTTCCAGCCAGAAAAGTCGGCAAGACGACTGGCGGTCAAAGTCAAGCGACGGATTCGGTGAAAACACATAAACATTAACGCACCCAGACAACGCCCGCTCGTTCGTGAGATTTCCAATTTTCGTCCTCGCATATTCCCTCGCAATCCTCGGCGCACTGCCGTGGCGGGTTGCGGCCGTTCAATCTGTCAACCTGAGCTGGGATGCCAGTTCCAGTCCGGATATCGCCGGCTACCGCGTCCATTACAGATTGGACAACAGCAAAACCACGGCCACGGTGCCGGCCGGCATCAACACCCGCGCGATCGTATTCGGGTTGCTGGAAGGGAAGACTTATTGTTTTTCCGTCACCTGCCTGGACTCGGCGGGCGATGAAAGTAATCCTTCAAACATCGCCGTCTATACCGTTCCCGGCATCGCGCCGCCGGAAGATCCGGTGGCCGCATCCGACCCCGCGCCGGTATTGTCATGGAATCCCAGCCCAAGCCCCAACGTGGCGGGTTATCATGTCTATCGCGGCATCGCGAGCGGCTCCTATACCGATCGCATCTACTCCGGGGATGCCACCTCGCTGGTCCTGCCGGACATGGAGCCGGGAATGACGTGGTATTACGTCATCACCGCCTACGGGCTCGACGGCCTGGAAAGCGGCGCGACGACGGAAATTTCCCTCACGGCTCCGCAGCTCTCCGGCCTGGCCGCCATGGTCGCCATCACGCCGGTCTTGTCGCTGAAGCAGATGCCCGTCACCGGACTGAGCAGCGTGTATTCCCTCAAGGCGTCGGGCCCGATTCCGCCGGCGTGGGCGATCGAAGCCTCGTCGGACTTGCAGACCTGGGCCATGCTCACCACCGGCAGCAATTCGGCCGTGAACGTGACCGTGGTGGCCTCGCCGAAGAACCAGCTGTTGTTCCGGCTCGCCAGCACGCAGCCGGGCGTCAAGTTGCGGACGCAGAATCCGCCGGGCGCATTTCCCAATTCATTCCACATCAGCACGGCGGAGGCGCTGCCGGCCGAGTGGGTCATCCAGTTCTCCGAGAACCTGCAGAACTGGAACCCGCTGACCGCCGGCATCGATACGCCGGTCAACGTCGCGGTCGTCGCGGCGGACCCGGCGTCGCTCTACTTCCGGCTGAAAAGCCTGTGACTGTCCCGCTGGGTGTCCGGTCGCATTCGGTGTTTTTCCTTTACCTTTGCCGGGAAACTGTTTGTCTGTCCCCAACGGGTCCAATAACTTTTAATCCATCCCCTCTCCATGAAAAAAATTCATCTCCTCCTCGGCGCGTCCACCGTCCTGATCGGCTGCGTCGCTGTCCTGACCTTCGGCTGCGGCAAGCACTCGGCCCAGCAACGCTCCTCCATCCAGCTCCCCAGCGAGCGGACCAGTTTTGCCGAAGTCACCGAGCAGCTCGACCCCGGCGGGAACTTCTATCTCTACCTCGGCACCGCGCAATGGCTCGAGCATCTCTCCACCAAGGTCGAGTCGTGGCGCAGCACCGCCGCCGCCATCCCCGAGCTTTCCCCCGAAAACACCGCCAACGTCAACAAGGCCTTTGACGTCGTCAACCATCTCATCAAGGACAGCGGCGTGGAAGACATCACCGGCCTGGGCATGAGCTCCGTCGAGATCGAGAAGGGCATGTTCCACAACAAAATGCTCCTGCACCATTATCCGAACACCGGCACCGGCTTCCTCTGGAAGCTGTGCGGCCAGCAGCCCCACGCCCTCACCGGCCTCGACCTGCTCCCCGCCAACACCGCCCTCGCCGCCTTCGCCGACATGGACCTCCCGCTGCTCTGGTCCGTCACGCAGGACGAGATTGCCAAGTCCGGCTTCCCGCAGGCGCAGGATTTCCTCAAGAAGCTGCCCGGCCAGTTTGAGCAGAGCACCAAGGTCAAGTGGGACACCTTCCTCAAATCCCTCGGCACCGAAGGCGGCTTCGTCCTCACCCTCAACGAATCCAACACCATCCCCATTCCCATCCCCGGCATGGCCATGACCCTGCCCGAACCCGGCCTGATCCTCATCCTCAAGGTCAATGATGACACCATCTTCAACCGCATCGACCAGCAGTTGAAATCCAACCCCCAGATCGTCAGCGTGGAGAAGCCCGGCCTCCGGATGCGTACCATGCCCATTCCCCTGCCCTTCATCGGCACCCTGCGGCCGACCACCGCCAGCAGCGGCGGCTACCTGTTGATCGGCTCCTCGGACGAACTCGTCAACGCCGCGCTCGCCGTCAAGAGCGGCCAGACGCCCGGCCTCAAGAGCACCGCCGAGTTCAAGCGCCTCGCCCGCATGATGCCCGAGACCGGCAACCAGTTCACCTACATGAGCGAAAACTTCGGCCGCATCATGTTTCAGGTGCAGCAGCAGGCCATGACCGGCCAACTGGCCAAAGGCGGCGCCGCCGCGCAAACGCAGTGGATGCAAACCCTCTTCCACTCCCGCCCCACCTTTGCCTACTCCGTCGGCGTCAACACCCCGCAAGGCTGTCTCACCGTCGGCAACAGCAGCCAGAGCTTTGCCAACATGGCCCTGCTCCCCGCCGTGGCCGTGCCCGCCATGCTCTCCGCCATCGCCATCCCCAACTTTGTCAAAGCCCGCAGCACCTCGCAGGAAAACGCCTGCATCAACAACCTCCGCCAAATTAAAGCCGCCGAAAACCAGTATGCCTTGGAAAAAGGCAAGAAGACCGGCGACCCCTGCACCGAAGCCGACCTCACGCCGTACATCCGCCTCATCAACGGCCAACTGCCCAAATGTCCCGCCGGCGGCATCTACACCATCGGCCCCGTCGGTGAATCGCCCAAGTGCAGCATCCCCGGGCATGAGTTTCCGTAAGGCACCACGTCTCGCCCGGGCGGGCCGGGAGTCTGCGTGACCACTCCTTCCGACACTGATTTGGGCGCCGTCTTCCGGGCGGCCGTCCAAGGCGTCTTTGGCGGATTGTTCGGCTGGCTCCTGACCTGTTCATTCGCCGGGGCCATCGCCATGGCTGCCACAGCGAACGGGGACGAGCCGAACTGGTCCTGGGCCTTGGCTTGGATCTGGCATCTGGCCGTCGCCGGCATCGCCTTGTGGGGACTCCTCGTCGTCTGCATCCACGCCTTTTGCGTCAGCGCCCTCATCAACGGCACCGACCGGGTCCTGCGCGTCATCGTCATCGCCTTCAGCGTCCAACTGACCACCTCCCTGATCGTGACCGTGATCATGGACCCGGAAACCTGGGTCCGCGCGCTCGTCGTCGGGCTGCCGCTCACCCTCCTCGCCGCCGCCTACCTCACCGCCAGCCTCGTCAAACAGTATCGCGAGCGCTGAGCGGCGGGCCGGCATTGGGGAAGGGACAACCGCCAATAAAATGGCTGGCGTAAGCTGCCGGGCTGGCAGTCCGCAGCCCGCCGGTCTTTGCCAACACTCCCGCTGCTCATGCTTCCAAGCCGGATGGACGCCGTTCCGTCCCGGAAGCGTCTGCCAATGGTCCGGAGGCTCGTGTTTTTGCTCCGGAAGCTCGCTAAAATGCTCCGGAAGCACGTGCATATGGTCCGCAAGCACGTCCAAATGGTCTGGAAGCACGTCCAAATGCTCCGCGAGCACGTGCAAATGCTCCGCGAGCACGTGCAAATGGTCTGCAAGCGCGTCCAAATGCTCTGCGCGCACGTCCAAATGGTTCGCAAGCACGTCCAAATGCTCTGGAAGCACGTCCAAGTGGCCCGCAAGCACATCCAAATGCCTTGGAAGCACGTGCATATGGACGGGAAGCACGTGCTTCCGGAGCATTTTGGCGAGCTTCCGACCCAGATAAGCGCCATTCTGACTCAAAAACCCACAAAAACCGACTGTTTTGATGCACGGTAGCTTCTGGAGGTTCCTTACCCGCGTCGGAGCAGTTCCTTCGGGTGATTGGCGGTCGGCCACTCGGGTTCCGGGGCCCATTTCCGCACTTCGCTCGACAGGGCGAGGTGGGGTTGTTAGCTTGCGGCATGAAATTCACCCTCCCGGTCGCCCCCGCGGCTGGCGTGCCTCGCACGGTCCGCCTTGGCCCGGCAGGGTTTGCCGGATGCGTCCGGCTATCTCCGGCTGGTGGCACCCGTCAAGAAGTAGGATGAGGCGCTGCCGAAGGGCACAACCATGTACTATGGCGAACGGTAAGAACAAAAATCACATCTCGGTCTGGTTCTGGCTGTTTGCGCTGTTCGTCATGGCGCTGCCCTGCATCGGCGTGATCATGATCATCGTCTGGGCGTTTGTCGGGGACAACGAGTCGCGCAAGAATTATTTCAAGGCGCTGATCATCTGGTTCCTCATTCTCGTGGCCCTCTGGGGCACGCTCATGGCAATCGGCCTGTCGCCGCTGGTGCTCAAGCAATTGCAGGTCTGGCTGCACCGGCTGCAATAAACCCCGGTGGCTGCGCCACTCTTACCGGACGGTCACCCGGCGGTGGGGCATAAACATGCACTAGGCGGTTCGGGCGGGGATGGGGTATATTCTCTCGTTTAAATCCCCGAACCAATGATTCCCAAGGACAGGCTAAAGTTCTCATCGCGCCTGCCAGCGTTGCGTTTGAGAACTGGCGGGCCGGCCGCCATTGGATTTGTCCGGTTTTCATTGACCGGTGCTGAATAAAATCATTTCTGTAGAAACTCATCCCTCAACCAATCCGTTCACACTACCATGAAAAACTCCCTCCCCTCCCTCACGCGGCACGGCCTGGCCGCGCTGTCACTGGCCGGCGTCCTGCTTGGCGGCGCGCTCGCGTCGCCGGCGGCGTTGATGACGCTCAGCCCGGCGGCGAGTTGCGCCAGCACCAATGATGTGGTCAACAGCGGCTCGGCGCTGGCGGCCTATTGCTGCGGCCCCACCACGACGGTCAACGGCACGTTGTTCACCTCCAACAGCATTGCCACCGGAGCGCTGGGAAGCTATCTCAACCTGTCGGGCTTCGGCACGGCCAATGCGAATGCGTTCATCGTCAATACCGCGCCGTTCAACGCCCTGTCGTCCAGTTATAGCAACATCCTCAAGGGCGCGATTTACAACGCGACGACCAACACCACCGGCACGCTGACGCTGACGAACCTGACGCCCGGCCATCAGTATGCCCTGCAGCTTTGGGTGGGCGACCCGCGCGCGGGCGCCACGACGAACCGCGCGGAAACCATCGGCACGGCGGCATCGGGCGGCAGCCAGGTTTTGAAGTTCAACGCCACGCAGGCGACGGGCGGGGTGGGCCAGTTCACCATTGGCGGCTTTACCGCGGATGCCGTCACCCAGCCGGTGAGCGTGGCCGCCCCCGGCTACGGCATGGTGCCGCAGGTCAATACGCTCCAGCTGCGGGATGTGTCGAACATCGGCAATTGGAACGGGCTGGTGAACGGCAACGTGGACGCCACGACGACGAACTTCTGCAAGAATTACACGAACGCGACGCTGGTCCAGGGAAGCTTGACGGCGGTGCAGGGACTATCGCCGAACGTGGTGTTTGCGGACACATTTTATAGCAACGCCGTCGCCATTCCGGTGACCACGAGCAACCTGACGGTGGCCGCCGGCGGCATGACGCTGACGAACACGGCGTTCCTTAACAACAATGTCAATTATGCGTTCAGCAGCGCGGACGCTGCGGGCATCAAGGGCAACAGCACGGTGACGATGCTGGGCGCGGGCACGGTTTCCTTCAATGGGCCGAACACCTACACCGGCCCGACGGTCGTGAAGGCGGGCACCTTGCAATTGAACACCAGCACCGGCAACGCGATCTCCGGCAATCTCACGGTCAACGGCGGCACACTCCGGCTGCTCCAGAGCAACCAGATCGCCGACACGAACACGGTGAGCATCTCCGCCGGCAGCACGCTGGATGTGGGCGCCAACAACGACCGCATCGCCGGTCTGCAATTGGTCAGCGGCACGATCACGGGCACGGGCACCATCACCAACAACACGGCGACCTACGATCTGCAGTCCGGCACGGTGGCGCCGGTATTGGCCGGCACGGTCGGCTTGACGAAGTCCGGCACGGGCACGGTGATTCTTTCCAACGCGAACCTCTACGCCGGCACCACCACGGTCAGCAGCGGCGGCGGCACCTTGCAGATCACCAGCCCGAACGGATTGGGCACCGGCAATATCACGATTGCCAAGGGTGGCGGCGTCACCGGCAATCTGCAGTTGAACCTGACCGGCGTGAACACCATCACCAACACCTTCAACGGATTCAATTCGACCACGTTCGCGGGCGACGTGACGACGAATGACATCGAGAACGTGTCCGGCACCAACACCATCACCAGCGCCCTGACGGTGACCGGCACGGGCGGCAACGGCGTGGCGGTCAAGTCGGACGCCGGCTTGCTGATTCTGGCGGGCAACATCGGCTCGACCATCGCCTCGCGCGGCGTCGAGCTGAACGGCCCCGGCAACGGCGTGGTCAACGGCGCGATCACCAACGCCGGCGTGAACGGCTTTTCCTGCAGCAAGGACGGTACGGGCACGTGGACACTCAACGGGGCAAACCTCTTTTCCGGCGGCATCAACTTGAACAACGGCACGCTGGCCTTGGGGGCGACCGGCTCACTCATCCCGAACAGCATCACCATCAAACCCGGCGCGGTGTTTGATATTTCCGCGAGCGGCTTTGCGCTGGCCGGCGGCACGCTCACCGCCGGACGCACCAGCAGCCCCGCGACGGATGTGAATGGTTCGCTGACCAACACCGCCGGCAGCATCACCATCGCGGGCACGACGAATTGCGGCACGCTCACGGTGAACGGCGGCCTGGCCCTGGCCGGCGGCACGCTGAACTATGACCTTTCCAGCACCGGCAGCACCAACGACCAGATCGCCATCAACGGCGCGCTGAATCTGAGCGGCACCACCACCCTCAATGT
Organism: uncultured Verrucomicrobia subdivision 3 bacterium; assembly: GCA_903917705.1. Lineage (GTDB taxonomy): Bacteria > Verrucomicrobiota > Verrucomicrobiia > Limisphaerales > UBA11358 > UBA11358. Next base: position 15,920 of record CAIXBQ010000158.1, on the reverse strand, counting down.
GAACTGGATCAACAGCCTGCCGGCCGCCGGCACCTACGCGCTCATCAGCGGCGGCACCAGCCTGGCTTCGGGTGGCACCAATAACTTCGTGCTGGGCACGGGGCTGATCAGTTCCAGCCGCTCCCTATTCACGCTGGATACGACGACGACGCCCGGCACCGTTTATCTGGTGGTGACCGCCACGCCGGCGCAGCTGGTCTGGACCGGCACCAACGGCATTCCCTGGGACACGACGACGACCAACTGGCTGAACGGCGGCTTGGACGATATGTTTGCCGGCGGCGACAATGTCACCTTCGATGACACCGCCTACACCACCACGGTGGATATCTCCACCGTCAACGTGCTGCCGACTTCAATGCTCTTCACCAATGACACGCAGAACTACACGGTGACAGGCTCCAAGGTCATTGGCGGCACGACCGGCTTGACCAAGACGGGCACCGGGACTCTGACCTTGGGCAACGCCGCCAACACATACACGGGAAACACCACGATCACCGCAGGCAAGCTCGTGCTCGGCGCGGCGGGGGTAATTCCCTCCGGAGCCGGTAAAGGCAGCGTCACGGTCAACGGCACATTGGACGTGGCGGGCCTCAGCCCCACCGTCAACAACCTCGCCGGCGCCGGCACGGTGGACGATGTCGCCGCGGGCGGCGCTCCCGTGCTGACGGTGAATGCCCTTGCGCCCACGACTTTCTCCGGCGTGATCCAGAACAGCAGCGGTTCGCTGAGTCTCCTCAAAACCGGCGCCAGCACCCTGGCGCTCTCCGGCGCCAACAACTATCTCGGGACGACCACCATCAGCGGCGGCACGCTGAGCCTGACGGCCGCTAACACGCTGCCCACCGGCACCACGGTGACTTTCTCCGGCACCGGCGCGCTGAACGTGAACGGCGTGAGCCAGACCATCGCGAACCTGACGCTGGCAGACGGCGTGGCGGCAACGGGCACCGGCACCGGCGGAACGCTCACCGTCACCGGCGGCACCGACTGCCGCATAGGCAACCTCTCAGCCGCCGGCACGGCGAGCTTGAATCTGTCGGCGCTGAATAACTTCACCTATAACAATTCCAGCTACACCTTCGATGTGGGCGGGCAATACCAACCTGCCGGCAGCGGCAATGTTTCGACCTACGGCAACTTGTTGCTGGCCACGAACAGCACCATCACCGCCTCCCAATTTAGCATCGGTGACCTGGGCAGCAGCGTCCAAGCTACCAGCTATTGCACCGGCATGGTGGCGATGGCGCAATCCACCATCATCAATGCCAACACCATCAGGCTGGGAATGCAAACGGGCGCGTCGCGGGCGACCCCGGCGGGCGTGCTGCAATTCCAAAACGGCGCGAGCAATCCCACGCTGATGATTCGCGCGACCGACGGCGTCAGCCGCGTGCCCGCCACCATTGTGATGGGTGAGATCAGCTCCTCGGCCTATCCCGCCTATGCGCTCGGGAAAATTGATTTGACGACCGGCGTTGCCGGCAGCAGCACACTGGATGCCTTGGTGAGCCAGATGAACATTGGCCAGAACATTTATGCCAACAATAGTCCGGTGACCGGCACCGTCTTGATGGGCGGCGGAAAGCTCGACGCGACCACCCTGCTTTTGGGAACCAAGTCCAGCACGGGAACGGGCAGCGTCAACGGCAGCCTCTCGTTAAGCGGCGGGACGGTGACCGCCAACACCATCACTTTGGGCGATCAGCAGGGAAGCAGCGGCACCGTAATTGGCACCTTCACCTTGAACAGCGGCACGGTGCAGGCGCAGACGATTCAGCCCGGGGCCGGCACAGCCACCCGGACGTTCAACTGGAACGACGGCGTCATCACCAACTACGACGCCAGCACGGACCTGACCATCGCGGGGGGCATGACGCTCACCCTGGGCGGCAGCGGCACCCCCACGCTCGGCGTCGGCGCCAGCCGGACCGCCACCGTCAACGCCGCCCTGGCGGGCGCTGCGTTGACCAAGACCGGCAACGGCATCCTGATCCTCGGCGGCACCAACACCTACACCGGCAGCACCACGGTGAACGGCGGCACCTTGCAGGTTAACAATTTGATGGCCAGCACCACGCTGACCGTGAACGCGGGCGGCTTCGGCCTCAATAACGTGCCGTGGACCAACACCACGACCACCTTCGGCGCCGGTGCGACCACGCTCACCTTCAACGGCAACGGCACTTCCGTCAGCGGCCGGCTGGTGGTGACCGGTTCGGGCGGCTATACCAACAGCGCGGCGCTCACGGTCAACGTCACCGGCTCTCTGCCGGGCACCGGCACTTATACATTGATCACCTATAGCGGCACCGCCAACGATACGGGAAGCTATACGCCGGGCACGCTGCCGCCGCGGATGACCGGCTATGTGACCAATAACGCCAGCGCCTCGGCGGTGCAATTGGTGGTGTTGACGGCGGATGAGCCGCGCTGGAGCGGCGCCTTGAATTCCGAATGGAGCGTCAACCCGCTGACCGTTCCGAAGAACTGGGTGCTTCAATCCGATGGCATCACGCCGACGGACTTCATGCCGAATGACAATGTGCTGTTCGATGACACGTGCAGCAACACGACGGTGGATGTGAGCGTGGCGAACGTGACACCCGGCACCCTGACGTTCAACAACTCAGCCAGCAACTATGTGGTGACCGGCTCACAAGCGATCGCGGGCCCGACCAGCCTGCTCAAGCGCGGCACCGGCAGCGTGACGCTGGCCAATGTCAACACGTACACCGGCGGCACCGTGGTCAGCAATGGCACGCTGGTGCTGGCGGCAGATCTCGCGATTGCGCCGGGCGTGACAGTCCAAGGCGGCACATTGCAGATCGGCGACGGCGTGGCTGCCAGCGGCAGCGTTTCCGGCACCATCGTCAACAATAGTCAGGTGGCCCTCAACCGGCCGGACGATCTCACCTTCGCCAACGTCGTGAGCGGCACAGGTAGCATTGTCCAGAAAGGTGTGAATACGATCACGCTGTCGGCAGCGAACACCCATACCGGTGGCCTGACGATCAACTCCGGCAAAGTCAAGCTGGCCGGCACGTCGCCGCTGGGCGCCAACGGCGCGCAAGTGACCATTCAGCCCGGCGGCCAGATGGATTACAACGGCGAGGCATTTGGCAGCGTCAACACCCGCGGCTTTAGCTTCACCGCTGGCGGGAGCGGCCCGGACGGCAGCGGTGCAATCATCAACTCCACCGGCAGCATCGTCAGTTACGCCAACGTTTCGAATCTGACGCTGACAGCAGACACGGTAATTGGCGGCAACGGCACACGCTGGGACATCGGCACCGGCGCAACCGGACCCACGGTCAATGGCAACGGCCATAACTTGACCAAGGTGGGAACCACCGCCATTGACGTGCGTCCGCAATTCATAACCAACCTGGTGAGCATCACGATCAACAATGGCGACCTGCATTATGAGGCTTTTAGTCAGACCAATGCCTGGACGGCGACGACGACCAATTATGCCACGCCGGGAACCTCCCTGGGTGCCTTAGGCAGCATCACGCTCAACATGCCCGTGGTGTTGGACAGTGCGACCTTGCTAAACGAGGGCAGCGGCACGCCGGTCTGGAGCGGTCCGGTGACGCTGGCATCAGCGTCGATCTTCAGTTCGGCGGGCGGCAGCCAGACGGTTTCCGGCCCGATTGGCGGGCCGGGCGGGATTACCGTAATCAATGGCACTTCCACCGTCACGCTCTCCGGCATGAACACTTATGCCGGCGGCACCACGGTCAGCGCCGGAACTTTGTCAATCTTCACTGGCACAAATTTGGGAACCGGACCGCTCTCATTCACCGCGGCGAGCACGCTGAACATCGCGGGAACCGCCGCCACGGTGACCAATGACATCAGCCTGCCGGCGTCCGTGCAGGTCAATCTGGTGACGCCTAACACCAGCTCCACGGTTTTGAATGGCGTTATTAGCGGCGGCGATGCCAGCTCCATCCTGTTCTTCCAAGGCGGCGCCTCGGGTCAAAACAGCGGCGCATTGACCCTCAATGGGAACAATACCCTGCAAGGCACCATTGACGTGGAACGCGGACCGCTGATTCTCGGAAACTACAATGCCGCCGGCACCGCCACCATCAAGCTCAACAGCAACAATAATCCCAATGGAGCACTGCAATTGGCCGGCAACTTCACCATCACCAACAATGTGACCCTGTTCTTTGGCACGCAAAAGCTCGGGGTGGCCACCGGGGTGGGCGCGGGCATCAACGGGATCATTTCCGGAAGCCTCGGCTTTGAAAAAGTGGGGGCAGGCTCCCTCGCGCTTGGCGGCGCCAACAACTACACCGGCCCCACCACGGTCAGCGCGGGCACGTTGCTCATCAACGGCACCAGCGGAGCCGGCGCGGTGACCAACGCTGCCTTTACCACCCTCGGTGGCAACGGCACCATCAGCGGCCCGGTGAGTGTTTCTGCGGGCGGCAATCTGGCGGCGGGCGGCGTGGGCACCATCGGCACGCTCACGGCGGGCGACGGTTCGGGCAGCGCATTGACCCTGAATGGCGGCACGATCCTATGTGATTTTCCCGCCAGCGGCCCCACTTGCGACCTCATTGCCGTGACCGGCAACCTGGTTTTGAATGGGACGAACCACCTCACGCCCAATCTCGCCCTCGGCGGGGCGGCGGGCACCTACACCGTGATGACCTATGCGGCCCAGACCGGCACCGGCACCCTGACGTTTCCCAATGGCACGACCAACCAGTATAACGCCACGCTCTCAGTTGACGTCACCAGCGTGACGGTGACCGTGGGCGCGGGCGGTCTCACCTCGCAGGATGTGTGGGCGGGCGGGGCGTCGGGGGTTTGGGATGGCGGCGCCTTGAACTGGGTGAAGAGCGGCACCCCCTCATCCGCGTATGCAGCTGGTGATTACGTGGTGTTTGACGACACCGCCTTGGGGAATTTCACCGTCAGCAGCGGCGGCGCGGTTGCGCCCGGCGCGGTGACGGTCAATAACACCACGAACGCCTACACCCTGTCGGCGACCATCGCGGGCGCGGGCACTTCCCTGCTCAAGCTTGGGGCCAACACGCTGACGCTTGCCGGCGCGAACACCTACAGCGGCGGGACGACTATCAGCGCGGGCACCGTCAGCCTCGGGATTGCGGAAAACGCGGGCATCTCCGGCCCGCTGGGCAGTTCCACCAGTGCCGGCGCAGTTGTCATGGGCGGGGGAGCCCTGCAGTATTCCGGCGTCAATCAATATGATTACTCGGCCCGGTTCAGCACGGTGGCGGGCCAGTCCTACAGTGCGGACACGGCGGGTCAGGCGGTGACCTGGGCCACGGCGTTGACCAGCAGCGGCGGCACCCTGACGCTCACCAACTCGACCGGCACGGGCACATTGACGCTCACCGGCACGAACACTTACACCGGCGCAACGGCCATCAACGGCGGCACCCTGACCATCGGCGGGGCGGGACTGTTGGGCAACGGCGCGTATGCGGGGCTGATCACCGACAACGCGGCGCTCATCTACAACAGCAGTGCGGCGCAAACTTTGTCCGGTGTCATCTCCGGCTCCGGATCCCTGACGGATTCGGGCAGCGGCACGCTGACAGTTAGCGCGATACCGACCTATACCGGCAACACCACCATCAATGCCGGAAAGATCACGTTCACGAACAGCGCAACTTGGGCGATACCCGGCAACATCGTCATCAATGGCGGCACCTTTAATATCATCGGCGGCACGCGTGCGGCGAACTTGGCGTTCGGCAAGACGATCTCGTTCGGCACCAGCGGCGGCGGCGTTCTGAATGTCAACGGACTCAATTTCTACGCATTGGCAGGTGGCACGCCGGCGGTGATGGCCATTACCACCACGGGCGGTGCGAATGACCAGGTGATCGCTTCCGCCACCAGCGGCGTCAACATCGGTCTCAACATCGGTGGCGGCGGGCTCGGTAACGGGACCTGCAACTTCACCGTCGCCCCCGGCACAGATCCGGTCAGCGACCTCACGGTGACGGCACCCCTGTGGAACACCGTCAGCTCTGGTATGGTCAAGAACGGTGCCGGACGGCTGACGCTTTCGGGCGTGAGCACTTACGGTGGCACGACGACCATCAACGCCGGCACGATGTCCGTGAATGGTTCCCTCGGAGCCAGCCCGGTGACCGTGACGACCAATGCCACTTTGGGCGGCTCTGGCAGTGTGTCCAATGCGACCGTGCAGGCGGGCGGCACCATTCTCGGCGGCGACGCAAATCATTCCAACACGCTGACCGTGGCCACGCTGAATCTGGGGAGCAGCAGCACGGATGTGACTTACAGCAAGTTCACGGTGGCGGCAGGCGGCAAAGTCGCGGCCACCACGGCGCTCAACGTCACGGGCACGAACATTGTCACCATCCTTGATCCCAGCCTGACCGTCGGCACGAACACGCTGTTCACCTACAGCGGGTCGATCGGCGGCGGCAGCGGCTTCGCCGGATTCCAACTCGCCACGCTGCCGGCGGGGGTGACGGCGAATCTGCTGAATACCGGATCCGCCGTGCAACTGGCGGTAACCTCCACCTACATGGTCAACACCAACTCGCCGGTGATGACTAATTCTGTGAGCGGCGGCACGCTCACGCTCTCGTGGCCGGCGGATCATCTGGGCTGGCGGCTCGAAGTCCAGACCAACTCGTTGAACGCGGGGCTGGGCACAACCTGGTTTACCTGGCCGAATTCGACGAACGTAACGACCGTTCCCATCACACTAGATCCCACGGCCCCGACGGTGTTCTTCCGCCTGGTTTATCCGTAACCGTCAAAGAGACCTTTCTGAGTAAAACGCGAACGGCCGGGTTTAATCACCCGGCCGTTTTTTTACTTATCAGCAGGAAAGTTAAATTTATATTTCCACCAGATAAATTATCCGCATTGAAAAGTTGATTTGATGACCGCTGATCCAAAGAAATATAACATTGGCAGATAACTTGATTATATAGGGATTTCGCTATGCTTCGTCATAAAGTTTGGTTGTCGCAAATCGAATCGCATCATCCGCACCCATTTCAAATGATAATTCCTATGTTTGGCTCGGGTTTAGAAATGCCGTATGATAGTGTGGAGTTCGACCGAAGGTCGGATGTCACAAACCACACAAGCCAGACCCAGCAAAGCCCGGCGGCGCAAGCCGTCTGGCAAAAATACTCAGAGGCCACCCGTCGAACTGTAAACAAATTCTTTCCACGGGCGGGGTTTTGCCGTTGAATCCACTCATGCCCGAGCCACGAAAAGGCACTTCTGAACCGTCCATCCGGACCGCCCCAACAAAGCGGGTCAGCATGCGCGATGTAGCCAAGGTGGTAGGGGTGTCGGTATCAGCGGTTTCACTGGCGATCAAGAATTCACCGCGGGTTTCAGAACCCGTGCGCCAAAAGATCCAGGCCAAGCTGCAGGAAATGGGGTATCAACCCGACCCGATGCTGACCGCCCTGTCCCATTACCGGCGGGCCAAAAGCACCACGCCCATTGGTTCGGAGCTCGCCTGGATCAACTGCTGGCCAGATCCCCGGATGCTCCGGGCTTATCGTGAATTTGACCTTTATTGGCAGGGGGCAACGGAGGAAGCCAAACGCTGCGGCTTCCGGCTGGAGGAGTTCAGCCTCAAAGATTGCGAAACCATCACCCGACTTGAGAAAATCATACGAGCGAGAAACATCCAGGGCATTCTGATACCACCTCACGGCGCGATTGAAACCAATTGGGGTGATTTTGGCTGGAGTGACTTTTGCATCGTCCGGTTCGGACATTCCGTTTCGAATCCGCGCGCTCACCTGGTCACCAGCGACCAGCTCACCGACGGCATAATCGCCTTTGAGAACATCTGGAACAAAGGCTACCGGCGGATCGCCTATGTGACGACCCGCGACACCGCCACCAAGGGGGCCCGGTTTTCGGCGGGCTTTCTCCAAGGACAACTGAAGGTCCAAGCGAAATCCAACTTGAAGCCGCTGCTGTTTAGCGACGAGAAAAATCTGCAAAAGGATCAACAACAACTTCGCGTTTGGCTGGGCAAGGCCAAGCCAGACGCGATTCTCACCGATATTCCAAATCTTCACCACCTGCTAACCAAATGCGGCTGCCGGGTTCCCAAAGACGTCGGCTTGGCGGCGACGAGCGTATTGGACGGCAATGCCAGCGCCGGCATTGACCAGAATTCCAAGGAAATCGGCAAGGCCGCCATCCAACTGCTCATTTCACTGATCAACCACAGCGAACGCGGAGTCCCGGAGATCTGCCGCGAACTGCTGATAGAAGGCCGCTGGCTGGATGGTGATACGCTGCCGACAAAACAGTAAATCGACCGGCAGAAATGCCCGGTTTTAGCCAGCTGTTTACAGTTTGACTGGAACGGCGTTTGTTTATATCGCGGGAGGGGCGGATAATGACTAGCGAACGAATGAACAAAGTCTCCAAGCCCGATACGATCCAAGAAAAGACCGCGCCCGATACGATACAGTATCAAAAGGCATTTGACCTTTGCATCCGCAAGACGCGCGGCAATATCAAGCGCCTGGCGGATGAGCCCAAATCCGCCGCGTGGGCCCTGGATGGCAATTTTTTCAATCACCAAGAAGGTTTCTTCGAGATCGGGAACTGGACCTCTTCCTTTTTCACCGGCATGGCCTTGCAGGCCTGGCGGGAAACGGAAGACGAATATTTCCTGAACCAAGTCCTGCGCCTGGCACCACAGTACCGCGAAAAAGTGTTCAACCGCCATCTGGACACCCACCACGATCTCGGTTTTCTCTACACGCTATATTCGGTCGCGCTCCATAAGCTGACCGGCGACAAACAGCACCGCGAGGTGGGGCTTCGCGCCGCCGAGGTGCTGGCGCAACGGTTCAATGGGAAAGGCGGATTTATCCGCGCCTGGGGCCGGCTGGACGAAATCATTTCACCCTTCGGAACGGCCGGGGTCCAGACCGACAACATGGCCATCATTGACAGCTTGATGAATCTGCCATTGCTCTATTGGGCCACCAGCGAAACAGGGGATAATAAATATCAGGACATCGCCACACGCCACGCCAACACGGTATTGAAATACTTTATCCGCACGGATGACTCACTCTGGCATGCCTATCGTTTTGATATTCCGACAGGCAAACCCGTTGGCCCCGAAAACTTCTGCGGACGCGGGGTGGATTCCTACTGGGCGCGCGGCGCAGCCTGGGCCATTTATGGTTTCGCTTTGAGTTACCGCCACACGCGGGTTCAAAAATACCTGGATGCCTCGCTCCGACTGGCGAGAAAGTTCATTACGCAACTGGACGCAGAAGTGGCGCCGGTGTGGGATTTCCGTCTGCCGGCGAATGCCGCCCCAGTCCGGGACACCTCAGCAGCGGCGGTGGCCGTGTGTGGACTTCAGGAACTGTCCAAACATCATGTCGCTGACTTTGCAATATTGATGGCCAAGAACGCGCTGCTTGACCGGATTTGCAGCAAAGACTACCTGGACAGCAAAGACGGTTGTCCCGGCGTGCTGAAAAGCGCCTACGGCGACAAGCCAGCATTTTCAAGCTGGGGCGATTATTTTCTAATGGAAGCATTGGCGAGAGAATTGGAGTTGGGCGATGCTTTCTGGTGAAGAGAATTGCAGTATATTCCGAACAAAGGCGTATAATGAGAATTGAGCGTGATGCAAGCCGCAAGACTTGGCTGTTCTGCGCCACATCATCCACGCGTTCCCGCTGGTACATCTGGTGAATCATCTCCGACGAATGGTTCACCATTCGCATCGCCGCCTCGCTAGGCCCCAGAATCAAAGTGCTAATTGATTTTCTTTCTGTGACCAGCACAAACCGCAGCACAGAGAGGTTTTTGATGGAAGCCAAATCGGCGTAAGTCGTTGAGGGAGTGGTGCACCCATCAAGAGTTGAACTTGAAACCTGCTGATCCGTAGTTCTCTTCTTGACAGTTTTCTCCAGTTGTGTCAAATTGCTTCAAGCCGCGGTAAATACTACAATAAACACCAATGAAAACAAGATATAACCCCAACACGGCACAACCCGAAATCGCCCCTCAAAACCGGGAAAGTGGCTCAGATGTGGCTCAGTCGGTTTCCACTGAGCCACCTTTAGGCGGCCCGGCAAAACCGACGAATGCAAAGCGCACACTCTCGCGCACGCACGCTGACTACTGGCGGTCCCGCCTTTTCCGCCGCGGCTATGACCATGCCGGTCAACACAGGGAGGTAAACGATCTATACGTCCGTATCCAGCACGGTGGCCGGCGCGAGTTCTTCGCCTTGAACACGACCAGCCAGGATGCCGCCGCCGTGAAGGCGCGCGACATCTTCACCTTCCTGAAAGCGAACGGCTGGGACGCCACGCTTGCGAAGTTCAAGCCGGATGCTGACGGCCAAGCCAAGCTTGACGTGACCGTCGGCGATTATCTCGCCGCCGTGGACGAAACGCGCAAGTTGCGGGCGCGCACGTTTGACAACTACCGGCGCTGCCTTCGCACCATCGTTGCCGAGTCGTTCGGTATCCGAACCAAGAAAAGTGAAAGCAAGTATGATTACCACACAGGTGGCCATCAAGTATGGGCACAGCGCGTTGACGAGATCCGCCTCGAACGCCTCACGCCCGACCGGGTGAACCAGTGGAAACGCGAGCGCGTTGCCAGCGTGGGACACGCACCGATCACAGTTGCCGCCGCCCGCCGCACCGTTAACAGCTACATTCGTTGCGCCCGCTCGCTGTTCACGGTGGCGCTGATGCGTGAGCTAAAAGGGTTGAAACTCCCGGCGACATTGCCGTTTGCCGGCGTTGAGCTTGAAGAATCCGGCTCGCAGAAATATGTTTCCAAGATCAACGCGCGAACCCTCATTGCCGCCGCGCACGCAGAATTGAAGCCGGCCGACATGAAGCCCTGCGACGCAGAAGCCTACAAAGCTTTTCTGCTTGGGCTGTTCGCCGGGATGCGAAAGGCTGAAATTGATTCCGCCGAATGGCGGATGCTGGATTTTACGTCCAACATCCTGCGGCTCGAAGAAACGGAGTGGCTGCATCTCAAGACGCGCGACTCCGCCGCCGACATCGCCGTTGACCCGGAAGTGATGGTCGAACTCCACGCCTTGCAGCCCGACTCGACGGCCAAGCCCGTGAAGTGGTCGCAATTCATCCTGCAAAGCCCGCGTGCGCCGCAACCGAATGCCTTGCGACCATTCTATCGTGCTGAGGACACCTTTGACCGCCTTAACACTTGGCTTCGTGGCAAAGGCATCCGGGCAAACAAGCCACTGCACGAACTCAGAAAAGAAGTCGGTGCGGTCATCGCCACCGAGCAGGGCATCTACGCCGCGTCGAAGTTTCTGCGGCACTCAGACATCACCACAACCGCGCGCCACTACGCCGACCAAAAGGCCCGCATCAATGTCGGCTTGGGAAAATTTCTCAACAACGCGATTAGCGACTCTCCGCAGTCTAGGAAATTAGCTTCATAAGCATAGGAAGCAAAAAAGTATGAATAAACAGAAAACGTCGGACATACTCACGCCCGAAAATGGCAAGATATTTGAGAAAGCCCTCGACAAATCGCTTCTCAAGGCTTTTGCCAAAATGAGCGAAAAGACTAAACCGCAGTCACTTCCCCCACCCGACCCCAACCAGCTAAAGGTCGTTTGGCGACTCTGGCATCTTCTGCCGCCAGATTGGAGCGGTGAAACGCGCGTCCAATTATTGCGCACACCCGCACCGGAAATTCCACGCTTGCGCCAAACGCTTACTGAAATCGCGCAGCAGCTGGCAGCAAAGGGCAAATTCCGCTGCCCGAAGCCCGTCAAAAAAGCCTTTTGGCAAGCGTTCACCGGCCAGTTCAGCGCCCAAGATGAAGGCACGTTCGCGGCAGCCTGCTGGTGGAGCTGGTTCATCGAGCAATTTCACAAGGTCTTTGCCTGCACTCAGCAGCCAGACGGCACGAGGTGCTACGACCGACTGCCTTTTGTGGAACAGCAACTCTCGTTTCGTGATTTCCTTATGCACAATGAAAGCGACGTGGCAACCAATCGAACCGCGAAGGAACTCCAGAATTACTCCCCGAGGTTTTGGGAGCTATCTGCTCCCGCGCTTGATCTCGTTCAGAAGGCACGTCGCCGCTGGGAAGCATACACGTCGGCCCGACTCGGTGCCGCCGAAGTATTCAGCAAGTTGATCGTGCCCAAGCCGCTCACATCCGAGATGCTTCGTCAGGCCGCGCCGCGCCTACTACCTGCCGAACAAAAAAAGTTTGTTGATTATCTCGCGGGCGGCTTTTGGAAACTCAGCCTTTACAATCAAGAACGTTACATCAAAGAAACCTTTCAACCACTGCGACATCCCTACGAAGACTTAGCCGACCACATCGCTTGCGATGCCGTCGCGCCCGACACGTTGCGCAACTTCATGGCGGATGGGTTCCTCAATCTCACTCTGGCCCAAAAGCTCCATTTCGTCCGAATCAGTCACCAACAGCGCCCACAACGTAAAACAAATCAATACATTATCCTCAAGACATGGCTGCTTGATAACGCGCCCATTTTTCACGAATTCCGGTGGAGCCTATCCGCCGTTTTTAACTATGTTGCGAAAAACTTCACCAGCTACCCTGGTGAAAATGCTAGTGCAGACAGCCAGCGCGTTTTCCAGAGTGCCCTGAACGATTGGGGCATCGTTCTGAACTTGCCAAAAGGGCGTTCGTCTCAACATCATTTGACTGGGCGACACGCGGAACTCCTTACTAAGCCCGCCTTCTTTATCTTCAAGCAGCCGTAATTCTTCCCTTGGTAAGGGGATGCTGGCCCGGATGAAAGCTGACGGCCTGCTGGAAGACGAGGACATCACGCCGACCCATGGAGGCAAGACCACGCGCATTTACCGGGGCGTTAAAAAACCCTATTCCCGCTTGAGATGTGACCACCACGCCCGCTCCTATCAAACTGACGCTCCAAATCATGGACTTGCCAGATTAAACCTACTGCAAACGGCGACGGAAAATGCGCCATCTTCATGAATGCGATAACAATCGGATCACGAACTATCCACCGACACCAGCCTCACCTCCGCATCCATAACCAAACACATTGTAGTTGGCATCTACAATCTACTACTCTACCTGCGTGCCCGTCATGCAGAAACTTAAGACTTGTCCGGTCAACGATACGGCTCGCACTGTGGGAAAACAACATCATTTGGCTTTGAACAGCCTCACCCCCTTGCATCCACCCAATACCTCAACCAATATTCCGATTAATTACACCGTTATTTTCCACCTCCGCCATAAATCAATTCCCACCCATACGAACATTACTGCCATAGCGAGACTGAACGGCAGTAAAATCTTTTTTGCCCAAAGGGGCTGCCACCAATTCTTTTTGTCGGATTGACGTTTCATGACGGCAGCGCCAGTCGTTTCTTTATTGCGGCACGCTCGCCTCCCAATTCCGGGAACTGTTCGTGTTCGCGAAACCACCGAACTCCACATACATCAAGCCATCGGGCTTGCTATTAATTTGTACCGAAAGATAACATTTGCTAAAAACCTGACCGTCGCGGCTTTTCAAGAAAAACGCTTTGTTCACTGTTTCTGGACCGTTGTTATTTCCAAAGATTCCAGTTGCTTGATAGCCATTTTCAGGTGCGGCAAATGTTACGGCCTGCTCTCTTCCTGACGTTTCAATAAAACCGCCACTTACAACATCAATTTGAATGCTCCATTTCTGTGGGTGTTGTTGTGATATGATGCCATCTGGGCGGTTCACGGTGATTTTCAAATCACCACCTGTTGGAACAATTTCCTCAGCAACTAAATCAAATACAACCGGAGTATTTGTGTAGCGGAGCATGTAAGACTTATTAAGATTTACCAACGGTTCCGCTCCCTGCAATTTCCACATTTTGATGACGGTTGGATTAACCAGGTCTGGCTTGAACCTTTCTGATTCGGGCCAAAGAAACGAGTAAATAAATGAAATGTTGGTTGCGGCCATAACATAGCCGCTTTTAACAACATGTATCCCCAGATTCTTGCCTTTATATCCGCTGATGGTAAATAAGCCATTGGCATCTGTTGTGATTGCAATTCTATCCGTTCCAGTTCGGATGCCATTGTTGACCTGAATAATGCCGGAAACCGTAGCATTGGCGACTGGCATACCAAATTGATCTTGCACCATTCCATACAAGAAAATCTCATTGTCATTCAACGTAGCAAGACCTTCTTGCATTTTTTGCGCCGATGTTTGCAGAACTGGCAATATGTTTGTGACGTTTGCCTCCAATGCATCGGCAGTAACAGTCGGAACAGAATCTAAAATGTTCTTCTTTGCCTTAAATCCTAGCACAGACGACGATCTTGTGCCGGTTTCAACGGAATGCAGAGCGCTCTTATTATTCCGACCACCATGCCAGATAATAAATGCCAGCAGTAGTGCGGTGATAATAATGAGCCAAATAATTGATGATCTAATTTTCATGGATTGTTGATGTTGAAGCCATTTTGTGAAAAATGTAGCAACGTGTTCCAATAGCCCCATTGCCACGCCGCATCACCACGAAATTCTGCGCTATGCCAGAAATGAGATTTGTAACTATTGTTGAGCGGATCGAGCAATGGCCAAATATGATTATTTTGATCTGTCATATCAATGTTTTGAATATTTACAATTCCCGGTGTCGTGCCCAAAGCCATTGACCGAGATTCCGCAGCGTATGCGAATGCCTCGTAGAGGTCGGTCAGGCTATTGACGATGTCGAGGTTACGTGCGCTGGTGCCGCCGCTCAGCTGATAGTAAAAATGGTTCCACGGCGCGGGGTCATTTACACTGCCGTTGTAGCCATACCATGCCGCCAGATACGTTTCCGGCTTGAGTTCCTGATTGAAGCACCAAATGTCAGCAGAAAGTGCGAAATCGTTTTGATTGTAGAAATTGATGCGCCGTCCCACAGCGGCGCTATTGCCAGCCAGCCAGTCTCCGTAAATATTCGGGGTATTCGGCCCATAACTGGACTGGTGGATTGGATACGCCGGATTGTAGTGTGTGAAGTCTATCAAATAGGGTGCCGTTATCGTTGCATCATAAGCATGAGCAGGAACCGCCGCCTGACTCGCTACATAAACATTCACAAGTTGACTTGTCCCCGCCAGTCGCAAGGCTTCGCCCGCAACCACGTTGCCCATGCTGTGGGCAAGCAAATATACATTTCCCGGATAAATGCCATTTAGCCATGTCAGCATATTAGTAAGGCCCGAAGCGGATTTCCATGCCTGAAATTCGCTGTCATCAAAATTATGCGGGTCGAATACCGACGACGATTTTCCCGTGAATCCACTACTTGTCGGCCAGCGAAAAGAGCCAAATCTCCCGTGATATCCTTGCCAATAAAGCCGCTTGAAGGCCGTTTCCGCGAAGTGATCCTTGTCCTCCATAGTCATGTTCCAGCCATGCACGAATAAAATGTACGTTGTGTTTGTATCTTGTGGCAGTTGGTAGTGAAATTGGATCGTGCCGGGCAAGTCGTTGGCCGCAAGAACGGGTTTTTTGGTCGGCGCAACCATCGAATCGTCCCCCACTGTCCAACGTTCATACATATCTTTGATGTCCTTGATTTGTAGATACGCCGGGGCATCGGCCACAACGTTTCCATGTCCGTCCAATATCTGCAAATCAATCTGCGCATTGCCAGCTTTCGCGCCGCAAAGAATGAAGTGTTCGTTGAAGTTGGTTTGTGTTGGCAATACAACCGGTGACCAGGAGGCCAGCAAATTGACGTAAAGAGACCTCTGAAAAAGGCTGTTTGAGTTGCGTGTTCTGATGTCACCCTGTTTTTTCAACGTGAAAATGATCGGGCCAACTGAAAACCGAGGTGCTTTTGCGCCGGGCGGCTGGTGTTTTCCGCCCGACGGCGGGCGTTGGG
>CAIXBQ010000157.1 GCA_903917705.1 uncultured Verrucomicrobia subdivision 3 bacterium | reverse complement strand
TCGCCTGCTCTCCCGTCAAACCACCGATGACCCCTTGGAATGGCTCGCGCAAACCGCCCCAACCCCGACCGGTTGAAGTCCAACTGCGGTTTCTAGGATGAAAGGAGAGCGCTCCATTCAAACCGGAAGCCGCTCGATTGAAAGGGTCAGGCGCTAAAGGAATCCGGCCAAAGCTAAAGCGCAGCCGGCGCCCCAAATGCAGTTACCGAAAAGACCTTCGCCGCGAACAGGCGGCCAGCCGGGGCTGGCCCAAGAGTGGATATTTTGGCATCCTGCCGGGAAACGCCAACCGCATCATGTTTGAATCCACACCCATTGATTTTGCCGACAAGCCCAAGGCTTACGCCACGCTGGCGGCGCAACTCACCGCGCTGCTCCACGGCGAAAGCGACTTCATCGCGAACAGCGCGAACACGGCGGCGCTGCTCAGCCACGCCCTGCCCGATTTGAACTGGGCGGGCATCTACCGCTGCGTGGACGGGCAGCTGGTGCTCGGCCCCTTTCAAGGCCGGCCGGCCTGTGTGCGGATCCGCCTTGGGCAGGGCGTGTGCGGCACGGCGGCAGCGAACCGCCAAACGGTGCGCGTGCCGGACGTCCGCCAATTCCCCGGCCACATCGCCTGCGATGCGGCGTCGCAGTCGGAGATCGTGGTGCCGCTGGTGAAGGCCGGCCGGCTGCTCGGGGTGCTGGACCTGGACAGCCCGAAGCTCAACCGCTTTGACGCGGCGGACCAGGCGGGATTGGAAAAATTGGCGGCGGTCCTGGTGGCGGCTTCGGATTGATAATTCAAGCGTCCGCCGCACGCATCTTCAGATACCGCTGCCGCTCGCGTTCCGGCATTTTTTCAATGGCATAGCGCAGCATCGTGCGCGGCATGAGCGCGGCGTGCGACTGCAGATATTTTTTCAAGGCCGGCAGATCGCGCTTGCCGATTTCGCGCAGCATCCAGCCGACGGCTTTGTGCATCAAGTCGTGCCCGTCATCGCGCAACAATTCCGCGAGGCGAAGCGCATCGGCAAAATCGCCCTGCCGGATGAAATAAAACGTCGCCAGCACGGCCACGCGGCGATGCCAGAGATTTTTCGAGCGCGCGAGGCGGAACAGTATTTTACGCGAACGGTTCAACAGGTGCGGGCCGACGATCCAAGGCGCGGAGGAATCCACCAGATCCCAGTTGTTCACCCGGTCGAGCTGCGCCAGATAAAGCGCATAAATTTCCGCGCGCGCCGCATCATCGCCACGCCGGCAGGCATTGACCATAATGATGAGCGCCAGCAGCCGCTCCTCATGAACGGGGGATTGCAGCAGCGCGACGACATCGCGCCGCGGCAGCCCGCGAAATTCCCGGGCCAGCCGCCGCAAGACGGGGACGCGGATGCCGACGAACCGGTCACCCGCGCCATATTCACCGGGGCCGGTCTTGAAATAGCGCCGCAAGAATTTCGCATCCGCCGGCGAGGCAAATTCTTTCAGACGGGCGCGGAGCGCCGCCGCTTCCGGCAACAAACTGCCAAGCTTTTTCCCAGCGGAGCGGCGGGAGGGTTTCATCATATTGGCGGCGCTCTGCCGAGACGCCGCTACACTACAACTTTTCCCCGGTCAATCGCTCGTAAGCTTCCAAATACGTCGCGGAGGTTTTGGCGACGACCTCGTCCGGAAGTTTCGGGCCGGGTGGCGTCTTGTTCCAGTCGAGCGTTTCGAGATAGTCGCGGACGAATTGCTTGTCGAAGCTCGGCTGGCCGCGGCCGGGCGCGTATTGGTCGGCAGGCCAGAAACGCGAGGAATCGGGCGTCATCACTTCGTCAATCAGGATGAGCTTGCCCTCGAACAATCCAAATTCAAATTTCGTGTCGGCGATGATGATGCCGCGCTGCCGGGCGTAATCGCGTCCGGCCCGGTAGATCTTCAGGCTCAAATCACGCGCCTGCGTGGCGAGCTCGGCGCCCACAATCCTGCAGGCTTCCTCGAAAGAGATGTTCTCGTCGTGGCCGGCCTCGGCCTTGGTGGACGGCGTGAAAATGGGCTCCGGCAGTTCGGCGGATTCGGTCAAGCCGGCGGGCAGCTGGATGCCGCAGACGGTCTGCGATTTCTGGTATTCCTTCCAACCACTGCCGGAAAGGTAGCCGCGGACGATGCATTCGATGGCGAGCGGCTTCGCCTTTTTAACGATCATGCTGCGGCGCGCGAGTTGCGCGGCGTAGGGCTGCAGGTTCGCGGGGAGCGGGTCGTCCGCCTTGGCGAGCAGGTGATTCGGCACGAGGCCGGAAAACTTCTCGAACCAGAAATGCGAGATCTGGGTGAGGACTTCGCCCTTGCGCGGGATGCCATTGGGCATGATGACGTCGAAGGCGGAGATGCGGTCACTGGCGACCAGCAGGAAGCGGTCGCCGAGGTCATAGACTTCGCGGACCTTGCCGGAGCGGACTTTTTTGATGCCGGGCAGGTCGAGCTGCAAAATTGGTTCGTTCATGGCGCGAAAAATAAAGTCCAAAACCCAAAGTGCAAAGTCCAAAGTAGGCGACAACCCGAAAAACTTCGCCGCCCGGGGCCCGCAGGGCGGGCTTACGCCACCGGGCGCTCGACGAGTTTCACGAGCAGGGGGATGCTGGCCTGCGTATTATTATCGAGCCGCACGTCCACGGAAAAGAGGCCGGGCTCGGCGAATTTCAACTGCTGGATGTTGATGATGAAATTGCGCGTGAGAAAGTGGGCGTCGTCCGGCAGCGTGACCGGCACGGGCAGCTCGATGCCCTGCATGATGGAGCGGCCGTCGGCATTGATGAAATTCAGCGAGAGCTTGCGCGTGCCCTCGTCGCCGGGCATGAAGGTCGCGCGCAGGGCCACAGCGCATTGCGGATGCACCGCCGGCATCTGCGGCGCGTAAATGGTGTCGAAGGCGCCGAGGAGATTGAGCTTGCCGTTGTCGTCGGTCGCCGCGTCACAGAGGACCGCCACTTGAATATTCATGGAGGGAAATCCTAAAGCAAAAGCGCGCCGGGGCAAAGCCGCAAAGCGCCCCGCGCCAGAACGCGAAATCAGGCCGCCCGCGCCGCCAAGAACGCCTTTAATTCCGCCGCCGCCCGGCCGCCAAAGCCGGGCACGGCGGCGAGCTGTTCCAGGGTGGCCATTTTCAGGCGCTGCACGGAGCCGAATTTCTTCAGCAGCGCCGCCTTGCGCGCCTCGCCGATGCCGGGGAACTCGTCGAGGACGCTCTCGGAAATCTTCCTGAGCCGGAGCTGCGCATTGTAGCTGTTCGCCACGCGATGGCATTCATCGCGGAGGCGCTGCAACAGCTTCACCGCCGGATGATCGAGGCCCAGTCGCAGGGGCGCGCTTTTCGCCGGCAGATAAATCTCCTCATACTCCTTCGCCAGCCCGATGACGGGGATGGTGCCCAGGCCCAGGGTTTCGAGCTCGGCACACGCGGCATTCAGCTGTCCCCGGCCGCCGTCAACCATGATCAAATCGGGAAAGGTTGAAGGCGGAAGGCCGGAAGCGGGAAGTTGCGCGGCGGCTTCGATTTTGGACTCCCGCTTCAGCCGCGAGTAGCGCCGGCGGACCACCTCGGCCATGCTGGCGAAATCGTCCTGGCCGGTGACGGTCTTGATCTTGAAGCGGCGATAATTTGCGCGGTCGGGCCGGCCGTGCTTGAAACTCACAAGCGAGGCCACGGCGAACGTGCCGCTGATGTTCGAAATATCGAAACCCTCGATGCGGGCCGGCGGCGCGGACAGGCCGAGAACCTTCGCGAGCTCGGCCAGATCGTTTTGCGGGTTGACGGCCAGCGGCAGCGTGTAAGGCACGCGCGCGAACTTTTCCGTCTTCTGCCAGGTGTCCCGGAGGTCGCGGAGGAGGTCGCGGAGGCTGGCGGCCTGCTCGAAGTCGTGGGCGGCGGCGGCTTTTTTCATCTCCGCCTCAAGCTGCCCCGGCATCTCGCGGCACTGGCCCTCGAGGAAATTGCACGCGGCCCGGACCTGCTCGAGATACTGGTCGCGCGTGACATTGGCCACGCAGGGCGCGGTGCAGTGTTTGAGGTGCGCGTAGAGGCAGTGCCTGTAATCCGCCGCGCCGGGGGTGAAGACGCGGCAGCCGCGCAGGTTGAACATTTTCCGGGCGAGCGCGACGGTGTTGCGCAGCGCGAGGGAATTCACGAACGGCCCGAAGTAGCGCGCGCCGTCGTCTTTTTTCAGGCGCGTGAAGGTGAAGTTCGGAATCGGGTCCTGCAGGTTCACCTTGAGCATCAGGTAGCGCTTGTCGTCGCGCAGGCTGATGTTGAAGCGCGGCTTGAATTCCTTGATGAGGCGGCTTTCGAGCAGGAGCGCCTCGGGTTCGCTTTTGACCACGTGGACGTCGAAATCGCAGATGGCCCCGACGAGCGCGTTGAACTTCAAGTCCCAGCCCAGCCGCCGGCTGGATTGAAAATACTGGCTGACGCGCTTGCGCAGATCGAGCGCCTTGCCGACATAGATGACCGTGCCGAACCGGTCCTTGTGCAGATACACGCCCGGCTTGTGCGGGACGGTTCCCAGCTTCCGGCGAATTGATTCGGGCACAGACATCGCGGAAATCTTCCCGCAAAGGCACCGCGGCGCAAAGGTTTTTTCGCCGCCGGAAAAGGCTTGCGCCAGGGACCAAACCGGCGTATTCAGCCGCGAACCAACCAAGGAAAAAACATGCCCGAAGACCAAGCCCAGATCCCGCCGCCCATCACCCCGCCACCGTCCGCCACCCCGCCGGCCGGCGCGCCCACGCCGCCGCCCAATCCCGAAAGCCAGGCGCGCACCTGGAACATGCTGTGCCATTTGAGCGCGCTGGCGGCCTGCATCGGAGTTCCGTTCGGGAACATCCTCGGGCCCCTGCTGATCTGGCAGATCAAGAAGAACGAATTCCCGGCCGTGGAAATCCACGGCAAGGCCGCCTTGAATTTTCAGATCACCGTGACCATCGCCGTGCTGGGCGGCGCCATCGTGGCCTTTGCGCTGTCGTTTGTCTGCGTGGGCTTCCTGCTGTTTCCGGTGGTGATGCTCATCGGCCTGGCCGGCATGATCTTCGCCATCATCGCGGGCCTCAAGGCCAACAACGGCGAGGATTACAAGTATCCCTACAGCTTTGAATTCGTGAAGTGAGCCGGGGCCGGGCAGCGGCGGTTTTATTCCGCCGGCCGCTGGCCGCTGGCCGCCGGGCCCGCCGCCATGTGCCGGTGGACAAAGAAATAATACAGCCCGCCCAGCGCCACCATGGCGCCCGCGAGCCAGAGCGTCAGGCGATGATATTCGCCCTTCATCAACTGGTCATCCTGGCCGGCCTTGATCCCGACGTAGCACAGCACCGAACACCAGATGGCCGAGCCGAGCAGCGTGAAGATGGAAAATTTCACATAGCTCATCCGCACGATGCCCGCCGGAATGCCGATGAGATGGCGCACCACCGGCAGCAGCCGGGAGATGAAGATGCCCATCGCGCCGTAATGCGCCGACCAGCGTTCCGCGCCCGCGACTTTTCCGGCGGAGATGAACACGTATTTGCCAAAGCGCAGCACCAGCGGACGGCCCGCCAGCCGCGACGCCCAATACATCGCCGTCGCGCCGAGCCATGAACCGAGGGTGCCCGCCAGCACAATGCCCCAGAGCGTCAGCGGAATCTGCCCCGAGTCCGCCCAATGCGCCGCCGGCGGGATGACGATTTCGCTCGGCAGCGGAAAGATCGAGCTTTCCACCGCCATCATCAGCGCCACGGCGGGATAGCCGCCGGTTTGCAGCGCGTGATTATACCAATCGCTCAGACTCTGGATGATTTGATGCATGAAGGGTTGGTTTATAGCGAAAATCCAACCCGGCGCAATCACTTTGGCGCGATCCGGCCCGAGCGACCGACCCGCCGCGTTCCCATGAAAACGGAATTTAGTCGCCAACCAACAAGCAAATGGCAGATTGTTTTGACGTCACCCCAATTATGGAAATCCGAAAAGCCGTCATCACCGCCGCCGGCCCCAGCCAGCGGAGCCTGCCTTTGCAAACCCTCGTGGATCGCGATGGCACCACCAAGACCGCCCTCGCCATCATCGTGGAGGAGGCCCTTGATTCCGGGGCGGAGGAGATCTGCGTGGTGGTGCATCCGGGCGACTCCGGAATTTATCGCGCCGCCGCCGGTTCACACGGCCGGCGATTGCAATTTGTAGAACAGGGCAAGCCGCTTGGCTACGGCCACGCGGTTTGGAGCGCGCACGAATTCACCGGCAGCGAACCATTTTTGTTGCTGGTGGGCGATCATCTCTATCTGAGCCGGGAGAACCGCAGTTGCGCGCGGCAACTGGTGGAGGCGGCCGCCGCCGAGGATTGCGCCGTTTCCGCCGTGCAGGCCACCCACGAAAGCAAGCTGCCTTATTACGGCGCGGCCGGCGGCCGGCTCGCGGAAAACCGCAAGGGGCTTTACCTGGTTTCCGAAGTCCTGGAAAAACCCACGCCGACCGTCGCGGAACAATTCCTCATCGTCCCCGGTTTGCGCGCGGGCTACTATCTCTGTTTTTTCGGGATGCACGTCCTGACCCCGGCGGTGATGGCCCGGCTGGGGGCGGACATTGCCGCCGGCCAGCCGGCCAACTTGAGCCGGACGCTCGCCAGCCTCGCGACGCGCGAACGGTATCTAGCCAGCGAGTTGCAAGGCCGCCGTTTTGACATCGGGCTGAAATACGGCCTGCTCAACGCCCAGCTGGCGCTGGCCTTAAGCGGACCGGCGCGGGCGGAAGTGCTCGGCGGCCTCGTCGAACTCCTCGCGCAAGAACCTCATTGATCCAGACATGGCCCATCCGCTCATCGAAATCATCACCGCGGCGGACCCCAAGATCCGGGACCAGTCGCTTGACGCCATTTGCGCCCGCGCGTCGGCGACGGAACTGCTCGCGGCCGGCGCGGAGCTGGACGCCTTCCGGCACCGCAGCGACAATCTTTACGAACGGGTCCGCGCCCTATTTTTCCTGTATGCGATCCACCGGTTTCATCTGCCGGGCAAACTGCCCGCCGGAGCGAGCAGCATGATTCCGTTCAAGGGATTTGAACACCTGCTGCAGCGACGGTTCGAGGAGGCGCTGGAACAATTTCTCCACGTCCAGAACAACTCCGGCCCGAGCGACGCGATCAGCAGCGCGCTGGCCAGCGTTTATCAGCGCATCGGCTTTCAGACGCTGGCCGACCAGGTACGGCGCAGCGTGCGCAGTGTGCGCGGCAACCAATGGATGTTCCGCATGGGCCACCCGGCGGATCACCCGCTGCGCGTGCGGCCGGAATTGTTGCAGCACGACAAAGACGGCACCTATCCCGTGCTGCGCGAACTCACGCCCGTGCGGATGGATTTAAGCCATTCCGGCTGGAGCGACATCTTTTTCCTGGGCATGGATTTTCCCGAGGGCGCGCGCGTGCTCAATGTGTCCATTGACCTTGGGGTGCACGGGCGCGACCGGATGACAAAGCCGCCGGTGGAGGCCTGGCTGCGGGTGATTGATGAACCGATCCTCCGGCTCACGAGCGTGGATCTTGGGGCCACGGCGGACATCAACAGCCTCGCCGAGGTATTTGATTTCGCCCGCGACTACTTGGGCCTGCTGAAAGCAGCGGTGATCGCCGCCGGCATCGTGCCGCCGGGCATTGAAGGTTCGGGGCTGGAGCTGGCGGATCTGCTGGCGCGGATCGTCGGGCCGGGCCGCGGCTTGGAACTGGTCAGCCACGTCAATGACATTCCGAAAGGGTCGCGGCTCGCCGTTTCGACCAATCTTCTGGCCTCGCTGATTTCGGTGTGCATGCGGGCCACCAGCCAGGCCAAGTCGCTGGCCGGCGAACTGGCCGAGGAGGAACGGCGACTGGTGCTGGCGCGGGCGCTGCTCGGCGAATGGCTCGGCGGCTCCGGCGGCGGCTGGCAGGATTCCGGGGGCGTATGGCCGGGCATGAAACTCATCTGCGGCGTGCCGGCGACGGCGGCGGACGCCGAATTCGGCATCAGCCGCGGCCGGCTCATGCCGACGCACCGGATTTTAGGCCGCGATGAGGTGTCCGCCGCCACCCGCGAGCGGTTACAGCAAAGCCTGGTGCTGGTTCACGGCGGCATGGCGCAGAACGTCGGGCCGATCCTTGAAATGGTCACGGAGAAATATCTCCTGCGTTCCGCGCCGGAATGGGCCGGCCGGCGGCAGGCCATCGGCCTGCTTGATGAAATCGTTTCGGCGCTGCGGGCCGGCGACGTGCGCGGCATGGGCGGTTTGACCATGCGAAATTTTTGCGAACCGCTCCAGACCATCATCCCCTGGGCCAGCAATGCATTCACCGAATCAATCATCGCCGCCGTGCGCCGGGAATTCGGCGCGGACTTCTGGGGCTTCTGGATGCTCGGCGGCATGGCCGGCGGCGGCATGGGGTTCATATTCGAGCCGGGGCGTAAGCCGGAGGCTCAGCGGCGCCTGCAGGAGATCATGTCGGAAACCAAGCGCGAGCTGGAGCACGCCCTGCCCTTTGCGATGGAACCGGTCGTTTACGATTTTGCCATCAACGAACACGGCACCCGGGCGGAACTGCTGCGCGAGGAAGCGGCCCTGTTGCCGCGCGGTTACTATGCCCTGCACGTCCCCCGCTGGCTGCGCACCCATCGGGAAGCCCTGACCCGGCGGCAGCGGGTGGAATTGGACAAGTTCAGCGCCGCCTGCCGCGTGCGCCCCGAGTTTTCCGGGATGATGCAAACGCTCTTCGACCAGCTGCTCCCCCGGTTGAATTCCGGCGACGGCCAGCCGCACAGCCTGGCGGAATTGCTGGAGCAAACCGGTTTTGACCGCGTGCAACATGAGCAGATCCGCGACGATTTGAAAAACGGGCGCATCGGCCTGGCGCAAAACCGGCTGCCCGCCAGCGCCGACATCAAGGATGCGCGGGACGCGGACGTGCTGGACGCCACGCAACCGCTGGCGGAGACCCTGCGCCAGGCCGGTCTGGCGGCGATGGCGCGGGGCGAACTGGCCGTGGTCACGCTGGCCGCCGGCGTGGGCAGCCGCTGGACGCAGGGCGCCGGCATCGTGAAGGCGCTGCATCCCTTCTGCAAGCTCGCCGGCGCGCACCGAACCTTCATCGAAACGCACCTGGCCAAGAGCCGCCGCCTCGGCCAACTGGCGGGCCGGCCGCTGCCGCATATCTTCACCACAAGCTATCTGACCCATGCGGCTACCGAGGAATTCCTGCGCCGGAAAGATAATTATCATTATCCCGGGCCGCTCCGCCTGTCGCCCGGCCGATCCATCGGGCTGCGGCTGAATCCGATGGTGCGGGACCTGCGTTTTCTCTGGGAGGAAATGCCGCAGCAACGGCTGGATGAACAGCAGCAAAAAGTCCGCGCCAGCCTGCGCGCCGCGCTCATCAACTGGGTGCGGGCGGCGGGCGAAGGCAGCGATTACACCGACAATCTTCCCGGCCAATGCCTGCACCCCGTCGGCCACTGGTTCGAGGTGCCGAACCTGCTGCGCAACGGCACGCTGGCGCAATTGCTGGCCGAGCGGCCGCAATTGCAACACCTGATGCTGCACAACATTGACACGCTCGGCGCGGACGCCGACCCGGCCCTCTTCGGGCTGCACCTCGCGCAGGCCGGCTGCCTCACCTTCGAAGTCATCACGCGCCGGCTGGAAGACCATGGCGGCGGACTGGCCCGCGTCAACGGCCAGGTGCGGCTCGTGGAAGGCCTCGCCATGCCGCGCGAAGAGGTGGAGTTCAACCTGCGTTTCTACAATTCCAACACCTGCTGGATCCACATTGACCGGCTGCTGGCGGTTTTCGGTTTGACCCGCGCCGAATTGACCGATGCCGAAAAGGTTGCCGCCGCCGTGCGCCACGTCGCCGCGCGCATGCCGACCTATATCACCATCAAGGAGGTGAAAAAACGCTGGGGCCACGGCCAGGAGGATGTATTCCCCGTCAGCCAGTTCGAGAAATTATGGGTGGACATGACCGCCTTACCCGAGGTGAAAGCGCGCTTCGCCGTGGTATCACGCCAGCGCGGCCAACAGCTCAAAGACCAGGCCCAACTGGACGGCTGGCTGCGGGACGGTTCGGCCGATTATGTGAACCGGCTTTGCGAGTGGACCTGAAACCGCGGACGGAATGAAATAATTTTGCAAGGTTCATCCTTCGTCCACCGACCGCTGACCGGCGGACGAAACGGCCTGACCAGAGAACCCGCCAACCTGCCCGGAGCGCCCGCCATTCAGACCAGCGCACGGAAAGTTCAGTCAGGAAGCCGGGCAGTTCAGTACGGACCCCGCGCCGGTCAGTAAGGAATCCGCGCCGTTCTGACAAGCGCACACACCAATCAGATCAGCGCGCCCGCCATTCAGTCAGGAGAACGTCCAAGTCTGACAGGAGTGCGCCGAATACTCACAGGAGAGCGGGCTATCCAGTCCGGAGGGCGCGTCATCCTGACAGGAGTGCGGGCAATCCAGACAGGAGCACGCATCATCCTGACAGGAGGACAGGCTCTCCCGATAGGAGTGAACGCCATCCTGTCAGGAGGACGACCTATCCTGACAGGAGAACGCGTCATCCAGTTAGGAGTGAGGGCAGTCCAGACAGGAGAGCGCACCATCCTGACAGGAGTATGGGCAATCCAGTCAGGAGCACGCGCCATCCTGACAGGAGTGAGGGCAATCCCGGCAGGATTGCGGGTGGAGAAAGCGTTAAAACCTGCTCATTGGCAACGACTTTTGCCAAAACAGCCACAAATTGGAAAATTTAAGGCGCGACGACAGGAGCGGCACCGGGCGGAATCCCCAGCGACGGCATGCCGGGCATGGGCGACGCGCCGGCTTTGGCGGCTTGCTCGTCGTAATATAATTTAATCTCCGCCGCCGATGCCGGTTGCGGCCAGACCCAGTCCAGCGCCTTGGGGTTTTGCCATTGGAAACTGGAGGATTGGGTGCCCGACTCCAAGGCGGGGTTGCCGCCATCATCCTGGTCATTTTCACCGATGGAATAGAGCAGATAGTTGCCATCCGCATTCCGGCGGTAACGCACAGGCTGGCCATCCACGACATCCGACGGAACCGCGGCGAGGAATTCCGGGGCCAGTTCAGAAAGCTTTTCGGGGAAATTTCCGTGCTGCATTTGAAAGCGTTTCAGCGCGATCGCGGTCACGGTCATTTGTTTGGAACATTCAGCCACGGTCACTTTCCGAAACGACTTTCCCAACAACTGAATGGACTCGGAAAGCATGGAATGAAAATCCAACCTGCCTGAAAAAACGGAGTCCAACTCATCGTTCAGCTGGCCGATTCCCAGTTCATCCAGTCGGGCGTTCTGCTGCTTGAAGGCGGGCAAAAACGCGCCGCTGGTTCCGGCGCTGCGGGTTGCCTCCAGCAGTGCCATCTGCCCTTTCAAGCTGCGGAGCTCGTCGGTATATGACCACCAGTAACGCCACTGGAAAATCTGGCCGGACAGTTTCAACCGCTGAAACATGGTTGATTCGCGGTCATCCTCCACTCCCAGCGTCTTGGATACGCTGCCGAACAAATCAATCAGCTTGTGCATTTCACGGTTTGAGCTGCGCCACCGGGCTACTTCAAGGTCGCCGACGATGTCTTCCATGTTCAAGGCATCGCGATGACCTTTAAGAAAATCCAGCCGGGCCCAATCGGATTGCAGCACGGAAAGCTCTGCGTCGGTCAAATTTGTCGCCTGCAAAATCTCCCAAGTGGCTCCCTGCGCGAT
This sequence comes from uncultured Verrucomicrobia subdivision 3 bacterium, assembly GCA_903917705.1. Lineage (GTDB taxonomy): Bacteria > Verrucomicrobiota > Verrucomicrobiia > Limisphaerales > UBA11358 > UBA11358. The sequence goes on along the minus strand of CAIXBQ010000157.1, from coordinate 40,938 downwards.
GGAGGCGATGGCAATGCGCACCAGTTCGGTGATCTCCAGCCGCTCGCTTTGCATCGCGTTCGCCAGGGCCAGCGAAGCCCGGACATTTTCAACCGCTGAATCCGTGTGGCCTTGGTGCAAATCATTGACGGCGGCACTTTTCAAATGCAACGAGGCTTGTCTCAACGCGACCAACTGCAAGTTGGTGAAAAGATTACCATCATAAAATCCCTGCTCGTAGCGGATGTGAAAATCCAGCTCCGGACGATTGACGATTTGCCGGAGCAACGTCAGCGCTTCCTGGTTTTGATCCACCGCTACCTTCGCGTCCACCCAGGAATTGGTAAAACCATACTCACCGGGATCCCGGATTAACGGCTGACGGGCGCAAACCATGGCCTTGCCCGGTGCCACCATTTTCATGGCGGGAATCGGATTGGAACGCAGAAAGGTCTTGTCCCCAGCCACCAGCGGCGCGGCTTTCAAGAATATCTCGATGCCATTGCGTTCTGGGTTCACCGGCGGCGGCAGCACCTGCGCCAGTTCCGTCGGCTCGCCCCGGGCCCGAAGTTCGGCGCGGTAGCGGCTGACGGCGGCCTTGAGCTGATAGTGATGAACCATCGGAATCAAAACCGCCGAGCCGGCCAGAACGGCAACGACAATAAGGATTTTTCTCAACCGGGTCATGTCAGTTCACGCCTTCAAAAAGAAATTCCGCTGTTTCTCACTGATCGGCAGCTCGAGTTTTTCCATCACCTTCAGGATGTCCTCCCAGACCTTGCGCTTTTCGCTCATGGCCTGGTTGCGCAGGAGATACGCCGGATGATAGGTCGGCATCAAGGGAATGCCGCGATACGTCTGCCAGTTGCCGCGCAGCTTGGTGATGCCGAGCGTCTTGCCGAGCAACCCGTCCACCGCCGTGGCGCCGAGCGCCACGATGGCCCGGGGCTGGATCAAATCAATCTGCGCCTGCAGATACGGGAGGCAGGTGGCGCGCTCCTCCGGCGTGGGCGGACGATTGCCGGCGGCCTGGCCGGGCGTGTCGGGCCGGCATTTCAAAATGTTGGCGATGTAAACGTCCGCGCGCAAAAGGCCGGTGGCCTGGATGATTTTGGTGAGCAGCTGGCCGGCGCGGCCGACGAACGGCTCGCCCTGCTCATCCTCATCCGCGCCCGGCGCCTCGCCGACGAACATGAGCTGCGCGTCCGGGCTGCCCACGCCGAACACGACGGTTTTGCGCGACGCCGCGAGGTGCGGACATTTGACGCAAGCCAGCGCGCGGTCGCGCAGCGCGGCAAAGGCGGCAGCCTTTTCGCCCGGCGCAAGGCGGGGGGCGGGTGAAAAAACCGGGGCGGCGGGGATTTCAGACGGAGCGGACGCCGTGGTTTTCCGGGGCGGCAGGGATAAGGCGGGCCCGGTTTTGGCCGGGGCGGCGGCGGTTTGAATTTGCGGTTTTAAACCGGCGGCGGCCGGTTTCGGCGCGAGGGCCGGAGGCTGCGCGAGGGCGCGCAGCGTTTCCGGCGCGACGGCGACATGGCGCGCGCCGCGCGATTTCAGGCCTTCAAGGTGCTGAATCGTCGCGTCGAGGAGCTGCCGGTAGTCGTCGGACATGGCGCCATCGTAGCGGCTGCGCGGCGCAGCGGCAACCGGCATCCACAGTTTGGGTGACTTGCGCCGGCGTCACCTTTGCCGGAAGCTGTCCGTCCAAACCAACATGAAACCCATCCGCGCCATCCTGCTCGCCGCCGCCGGCCTGACCACACTCACCGCCGCGGCGCGCTCCGTGGAGAATTTTGACGCGGACTGGCGTTTTCTCAAAGCCGAGGCGCCGGGCGCGGAGCAAGGGAATTTCAACGATTCGACCTGGCGACCGCTCGCCCTGCCGCATGATTGGAGCATCGAAGGGCCGTTCGCGGAAACCAACCGGACCGGCGGTTCGGGCGCCTTCCTGCCGAGCGGCGTCGGCTGGTATCGGAAACATTTCACCGTGCCGCCGGCGGACGCCGGCAAATGCGTCCGGATCGAGTTCGACGGCGTGATGGCGAACAGCGATGTCTGGATCAACGGTTTTCACCTCGGCCATCGCCCGAACGGCTACGTCAGTTTCACCTACGAACTCACCGGCCATCTTCATTCCGGCGGCGACAACATCATCGCCGTCCGCACGGACACGTCGGCGCAACCAGCGTCGCGCTGGTATTCAGGCGCGGGGATTTACCGGCATGTCCGGCTGGTGGCGACGGAGCCGGAGCATATCGCGGAGAATGGAGTTTTTATCAGCACTCCGAAAGTTTCGGCAACGAAAGCCACGGTGCAGGTGGACATCACGCTGACCAATGAAACGGATTTGCCTGGCGACACCTCTGCGAAAACCAGCCTCCTCGCGCCCGATGGCGAAACCGCGGCGTCCATGCTGACGAGCGACAGGGTCGCGGCCCACACATCGAAAACAATCCGTCAAACAATTGACATCGCCGAACCGAAGCTTTGGAACCTGGAGTCGCCAGCGCTGTATCGCGCGGCAACTGACATCCGGACAAATGGAAGGATGCTGGACCATCAAACGAACACCTTCGGCATCCGCACGGCGGAATTCACCGCGACCCAAGGCTTCGTGCTGAACGGAAAAAAAGTCATGCTCAAAGGCGTCTGCCTGCATCACGACGGCGGAGCGTTCGGCGCGGCGGTGCCGCTCGCCATCTGGGAAGCGCGGCTGAAAACGCTGCGCACGCTCGGCGTGAACGCCATCCGCACCGCGCACAACCCGCCCGCGCCGGAATTCCTGGATTTATGCGACCGGCTCGGCCTGCTCGTGATGGACGAATTCTTTGACTGCTGGACGGTCGGCAAAAACCCGTTCGACTACCACCTGGTTTTCAACGAGTGGTCGCAACGGGATGAGCGGGATGCGATTTCGCGCGACCGCAACCACCCCAGCGTGATCATCTACAGCGTCGGCAACGAAATCCACGACACGCCGCAGGCGGAGAAGGCCAAGCGCATTTTGAAGGGCCTCGTTGACGCGGCGCACGCCACCGACCCGACGCGGCCGGTGACGCAGGCGCTATTCCGCCCGAACACGAGCCATGATTACGACAACGGGCTCGCGGATTTGCTCGACGTGATCGGGACGAACTATCGCGACGACGAACTGCTCGCCGCGCAGCGCGCCAAGCCGGCGCGGAAAATCATCGGCACGGAGCAGCGCCACGACCGGCCGACGTGGCTGTGGCTCCGCGACAATCCTTCACACGCGGGCCAATTCCTCTGGACCGGCGCGGATTATCTCGGCGAGTCGCGCCGCTGGCCGCTGGTCAACCATTCATCGGGCCTGATCGACCGCACCGGCGAGATCAAACCGAGGTCCTTCGAGCGCGCGAGCTGGTGGCGGACCGGGCCGATGGTTCGCATCATGCGCCGCACCGCGCCGGATGACCGGATGCCGACCGACCCCGGCTACGGCGGCGAGGAGCTGCACACGCAGGTGGAATTCGCCGACTGGACCTCGCGCAACCCCAAGCCGCACGATGAAACGGTGGAGGCGTATTCCAACTGCGAGGAGGTTGAACTTTTTCTGAACGGCAAATCGCTCGGCGCAAAAGAAATCAACGCCGACGCCTCGCCCCGAATCTGGAAAGTTCCATTCGCGCCCGGCTCGCTCAAAGCCGTCGCCAAAAACGGCGGCAAGGCGGCCGCCACCGACGAGCTGCGCACGGCGGGTGAAGCCAAGAAGATCATTTTGTCCACGGAGACCAAAAACCTCTCGCCGGCGTGGGATGACGTGGCGGTGGTTCGAGCGACGATCGTGGACGCCAACGGCGTGACCGTGCCGCGCGCGGATGCTCTGATTTCATTCAATATTTCCGGCCCCGGAATCATCGCCGCCGTGGACAGCGCCGACCCGGCGAGCCACGAACCTTTCCAAGCCAGCCAGCGCCAGGCCTATCACGGCGAGGGCGTGGCGTTCGTGAAGGCCACGGCGGCGACCGGCGAAATCAAGGTCTCGGCCACCGCCGCCGGGCTGGCCGCCGGCGCCACCTCAATCAACACCCGCAAATGAAATTGGCGCATTGCCTCGCCATCGTCGTCAGCCTGCCGCTCGCGGCAAGCGCAGCCGACCTGACCGTTGTCCGGTCGCCGGGCGCGGATGATTTCATCCTGGCCGGCGACCGCAAGGCGGGCGCCATCCTCGTGGAGCCAGGCGAGGACCGCGCAGTGCGGCGCGCAGCGGGGGACCTGGCGGACGACTTTGCGCGCGTGACGGGGACAAAGCCGGCATTAATAAAGGATTATCCGGAGCCAGGAACAATCCGCGTCATCGCCGGCACGATCGGCAACAGCGGAATCATCGACCGGCTGGCGGCGGAGGGAAAACTGGCGACCAACGGCGTCAGCGGCCAGTGGGAAAGTTTTGTTTTGCAGCGGGTGAACCAGCCGCTGCCGGGCGTGGACCACGCGCTGGTGATCGCCGGCAGCGACCGGCGCGGGACGATTTTCGGCATCTATCAGCTGTCGGAAATGATCGGGGTTTCGCCCTGGCATTGGTGGGCGGATGTGCCGGTGACGCCGGCGAAAACCCTCGCGCTGCACGGCGAGGTTTTCCAGCAAGGCCCGCCGGCGGTGAAGTATCGCGGCATTTTTTTGAACGACGAGGATTGGGGCCTGCGCCCATGGGCGGCGCGGACGTTCGAGCCGGAGACCGGCAACATCGGCCCGAAGACCTACGCGAAGATCTTCGAACTGCTGCTGCGGCTGCGCGCGAATTATCTCTGGCCGGCGATGCACCCCGGCACGACAGAGTTCAACCATTTTGCCACCAACCGCGAGATCGCCGATGAATACGGCATCGTGATGGGCTCGTCGCATTGCGAGCAGATGCTCCGCAACAACATCAGCGAGTGGAATGAACAAACCTTCGGAAAATATGATTTTATGACGAATCCCGGCGGCGTGCTCAAATACTGGGAGCAACGCGTCCGCGAAAACGGGAAGTTCGAAAACCTCTACACCCTCGGCATGCGGGGCATCCACGACGGCGCGATGCCCGGCGGCGGCACGGAGCGCGAAAAAGCCGCCCGGCTCGAAACCATCATCACCGGCCAGCGCGAAATGCTGGCGCGGAACGTAAATCCCAACGTCGCGTCCGTGCCGCAAATTTTCTGCCCCTACAAGGAAGTGCTGCCGCTTTACCGACTGATGACCAAGCTGCCGGAGGACATTACCCTCGTCTGGCCGGACGACAACTACGGCTACGTCCGCCAGTTTTCCGACGCACGGGAGCGCGCTCGGAACGGCGGCGCCGGCGTTTATTACCATGTTTCGTATTGGGGCGGCCCGCGCGATTACCTGTGGCTCTGCTCCACGCCGCCCGCGCTGATCGCCGAGGAGATGACCAAGGCTTTCGACTACGGCGCGGACAAGGTCTGGATGCTCAATGTCGGCGATTTGAAGCCGGCGGAACTCGACATGGAATATTTTCTCATGCTCGCGTGGAAGCCACACCGGTGGAACGGGACCAACACCTATGACCTGCTGGCGCAACCGCTCGCGCGCGATTTCGGGGCGGCGAACGCGCCGGAACTCACCTCGATCCTGGCCGAATACTACCGGCTGAATTTCCAGCGCAAGCCGGAGCATATCGGTTTTCCGACGAACACTCGGTTTTCTGCAGACGAAGCGAAACAGCGGCTGGCGGCCTGGCAAACCTTGTCCGCGCGGGTCGATGAGGTTGAAAAAAATCTGCCGGCGGAATCGCGCGACGCCTATTTTGAACTCGTCGGCTACCCGGTCAAGGCGGCGGTGGCGATGAACGAAAAATGCCTCGCCGGCTCGCGAACTGCGGCAGATGAAATCCGGCGGCTCACGGATTATTACAACGGCCAGCTCGCTGGCGGCAAGTGGCGCGGCATGATGTCCGACAATCCGCGCAAACAAGTGGACCTCGGTGTTCCCCGGCAGCCGCCGACCAAAACCAAGGGCGGAGACGGCGGCGGATTCAAGACAGCCGGCGCGCCGCCGGCCCCTGGCGCGGATTTCGTTGAGGACGAGCGGCGCGTCGTGATGGAGGCGGAACACGCCTCGCGCTGGGTTCCCGGCCGGGACGCCCGGTGGCAGCCCATCACCGGCCTCGGCTACAACGGCGGGGCGGTTTATATTTACCCAACGACGGTTGCGGTCCGCATCACACCGGAAAAAATCCGCGCGGAATCGCCCCGCCTGGAATTCAAAATCAACTTTCAAAGCACCAACGATTGGAAGTTCACCGTTCGCGCGCTGCCGACATTTTCCGTCGAGGCCGGCAAGCAGCAGCGGATTGCCATCGCGCTGGACGATGCGACTCCAGAAATAGTCTCACTGCCCGTCTCCAGGAGCGAGTCCGACAAACGCTGGCAGGAAAATGTTTTGCGCAACGCAGCGCTCGCGTCGAGCGTCCTGGCGGTCAACAAACCCGGCCTGCATACGCTGAAAATCTGGATGGTGGATCCGGGCATCGTGTTGGACGCGATCGCGGCGGAGGCGGCCGGCGCGGAACGCCCCAGCTACGTCTGGCCCGCCGAAACACGCGCGGGACGGTGACCGACGATGAAAGGCACCGCAACCATCCTGACCTTGCTGACGCTCCTCGGCGGCGCCGGAAAGTCCACGCCTGCGGCGGATTTTGCCTTCGGCGCGGACCTGTCCTTCCTGAAACAGGCCGAGGCGCGCGGAACCGTTTTCAAGGACGGCACCAACGCGCTGCCGGGCCTGCAGATCTTCAAGAACCACGGCTACAACTGGATCCGGCTCCGCCTTTTTGTGGAGCCGGTCGGCAACCACCTCCCGAACGGCCCAGCCGACACGCTGGCGGAAGCGAAAGCCGCAAAACAGCTCGGCTACAAGTTCCTGCTCGATATTCATTACGCGAACACCTGGGCCGATCCCGCCAAGCAGCCGACGCCGGAAGTCTGGATCGGCTTGACGCACAAGCAGCGCGTGGAAAAAGTTTTTGAATACACGCGCGACACCCTCGCCGCGTTCCGCGCCGCCGGAGCCTGGCCGGACATGGTGCAGATCGGCAACGAGGTGACCCACGGAATGTTGTGGCCGGATGGAAAACTGCCGGAGCATTGGGATCATTTTGCCGATTACCTCCGCGCCGGCATCAGGGGGGTGGAAGTCGGCAGCGACCCCAATACGCACCCGAAAATCATGATCCACATCGACCAGGGCGGCAGCCGGGCGAAGACGAAATACTTTTTCGACACGTTGAACCGGTTCCAGATCCCCTACGACGTCATCGGGTTTTCTTATTATCCGTGGTGGCACGGTTCGCTGATGGAGCTGCGGGAGAACCTGGCGTTCACGGCCCGAGAATACGGCAAGGACATCATCGTGGTGGAGACGGCATACCACTGGAAGCCGAGCCGGGAGACGAGCGAACGGGCGGAACCCTTTCCGGAAACGCCCGCTGGCCAGCGGGAATTTCTCGAGGAAGTGACGCGCGCGGTCCTGGACACGCCGAACGGACACGGCAAGGGAGTGTTCTGGTGGGAACCGGCCGTCGGCGCCCACAGCGGCCTGGTTTCGCGCAGCTTTTTTGACAATGACGGCAACCCGCTGCCGGCGATCACCGCGTTTGACAAATTCACCCGTCCCCTGCCCCAAAAACAAAATCAATGAAATCCCCATTCCTCCCCCTCCTCCTCGGCGCCGCCCTGACCACCGGCGCACAGGAAACACCCACGCTCCGATTCCAGTTCGGGAGCCACCCGCCGGCACCCGGTTGGACGCAAGTCGCGCCGACGAATTTCTACGCCAAGGAGACCGGCTACGGTTTCGAGCCGGGCGCGGCAACCAGCGGGACGGATTTTCTCACCAGCGATAAGCCGTTTCTTTTTTCCGCGAGGGTGCCGGAGGGAAATTACGCCGTGACCGTACAGCTGGATGACCAGCCCGGCGACGCCACGACCACGGTGAAGTCGGAACAGCGGCGGCTGATGCTGGAGAAAATCCGGACCCAGCCCGGCCGGCCGGTGACACGGACATTCATCGCCCACCTGCACACGCCGCGCATCTCCGCCCAGGAACACGTGAAACTTAAACAACGCGAACTGGAGACGGAGACGGTGAATTGGGACGAGAAACTCACGCTGGAATTCAACGGCCGTCATCCCGCCCTGCACGCACTCGTCATCACGCCGACCAATGTGCCGACGGTTTACATCGCGGGCGACTCAACCGTGTGCGACCAGCCCGGGGAGCCATGGAACAGCTGGGGCCAAATGCTGCCGCGCTTTTTCCAGCCGGACGTGGCGGTGGCCAACTACGCCGAATCGGGCGAGAGCCTCAAGAGTTCGCTCGGCGCGCACCGCTTCGACAAGATTTTCAGCACCCTGAAGGCGGGCGATTATCTCCTCCTCCAGTTCGGCCACAACGACCAGAAGGACAAGGCCACCAACGCGCTGGCGACCTACCAAGCGAACCTGAAAAAAATCGTCGCCCGCACCCGTTCGCTCGGCGGCACGCCGGTGCTGGTCACTTCGATGGAGCGCAAGGCCGGCGTGGAGAAAGACACGCTAGCCGGCTATCCCGACACGGTACGCGCCGTGGCCAGGGAGGAAAAGGCCGCGCTGATCGACCTGCACGCGATGAGCCGGATTTTTTACCGCGCGCTCGGTGACGACATCGGCAAGGCGTTCCAAGACGGCACGCACCATAACAATTACGGCAGCTACGAACTGGCGAAGTGCGTCGTGGCAGGCATCAAGCAGGCGAAGCTGCCGCTGGCCAGATCCATCGTGGATGACTTTGGCGATTTTGATCCGGCCAAGCCGGATGCGGTCGCCACCTTTGAAATGCCGGCCAGCCCGAATGCTTCCCAGGAGAAGCCGCTGGGGAATTGACCCGCATTTCTCACGCAAAGACGCAAAGCCGCGAAGAATTATGTTTTCCTCTTTGCGTCTCTGCGTCTTTGCGTGAGATTCATTGTTTGCTTGGCGTGACTGGCGTCAGCGTCACCGGGCCGAGCAGGCCGCAGTCGGTCAACGGCCAGTTGGAAGCGTCGAACGGTTTGTAATTGATGTCCACGATATTGATGTCGCGGAATGTTTTCCACTTCACACCGCGACGATCCAGATCGCGGATGCGGTTGGCGGCGACACTGGTGACCTCCACCTCGAGCGTGTTGCCGGTGGGTTTCAGATTGTCAACGACCACGCGGAACGGCGGCGTGAGGAGCGTGCCGTAATCCCTGCCGTTAACACGCACCCGCGCGCTCTGACGCACGTCGCCAAGATCCAGGAAGAATTGCGAATTGCGAATTGCGGATTGCGAACCGGGCGCCGTAAACGTGGTTTCGTATTTCGCGGTGCCGGCGAAGGCTTGCGTATTCGTGTCGGGGAACGTCGTCCATGAGGCGAGCCGGGCGGCTTGAAAATCAGCCGGCAGCGTCGGGCCGCCGAGGATGAATTTCACGTTCCACGGGTTGGCAATTTTCACCGGCTGGCCATTGGTCTGCCAATAATTCCACGCCGGGCCTTCCACTTTTTTTTCGGCGAAAGCGCGGAGAATGACGGACTCGCCGGCGGCGAGTTGGAGATGAATTTCGAGTGAGTTTGCAGCGCTCTGCCGAGTCGTCGCTACACCAGATTTGCCTGTCATTGGATCGAGAACGACAAACGTCTTTGCGGGACGGGCGAGAGAAATCCAGCCATCGAAGTTTTTCCCGGTGCGATTGGCGATGAAATAATGCCAGGCGCCATTGAAAGAGCGGCGGACAAAGGAAAGCCCGGAATCAACCATCGGTTCGCGCGCAAATCCGCGTTCAGAACCGAGCAACACATTCAATCCCCCCGTCCAAAAATGACCGGTGCCGACTTGATAATCCGAAGTTCCAAGTCTGCGATTCTCGTTTGCAACAAGTTTGATGTTCGAGGCTTTTAATTCCGCCCGCTGTTGTGCCAAATTATTTTCGCCCGAAATATCCGCTGGCAAATCTTTCTCAAAAATTACCGTCGCCCCTTTTTCGGCAAGCGCGAAAATTTGCAGATAGGTTTCCAGCGGAATGTATTTGCACGGCGGAACGACGATAACTTTGTAATCTCCACCGGGCATCTGGATTTTTCCATCCACGACTTTCGCCGTTTTCAACTGCGCGTCAGAAACGTAATCGAACGCATAGCCTTCATCCCACAATTCCTTCGCCGTCCGGCCGATGGGCTGGCCCTCGAACCAGTCGCGGGCGTGGACGGTGAGCTGCGGCAGCAGCTTGTCGCCGGGCTGCATCCAGAAATCGGCGGCGTTGTAGTAGAGCAGGATGTCGTTGTCGGGCTGGCCAGATTGCAAAATGGATTGCACCCGTGCGGCGTAGGTATTGAGCGCGGGAGCGTCGTGCCAGATGGAATTGCGCGGGTTCATCTCCAGCGAGGCGTAAAAATGCCAACCGGGCCAGCCGGCCTCGTCGGGCGAATAGCAGCAGCCGTGATAGAACATGTGGTTGATGCCGGAGAGAAACATGTCATCGAAGAGATATTTCACGTCGGACAATTTCTCCGTGAAATGTTCTTCCAGCCAGGTGCCGGTCTCGGAGCTGACCAGCGGCTTGCCGGTGACGTGCGCGGCGGATGAGGCGAATTTGGAGATCAAAAGATTGCGGTCGGAGTGAAACATCTCAGTTTCGGGAATATCGGCGGTGGCGTAGAGGTCGAGCCAGTTGCCGGGCGAACCATGCGCCTGATCGCGCGTGAGGAAGCCATGGTCGTGCGACCAGTTCACCCATTTGGTCAGCGAGTCGGCCATGATTTCGGAAACGGTCTGGCGATAGTCGCATTTCACGCGGTTGGCGTGGTCTTCGTCTTTGGTGCCGAACAGCGCGGGCAATTCGGCCTGCAATTTGTAGCCGCGACGCTTTTCAAACTCCGTGAAGAAACTTGGTGACCAGTCGGATTTGTATTCGTAGGAATCGTGATACTGCGCGCGCGGTTTCGGGCCGGTGTAATTGGCGAAGGCGGTGGTGTAGGGCTTGAGGAAATCGTCCATTGCGGGCGGATAAATCAGGTTGAGCATCCAGCCTTCGCCGCCGGGACCGGCGCGTTTGACTTTCTGGCCGGAAGGTTTTTGCGAGATGATGTAAATGGAATCTCCCGGAACCTGAAACCAATCAAAAGCAATCGTGGTATTCGTAATCAAGCTGGTGAGATCGCGACTTTTTCCATCGGGCGAGAAAACGACAAACGCTTGAACACCTTTCAAATCGGTCGGCATTTTCCAAGGCTTGTCTTTTTCTACTTTCATTATTTTTACGACGACATTGGCATTCGCATCTTCATCAGTAATTTGCGGACCGCCGAAACACCAGCCGCTGCCGGTGGTCATGTCCACGCCCATGCCGAGGCGATGCGCCTCGCTCACGGCCCAGCCCATCATGTCCATCCATTTGGGCGAAAGGTAGTCGATATATTTGTCCTCAAAACCTTTCGCGCCGTAGATCGGGATGATGTGGATGCCGCCCAACCCGGCGGCGGCGTAGCGTTCGAGTTCTTTAGTGAGATTGGTTTTATCCACGGCGCTGCCCATCCACCAGTTGAAAGCCCACGGCTTCTGCTGCGCGGTGGTGGGCGGCCAGGCGAACGGGTCATCGGCGGCGCGGACGGAAACGGCGTTCAGCGCGGGCAGCGCGAGCAGCAGCGCGAGCAGCGGACGGACGGGAAAGTTCATGCGGTCATTAGACACCCGCCGGCGATTTCGGCGCAAGCGGGGAGTTTAACCATTTCTGGCGATGCCGGCCATGCGTCATTTGGTGGATGGCCAAAATGAAATTGAAACTTGACCTGCGGGAAGAATTGCCAAGACTCCTCGAAACTCTGCATTCAAAAAATGATCACACCTGTCTCAAATTCCACCTCCTCGGGTGCCACGGGCGGCGGCTTGTTCCGCACGGCTGGCGGCAAAAACCTCTTCGTCACCTTTGCGCTGGTCACCACGCTGTTCCTCCTGTGGGGCTTTTGCAACGGGATGATTGACATCCTCAACAAGCACTTCCAAAACACGCTGCACATCAACAAATTTCAGTCCGGCTTCGTGCAGTTCGCCAATTACATCGCCTATTTCCTCATGGCGATCCCCGCCGGCATGATCGCGCGGAAATTCGGCTACAAGGGCGGCATCATCGTCGGCCTCGTGCTGATCGCGGCGGGCGCGTTTTGGTTTATCCCGGCCACCAGCATCGGAACGTATTGGGCGTTTCTCACCGGCCTGTTCATCCTCGCGGCGGGCATGACCTGCCTGGAAACCATCGCCAATCCCTACACCACGGTGCTGGGCGCGACGGAACACGGCGCGACACGCATCAACATCGCCCAATCCTTCAACGGCATCGGCTGGATTCTCGGCCCGATTGTCGGCGGCCATTTCGTGTTCGGCGGAGGCGGCGAAGGAGCAGGTGCCGCCGCAGGCACGGCCGCTTCAGCCACCAATGCCGTTGCCGCGACGGCGGGGGCGGTTGCCAATGCCACCAATGCCGTTGTGACCGCCACCACCTCTGCCGCAGCTGCCACCGCAGCCAATGCCGGGCTTTACAAGCCGTATCTCGGCGTCGGGATTGTGGTGGCGGTATTGATCGTGGTCTTTGCGCTCGCCTACGTCCCGGACCTGCACGCGGAGGAGGAAGTGAAAGCGGAAGCGGAAGGCAAAGGCAAAAAACCCCTGTGGCAGCGCTGGCATTTCACGTTCGGCGTGGCGGCGCAATTTCTCTACGTCGCGGCGCAAACCGGCATCTTCAGCTTCTTCATCAACTACGTCGTGGAAAATGACCATACCGTGTCCGAGCAAAAAGCCTCGTATTGGCTGGGAGCCATCGGCTTCGTGCTGTTCCTGGCCGGCCGCGTGTGCGGCAGCGCAGTCATCAGCCAGTTCAAACCTCAGCGCGTGCTGACCACTTACGCGATCCTGTGCCTGGGGCTGACGGCGATGGCGATGGGCGGCGGCCAACTGGGCTTGATCGGTATTTTTGGCACGTTCTTCTTCATGTCCATCATGTTCCCGACCATTTTTGCGCTGGGCATCCGCGGCCTCGGTGAGCACACCAAGCTGGCGTCCTCACTCATTGTGATGTCCATTGTGGGCGGCGCGATCGCCCCGCCGCTGATGGGCTACATCGCCGACCACAGCTCAATGCGCGTGGGCTTTGCGGTGCCACTGGTGTGTTTTGTGTTCATCGCCCTCTACGGCATGATCTGGCAGAAGCTGGAAAACAAGGATCGCGAGGCGTAATTCAGCGCCAACTAAAGAGCAACAAACTCACTCCCTGACGCGGCAGCGTGAAGTCCACCTTCGCGCTGCCGTTTTTAATTTTCACCGATGAAGTGACTTCCGCCGGCGCCAACTGACCGGCCTGCTCCAACCGGCGATGCTGCGCCGGCGTCAATGGCGACGGACTTTTCATCCGCAGCCATTCGGCGAAGGCGTTGCTGTGCTTTTCATCCACGCGAAAGAGTTCGCAGCGCAGCTTGCCCTGGGTGACCGGCAGACCTTCAAGGTTCAATCCCACCGCCGCCGCCGGACCGGCCACGTCATCGTCGTGATAATGCCAGACCAACACCGCGAGCTGGTTGCTGGCGAGGCTCGCCTGCGCGGACACGTCCGGCTGCGCGCGAACATTGTGCAGGATGATTTCCACCGCGCCGCGGCCCTGGCTGCTTTCCACGCGCAGATAGTCGCCGCGCATTCTGGCGAAGAGGCGGAACACATTCAGCACCGGCAGGTCAATGCCATCCGACGCCAGGGCCCGAAAGCCAGCGAACGGCGGCTGGTGCTCAAATTCAAACGCCCACGTCAGCGCACCTTCGAGATTCACGCGGTAGCGGTCGGCGAGATCCACCAGGCGGGGAAAACTGGCAGCGGTATAGCTGGAATACATCGTGCCGTTGCGGTAGGCGTTCGGCTCGCCCTGGCACGCGGCGCAGCCTTCGGGGTCGCACTCGCCGATGACAATGGGCGTGCGCCGGTATTCGGGAAACGCGGCGATGACGGAAAAAGCGTCACTGACATTACGCAGTTCACCAGCCATGCCCATCTGGACGTGGCCATCCACGAACCTGGGCGAGCCTTTGGCGTGAAAGGAAATGAAGTCCAGCGGCGACCCAACTTTGCCAGAGACGTAATTGGTGCCGCGCGCGCAATGCGCCAGAAATTCCGCGAGAAATTTTCCGCCCGGGCCACCGGCGGTTTCCGGGCCGCCGACGCGGGCGCGGGGCAGCGCACGGCGCACGGCGTCCACGGCGTAATCGTAGAGCTTGAAATATTCTTCGGGCGTGCCGCGCCAATAATTAATGTTCGGCTCATTCCAGACCTCCCAATACCAGCCGGCCACTTCATCCGCGCCGTATTTTTCGACGCAGTGATGCGTCCATTGATAGACCAGCTCGCCCCATTTCGCATAGTCCCTGGGCGGATAGCTGAAGCCGGTGCCGGGAAAAACCTTTTGACCCGCCGGCGGATTTTGCGGGTAATCCTGCGGATGCGACGACAGATCCCTGGGCATGAAGCCGATTTGCGCGTAAGGTTTCAGCCCGCGTTCCAGATAGGTGTCGAAAATGCGGTCAACAATCGTCCAGTCGTAAACCGGCTTACCACCGGCATCCTCATGATAGATGCCGGTGGAACCCCATTTCAGCGCGGGCGCCCCGTCGCCGCTGGTGAGCAGATGATGGCAGCGGATGAAGGCCGGCGCGCCGTCGAGCTGTGAAATCTCCGTGAGCAACTTCCGGCCGTCCTGCATATAAGTGTAGTTCGCCTCGTCATAGCCGAAGTAGCGCCAGATGGGCTTGAGCGCGCCGCGGGGCTCATCGGCATGAACGGTGATCCGGACGGGAAAACCATCAGCCGACGCAGCGCCACAGCCGGCAAGCAGAATACCTGCAATCAGAAAGAGCGATTTGGCAACGGAAGGCATGGCGGGATTATCGTCGGGCTGGCCGACGCCGGACAGTAAAAAACCCGGCGCGCACGAAGCGGGCCGGGCTTTAAGACCCCATTCGTTATTGCTCAAACGAAGTCGCCAGGTCATTGATGCCTTTAATATCATAACCACTCCCGGCCGGAAATCCGCCAGCAAGATAGGCGGCCGTGGCTGCGGCATGATCATTTTTGAAAGTCACACTGCCATCACTAAACAGGACATTCCATCCCTTGGATCGGCTATGGGCAAAATTGATTCCGTTAACCAACACAGTTCCAGCCGTGTCAAACTGGCTCGGGTCAATGAAATCCATGCCAAACACCACACGGCCGTTCACACGGCTGGATTTGGTGTATTTGCGCTGATTCCCCGCAGCGCCCCCGGCGGCCGCATTAACCACATGCGGATTGCAGATGTAACTGCCACGGCAATTATTATAGTCCCCGGCTCCGCTCGAAGTTGAAAGCATGGGAGAGTAATATGCGCTGCCCAGGGGGGAACCCTTGTCGTTCAGGGCCGGGCAATAGAAAACCCCCCCGTCGCCCGCAAGCTTGTTCGGATAAAGCACCCCAAAATCAGTCCAGGTAGTCAGATAATCAGGCGTCAATTTCACCTGGGCGGTAGCCGCGCTCACATAGGTGAGCCAACGGGTGTAATAACCACCATTGATCTCGTTGACGGGGTTGCTCCCCGCCTGCGTCACAGGAAACTTCTCCGAATTATCCCCGGCATACATGATGTAACCCAAGCCAAGCTGGCGCAGGTTACTTACGCATTGCGCCCGCTTGGCCTTGTCCTTGGCGGAGGCGAGCGCCGGCAGCAGCATCGCGGCGAGAATGGCGATGATGGCGATGACCACCAGGAGTTCAATCAGGGTGAATCCGCCGGGCGCGCGGCGGACTGTCATTACTTTTTCATTGCGGGTCAAAATATCTGTTCTCATAAAAGGCCAACCAGCTGTCGGTTCAAACATTTGTGTTGGTTGAAACAGCATACACCTGCATGATTTAATTGGTATCGCCAGTTATGGCGATGCCGACCAACAACCGCCCAGATGGCGGGTTAAAACAGCCACCGGCCGCGCCGGCCCAGAATCAAAAAGCCCGGCCGATTAATAAACAGACCGGGCTACAAGGGAATCCATTGGCGCGGCTGAAGGCCAGACTGCGCGCCAGGTCAGATCAATATTTCAGACGGAAAAACACCGCGGGCTTGGCCGGGTCAACCGTGAGGTTGGTGGTGGTGATACCGGTGGTGCCGGGCACATAGTCCACCCAGTTGGTGCCGATGCCGGTGGACAGGCGGTTGGTCTGCATCTGCAAGGTCCAACCCGAGTTCGTCGGCCAGCTCAACGTCAAAGTCGTGCCATTGAGGCTCGTGATGATCGGCGGCGGATTGGTGTTCACGCCGCCGGTGACGGTGAGCACCTGAATGCTGCCATCCACGGATAATTTATTCGTCCAAGTGTAGGCCAGACTGTTGGCCCCATTGGTCGGCAGATTCACGGCGGCAAACGCGCCGTTGCGCGGGCCACTGAATAACTGGAAGGATTGCCCCACGGCGAGCGCGGGGCCGACGTTGGTGACGGTGAGAGTTCCGCCGTAGCTGATGGCCGCCGCCACGATGCGGTCGTTGGTGGCGGTGACGAGACTGTTATTCAACTCCATCAGCACGGTCCCGCCCAAGGTGATCGCATTGGTCACCGTGAGAACACCGACGCCGTCGCCGGGCAGAATGACGGAGTTGGCGGGCGCGTTGACACTGCCGCGAATGGTGCCGCCACCCTTCAAGGTCTGGCTGGAGGAGAGCGTCACCAACCCGCCGGCCAGACCGGAAACATCCAGCACACCGTTCGTGGCGACAACAATGGTCGCACTGCCGGCCGGCCAGGCCTGACCAGTGACCGCCAGCACACCGCTGCTGACGGTGGTGCTGCCGGTGTAAGCATTGGTGCCCGCCAGGGTCAGCGTGCCGTTGCCAACCTTGGTAATGCCTGTGGTGCCAGCACCGTTGGCGACGGTGCCGGAAAAGACGGTGCTGCTGTTTTTGCCACCGATGGAATAGACGGTCGCGGTGGTGTTGCCGCTGCCGGAGGCACCCGACAACGACGTGTTGGGTCCGCCCGCCAATGCGCCCAGCGCGACGGTTCCGGCGCTGGTGGTGCGCTTGTTGAGGGCCAGGTTTCCCGAACCCAGATCAAATCCGGCATTCGTTCCGCCCCAGCTCCCGTTGAAACGCACAAAAGTTCCACTGTTGAAAATCAGCGTGCCGCCGTAGCTGGTCATGTCGCCGGTCAAATCAAACACCTGGCCGGGCGAATTGATGGCCAGCGTGCCGCTGCCATTCAACATCCCGATGCCGCCGGTGTGGCCGGTGTTGGTAACCGTGGCCGTGCCAAAGCAGGTCAGGCTGTTCGCAAGAACGCCGTAGTTGACATACACCGTGCCGCCGCTGTTGGTGATGGGGCCGCTGCCGGCGGCGGTGGACGAGTTGAGCTGAAGCAGGGCGTTACTCACGGTCGTGCCGCCGCTGTAAGCGTTCGTCGTAGCCAGAGTCAGCTTGCCGAGACCGAACACCAGCAGGCCACCGGGGCCGATAATGGAACCGGTGGCGTTGGTGAAGGCATAGCTGACGACGGAAGTATCCACGGTGATTGTGGCCGGCTGCACGAAGCCGACAACATTCACGTTGGTGGAAGGGAAACCATTATTATTGAAGGTGACACTGTCGCCATTATTGAAGGGGAAATTCGGCGTGATCCCGCTTTGCCAATTCTGGTCTGATCCGTTGGTGTCCCAGTAATTATTGGCATAGTTCACGCCGTGCCAGATCAAAGCGGCGGCGGGAGAATTTCCGACACCAGCCAGCCAGAGAGCACCGGCCAGCAACCAGACCAGACCGAACGCATTGAAGTGAATTCCCCGCCGGCAGACAGCGGCGGCCCCGCGAAGTTTATTTTCCAAGTTCATTGGTTGCTCACTTTCCAAAAAAAACGTCCCACGCCCGGCAAAACCGGACGTGGGACGGTGCCGCCGGCGGCTTACGGATACGGATAGGCCATGCGGAAGTACACGTTCGGCTGGCCCGGATTAATCGTGATGTCCACGTTGGTGACGGATGCAGAGCCCGGATAGGGATGCCAGTCCGTGGGATTGGCCAGATCCAAAGAATTGGTCAGCAGCGTCCAACCCAGATGATCACCCGGCCAGGTGAGCGATAGCGTGGTGCCCGTCACCACCGCCGTGATATTCGTGGCGTTGGGATTCGTCGTCGGGCCGGCCACCACGGCGATACTGCCGTTCACGGCCAGCGTGTTGGTCCAGACCAGGCCCGTGCCCAGCGCGGGCAGGTTGCTGCTCACAAACGCGCCGCTGTAGGCGCCTTTGAACAGCTTGAAGGAGTCAAACAACTGCGGCGCCCCGCCGAGGTTGTTCACGGTCAGCGTGCCGCCATACTGGATGTTGGTCGCCACAATCAGGTCACAGGTCGGTGCGCCGCTGCGGTTGATTTCCATGACGGTATTGCCCGCCAGCGAAATCGTGTTCGTAACGGTCAGCGTGCCGATGGCCCCTTCGCCCGGCGAAACAGTCGAGCCAGCCGGAGCCGTCACGCTGCCGTTGACGGTGCCGATGCCCTGGAGGGTCTGTCCCGAATGCAGGGTGAACAATCCACCGGCCAGACCGGAGACATCCAGCAGGGCGCCGGCCGTGACATCGATGGCCGTGCTGTTGCTGATGGAAGCCGTGCCCACGAGAGCCAGAACACCATTGCTGATCGTGGTGACGCCGGAATAGTTGTTGGTTCCCGCAAGGGTCAACGTGCTGACACCATTCTTCAGCAAGCCGCCCGCGCCGCCGAGCGGGCTGTTCAACTGGAGCGGCGTGGCGGCGGTGAAAGTGCCCATACCGGTCAAGGTAATGGGACCGCCATAGACATTGGCGCTGCTGCTGCTGGACATGGTGGCGTTGGTCAGGGAAACGGCCCGGGTGTTCGTCACCGTGGTGTCCCACAAATCCAAGCCGGCGCCGGCAAACAACGTCAAGGTGCCGCCGCCACCCAATGCCGTGTTGTTTTGAACACCGATGCGACCCTGTTGAATCTGCACATCGCCCAGGTTGGCATTGCCGACGTTCACCAGATAAATGTCGTTGGCGCTGACCTTGGTAAGATTGTGGCCGTTGCCTTGCAGGTAGGCACCGAGGGCATTCGTGCGGATGTCCCAGCGGTTCGTGCCGCCAAACGTGGTGTCGGCCGCGAGGGTGACAAACTGCAGGGCGTTGAGCGCCGCCGCACCGCTGTTGAGGATGGCACCATTGCCGGTGCCGGCGCCAGAAACCGTAACCGGTTCCGCACCAAGATTAAAACCACCCACATCCAATGCGCCGGTGCCGGAAATGACCGTCGAGCCGTTGGTGGAGCCGAGCGCCGTGGCCACGCCAGCCTTCAGAATGCCGCCACTGACGGCCACCTGACCGTTGTAATCATTGCCGCCGCTGTTGGCAATCGTCAACGTGCCGGTGCCGCTCTTGGCAATGCCGGTACCGGCGGTCAGTTTGCCGGTGCTGGCAAAGACGTAATTGCTGCTGGAGGCAACCGTGATGGAAGCGGGCGCCAGCGTGCCGGTAAGATTAACCGTCGGGTTACTGGACGTATCATTGAAGGTGACACCGTCGTTCTGATAGAACGCCGACGGGCCGGACCAATCGGGGCTGTTCGTGAGGTCCCACTTGTTGGCCGAGCCGTCACCCGCCCAAACGAGCGGGCTGCCGGAACCCACCACCAGAACGATGGCGTTGGCGGAATTGCTCAAGGTAATGAAACGCGTCTGGGCGGCAATCGCGCCACCGAGCGCGACATAATTGGTGATGGCACCCGCATCCACCGGGCCGCCGCTGCTCAAGAGCGGGCCGCTGAACGTGGCCAGCGTATAGGTGCCGGGCAAAATCGTGCTGTTCAGCGCATTGATATTGAATTGATTGCCACTGCCGCTGATGTCCAGCGCGCCCGCCACCGCGAGCTGGTCGTTGGGACCACTGACGGGCAGGTCGAAATTGTTAGTGACACCGCCGATGAGAGCCAGGCTGTTCGAGAAAGACAGTGTGCCAACCGTGCCGCTGCCGCCCGGATTGATGGCGGCATTAACCGCGGCCACCACGCCCGTGACGACCCCGCTGCCGGCCAGGGTCTGCGGCACGGTGTTACCAAAATAGGTCGTGCCAACGGCTGAAACATCCAACACGGCATTGGTGGAAACCGTGATGACCGGGCTGTTGGCCATGAACGAGCTGGTTCCCACAATGATGCTGCCGGCGTTGACGGTGGTGTTGCCGGTGTAAGTGTCGCTGCCATTGAGGAACAGCTTGCCGGTGCCGACCTTGATGATGACGCTACGACCTCCGGTGTTCACGTTGTTGACGATGTTTCCGTTGATCACACTGTCGGTGTTCAAGGCGCCAATCTGATAGGTCATCGTGCCGGCATAGGCGGCGCCACCGAGTGAAGAGGAGGCATCCACGTTCAACGCGCCAAACTGGCCGGTGTTGCCAGTGGAACCATTGACACCCACCAGGCTGACACCGCCACCGGCGCCCGCAAAGAGATTGACCGTGGCGTTTTCCAAATGCCCGTCAAAGGAGCCGCCGTTGAAAGCGCAATCCATTTCCGCAAGGGTCACCTGACCGTAGATGTTCACGATGCCGGTGAAGTTGACGCAGGCGGAGAAGCTGTCGCCGAGATGGCCGCTGTCCACAATGTGACTATTGTTCACATTGAGATTGAGGGTGCCGGGACCGTAGAGGGCGGGCAAGCGCACCTGCGCCGTCATATTGATCGTGCCCGTGTTCGCCGCCGGCACCGTCAGATTGTCGCCCTGCAATTGCAGATTGTTGACGGAGGCGCCCAACGTGCCACCGTTGGTCAAAGTGATCATCCCCGTGCCAAGACTGCCCGCGGAACCGATCATCAGCGTGCCCGGGCCGACAATCGTGGTGCCACCACTGTAGGAATTGGCAACGCTCAAGGTCTGGGTGTTGGCACCGCTCATGACGAGGGCGATTTTGGCACCGGCGCCATTTTCCTGGATCTTGCCGGCAAAGCCACTATCAGCCGTCGAGTTGATGGTCAGGATGTTGGTGGTGGTGCTGCCGGACGTGTTGGTAATCACGCCCACCGCCGCACCGGTCAAGCCCGACAGCGCGTTCACCGTCAGGTCAAAGCCGTTGATGTCCAGCGTGCCAGCCGTGGCGCCGCCATCCAAAATCAGCCAGCCGGTGGAGCCCGGCACGATGGCCGCGCTGGGAATCACATTGGCCGCTGACAACTGGACCAAGCCGCCGCTGATATAGGTGTTGTCGAGGTAGGTGTGCGCGCCACCAAAGATAGTTGTGGCAGCGCCGCCCAAGTTCACGCCGCCCAGACCGGTGATGGGGTTGGTCACGGTATAGCTACCGGAGCGCTTGATGGCCAACAGGCCGTGATTGGCCAGCACAAATTTGTTGGTGGGAATCGCCGTCGCGCCGCCGATGCCCAACTGCAGCGTGCCGGTGTCAATCAGGTTCGTGCCGGTCAAGGTGGTATTGCCCTGAATGGTCAGCGTGCCGGCGCCCGATTTGACGAGGCTGCCGACGCCGGTCAGATCGCCGGCGATGACAGCGTTGTCCGGCTGATTGAAGACGAGGAGCGTATTGTTGGTGACCGGGCCGGAACTGATGGACGTGCCAAGCGTGTTGCCATCACCAACCGTCACCACGCCGCCGCCGTTGAGGAGCGTCGGGCCGGTGTAATTGTTCTTGGTCAGGATGGTCAGCGCGCCCGCGCCATTCTTGACAAAGCCGTTGGTCAAGACACCGGAGATTTGCCCCAGACCATTGTTGTTGGCAAAGGTATAATCCGACGAACTGTTCACCACGACGCCCTTCGGGGCGACCGACGAACGGACATCCACCGCGGGACTGGCAGCGCCGGTAAGGTCAAACGTGACACTATCGCCATCCAGATAGTTTTCCACGGCATGGGAAACACTGTTGGTCCAGTTGGCCGAGGTGCTCACATCCCAATAACCATTCCCGGAGTTGTTATCCCAAGTCAGGCTGGCGGCGCCCGCGGACGCGACCACCAGCACAATATTCCCGGCGCTGTCATCCACCAGCGACAGCGTCTGGGTGCCAAAGTTGGCCGGGCTGAGCGCCAGATTGGCCACGGAACCGGTGCCAATGGAGCTATACTCGAACAGCGGGTAAATACCATTGGTCAGCGGACCGGTGATGTTCAATTTAACGATGTCACTGCCGGACAGATACAATCCGCTGGCGGCCACAATCATGTCGCAGCCATTGGTGCTGACATCAAAAACGTTGGTGGAATTATTATTGACGAACAAGCCGCCACTGCATGTGAATGTGCCGTAATTGCCGACGCCAGCGATGCCTGGAGCCAGCGTGCTACCGGCTTCCAGATCCACCACACCGGCAAGCGTGCCGGTGCCAGCCAGCGTCGCGCCGGCATAATTGGTCACCGCGGTGGAACCGAGCGCACCATCCACTTCCAACACGCCGTTGCTCACCAGCGTCGAACCGGTGTAGGTGCTGGCACCCGCCAAAGCCCATACCCCGGTGCCTTGCTTGATCACGGCAGTTTGCCGCGCATTATCCTGGATGACACCGGAAAAGGTCGCACTGGTGTTGCGCCCGCCCACCAAATACGTCAGCACGCGGGTGAAGGCAGTTGAAGTACCGCCCGACATCGTGCCTGCACCAGAGACTTCGCCAATGGTGATAGTCTGTCCGTTGGTGCTGTAATTCCCCACCTCATACATAATGACACTAGAGCCTAGGTTCAAGGCCGCAGTGCCAAAGCTGACGGTGCCGCCGGTATTGTTGATCCGGAAATCCGCCGAGCCGCGCGGCGTGACATTGATCTGGCCGGTGTAGCCAGACCAATTATTGCCAGTGACCTCACCACGTGTGCCGTTGACGTTGAAATTCAGGGTGCCGCCGCCGGTGACCGTGCTGCTGAAAGTGCCGCGCCAGGCGTTGGAAACCGTCCCGGACTGGCCGCTGGGAACCACGATGGCGTTAGTAAACGTAGCCCCGTTGACTGTGCCAGGGTCACCGGCGCTGGAGGACCAAAGCGCCAGCGCACCGCCGTTGGTCAGAGTCACCGTGCCGGTACCAACCCCGCAGCCGGTGGCGCCGGAGGTCAGGCTGTTCAAAGCAATCGTGCCGCCAGCGATAAGTGTGCCGCCCGCGTAACCATTGGCGGTGTTCAAGGTCAGGATGCCCGCGCCATTTTTCACCAAGCTGGCACTGCCGGCGATGCTGCCGCCCGCGCCGGAAATGGTGTAGCTCTTGTTGGTGAGGTTCGCCGTCACGCTGACCGGCGTCACCAAGCTGCTCAAGGTCACCGTTATTGGCGAAGCACCGCTGGCCGTGTCGTCAAAGACCACCTGATCAAAGGCCGGGTCCGCGTAGGTCGCGGCATTGCCAAATTTATCAAACCAGTTGGCGGTCGAAGTGTCCCAAGTGCTGTCGCCCACCGCCCAAGTCAACGGCTCGGCGGAGGCATTGGTCACCACCAGATAAATCGTCTTGGTGGTGACGAGGTCGTTGCTGATATATCCAGTGGCGCGGTTTGGCAACAGACCCGTCGGCACGTTGGTCACCGTCCCCGTCAGCGTGCCGGTGCAGGTGACCAGCGGATAGGTACCCACCCCAAAGGCGCCGTTGCGGACGAGAATGCTGACGATGTTGGTCGTGGCCAGATTGCCCAGCACCAGCAAAGGCGCGGTGGTGGTGCTCGGCGCAAAACCGTTGAAATTGAAATCCATGTAGCTGGCGTTGGTGGCCACCAGATTGGTACACACAAACTGCCCGCCCGCCGTCGCCAGTTGCACGCCGTTCGTCGCCCCGGCGGCCACGATGATCGCCGCCGTGTTGGACAGCGAGCCGCCGGTGATGCCGGCCAGTTCGCCGGAGCTGACCAGCGTGGTGCCCTTGTAGGTGTTGGTGCCGCCCAGCGCCAGCGTGCCCGTGCCGCTGTAGGTGAGGTTGCCGGATGTGGCCGTGACGCCGTTGGTGATGGGTCCCAAAATCGTGACGTTGCCGGGGCCGTTGAGGGTCAGGGTGCGGGTGGTGCCGCCTTCGGAAAGGCTCACCGGCCCGCCGAAGGTGGTCAGCGCGGTATTGCTGACGGTGAGGGTGCGGTTGCCGCCGGAGACGGCCAGCGAACCGTTGACCGTCAGGGGGCTGGCACCGGCGATGACGGCGTTGCCGGAGGTGACGGCCGCCAAGATGATGCCGTTGGCGATCGTGCGCGTGCCGCCCACCGCGGTCAGGATCGGGTTGGTGGAGCTGGTGCCGCCCATGGTCAGGGTCACGGCGCTGAGCGCGCCGTCGTTGCCGAGGTTCAGGGTGCCAGCGATGATTTCCTTGGAGCTGGTGCCGCCCCAGGAATTGGCGTTGTTCATGGTGACGACGGCGTTGCTGCGGATGCTGAAGCCGAAGGCGGTGCCGCCGCCGGCGACGCCGTTGAGGACGATGTTGCCGGGTCCCACCAGGGGCACGGTCTTGTTATTGCCCTGGTTGGAGAAGACCGAGTTGATGGTCAGGGTCTGGTTAGCGGCGACAATGAGGCCGCCGCTGGTCTGGCTGAAATTGGCCGCGGAAGCGATGCGCATCGTGCCGAAACCCACACCCGTGCCAACGGTGAAATTTGTCGTCGCCGCCGACATGTCAATCAAGTAGGTAATGCCCGCACCGCCATTGATCGTCAGCGTCGTGCTGCCCGAGCCAACGACGCCAATGGTCACCAAACCGCCGGGATTGAGAACTTGGAAACCGCCGGGCTGGTAGTTGGCACTGATGTTGGCGGTGGTAATCGGACCGGTAATCGTGCTGTCAAACAAGCCAACGTCAGCACTGGTCGGGGCGGTGAGTCCAACCCAGGAACTGCCCGAGTCAATGCGGGTCGTGTTGTTGTCTTTGGTATAGGTAACCGCCTGGACATTCAGCGCGCCCGCCAGCAGCAGCAGGCCGGCGCACAAGGTGATTGATTTCACAACTGATTGATATGTTTTCATAATTCGGACAGGGGTTTGATCAGCAAATTGCGATATGAATTTTATAAATTGGGCATTGGGCATGTTGAAAATATAGCCCGTCTCCGGATTTTCACCATCGCCAGTTCTGGGGATAGCCGGCTGGAATCCAGCGGCCGGGGCAACGCGGAGAATCTTACTTCCGGGAGAGCGTTTGCAGACACGCCAGCGCCTGCCGGGCCAGCGCCTGCCGATCGGCGGCATTCAAGCCTTCCGGGTCGAAGCGGTGGCGGTAGTGAAGGCGCAGCACTTCGCGGAGCGGTTCGCGCAAATCCGCCAGCGCGGGTTCCGCCAGCGCCCGCTCCAGCCAGCCGGCCAACGGTTCGCCCGACGCGCGGGGCAGGCCGCGCCCGGACAGCCGCGATTCCAGCCGGTAAAATTCCGAGTCGCGCCCCGGCCGGGCATCGTCCACCGCCGGGCCACCGCCGCTCCCCGGCGCGGCCCGCTTTTTCCGGCGGCGAAACACAACACTATAGAGCAGAACGGCCAGCGCCGGAATGAGCGACCACAGGATGTATTGGCGCAGATTTGTCTGGCCCCAGCGGAATTTGGCGACCTGAAAACCAATCCACGACCGGAGATCCGAAAGCCATTGCAACACGGAAGCGCGGGCGCCTTCCGTCGCCACCCACGACGGCGGCGTGGTGTCGAAATCCTCCCAATTGCCGGCAGCGCGGTTCCACACGAGGCACCAGGCATGGGCATCGCGTTCGCGCACGACGTAGCCGCTGCCGGAGGTTTCGTGGACGTAATAGCCGACGGCGTAACGCGCCGGGATACCGAACTGCCGCAGC
Organism: uncultured Verrucomicrobia subdivision 3 bacterium; assembly: GCA_903917705.1. Classification (GTDB taxonomy): domain Bacteria; phylum Verrucomicrobiota; class Verrucomicrobiia; order Limisphaerales; family UBA11358; genus UBA11358. The sequence continues at coordinate 15,137 of CAIXBQ010000157.1, read as the reverse complement.
AGGAGGACGGTGGCGGTGGCGAAGTATTCGCAGTGGCCGCTGCGGCTGGCCAGGAGAAAGCGCGTCAGCGGCGTGGCGTTCACGGTGGCCCGCTTGTCCGCACCCTGCCAGGTGCTGTAGGTGAACTTGTCGGCAAAAAACTTTTCCATGGCCTGGCGCAGGCGGATTTCGTTCGTGGTGGAAAGGTTCATCTCCGAAATCACCCGGTCCAGCGCGGGGACTTCATTCGTCGGCACCATCAGATCAAACCGGTTGGTGGTGCCGGTGTCCGGCGGGGCGTCAATGGTCGCGCCGGGGCCGTAGTGCGCGTCAAAGATCACCAAACCCGGCCCGATGCCCAGCACAGCTCCGGTCAGGTTCGTCCGGAGGATGAAGAGCGGGAGGTTTTCCAAGCGGCCGCAACCGGACGGCAGCGGCAGCAATCCTTCGGGCGCGCCCAGATCCTGCGCCCAGCCGTTGAGGTAACAAGCAATGCTGACGGCAGCGGCGTTGGTTTTTCGGGGCAACAAAACCCACGTCGTCTCACGTTCACTGCTCACGTCGGAGAAATCACCCCGCGACCCGCCCGCATACCACGTGGATTTTTGCGGCTGATAATTGCGATAGCTGGCCTCGCGCAGATAGGCCGGCACCGGCCCGGCGGATCTGGGTTCCAGCCGGATGACGATCCGCGGCGACAGCTTCAATTCCCCGATCTGCCCCATAGAGGTCAGGCTTTGCCTGGCATCCGTCTGCTGCCGGAAAAAACGCGCCATCCATTGCGCGTTAAAGCTGCCGATGAAGCGCTCCGCCTGATTGATGCCGTACTGGCCGGCAAAGCCGATGGCAACCACCGCCACCAGCATGCCAAGCCAGGCGGCCAACCCGAAGCGCCGCGAACGCAGCGACCACAGCACCCAGGCAACCAGTACGCATTGCCCCCAGAAATAGCTGTAGGTTCCTGTGTTGGGGTGGATGCCGGCCGCAAACAGGCACACGATGAAATACGCATACGAGACGTCCACATACCGTTCGTCCAGCCCGTCGCCGCGCGCCCGCCGCCAGCGAACGATGAGCGAAGTGGTGGACAGCGCCGCCAGCGGGACGGCCCCCCGCTCGCTAAACACCTGCGCCGCGATGAACAGAAACAGCGTCATCGGCAGCCAGCGGAAAAACGAGGTGGCCGAGTTGACGGAGGAAGCGGCGGCATTGCGCACGGCCCCCGGCCCCTGAACCATGCCGCTGAAACCGCCGCCTGCCTGGTTGGTGGCGAAGACGTAAAGCACCAGCGCCAGCGCCAGCAGCACGCAAAAGGTCCAGAGGCGGCGAAAATCCTGGTCGGCCACCTCCCAGCGCGCCCGGATGATCCGCGAACTTTCCAGCACCACGCCCAGCAGCGCGCCGACGGCGAGCAGGCCCGACTCCCAGCCCCAGAACAGGAGCGCGGCGAGGAGAAGGAAAGGCGGCGTTTTCATCGGGGGGAACGCATCGGAACATGGATGGAAACACCCGGCACCGCCCGTTCCTTCAAGGTTGGGCGTTGCCGGCCGGCGGTTGCAGGTCTCGTCCTCATGTCAATTTCGCCAGGCCCGCTTCGATTTTCCCGACCTCCAGCACGCGCAGGGTTCCCGACCCGTCCAGCAGCGGCCCGCCGGCGCCGGAAATCCCCCCGCCCGGACCCACCACGAGCAGGAGCAGGAGCGGCACGTTCAGCGCCTTGAGTTTCTCCACGAATTTTTTCCGCGCGTCGTCCCAGCGCTGCAGCACACAGATGCAGCCGCTGACGACGGAAAGATGGCCGAGCACCAACTGCTCCAGCGTGCTGAAAGGCTGGTCGCCGCACGCACGCACCGAGGCGAGAATTTCCAGCATCTGGTCCGCCCGGGCCAGCCCGCGGCCGGCGGTGAAGCAGTAGGACCGGTTGCCGACAAACAGCAGGTCGAGCAGCGATTCCTGCGACAGCACCGTGCAGGCGAACGACGCCGCCACGGAAACCGCCTCCTCGAACACCTCGCTGCGCGGCTCGTCCGTGAACGTGTCGAGCACCAGCGCGTGCCGCACGAAGAATTCATCCTCAAACTCCTTCACGATGGGCTTCCCGGTCTTGGCCCAGCTCCGCCAGTGGATGTGCCGCAGCGGGTCGCCGTGCCGATATTCGCGCAGCGACACGAACTCCTCGCTGCTCCCGACGTTCGCAGCGAGCGCCACCCCGCCTTCCTGATATTTCATCACGCCGGGCAGCGCGATGGGGGGGACCGGATGGCGTTTCGGCAGGATCAGGACTTTTTGCGGCGCAGCCACCCGGCAAAACGAGCGGAACAGCCCCAGCGGATCCGGCCGGGCCAGCGTCACGCCGGTGAACTGCAAAATCCCCCGCCGCAGCGGCAGCAGCTCCCCGCGCACCTCGATTTCATCGCCCGGCCGCAGCGCCGGCACTTCCACCTCCCGCAAATTGACCAGGCGAAAGGGATTGCTCCGGCGCTGCGGCGACACGCGAAAGGCCCGGACATGCCGGGCCTCCGCCCGCTTGAACGCCAGCCATTCCGCAAACGACGGGCGCGGGTCGGCAAGGTCTTCCAGCAGCGTCAGCCCGGCCTGCGTTTCCGCCGTCAGATTTTTCACGCACACCTGATAGGGCAGCGGCTGCCCGACGGTGCCGCAGCGCGGCAGCCGGCGGGTCGCGGAAAAGCGCGCACGGAAGAAAAAACTGCCCGCGACGGCCAGCAGCAAGCACGCCAGCAGCAGCATGAAGGATTGGTAGGTGACGGTGTACTCGATGTCCGCGCCCACCGCGCCGGCCACCAAAAGTCCGCCCGCCATGCACCGCCCCGCCGGCGTGAACCGCCGCTGCGCCCAGCGCCAAAAACCAGAACTGTTGCGGTAGCTCCAGTAAATCAGCTGGTAGATCGCCTTCACAAATCCTTGGGCCGGGAGTTTATCATGTTGTTTGTAAAAAACCGGGATCGCGCACGGTCCCCCAATTGGTTTCTGCCGGCTGCAGGCGGCTTCGGCTTTTTCTGATCATGCCGGCACGGGCAGTTTTTTCAAAATGTCCCCGACCACGCTGCGCGCCGTCAGCCCGGAAAAACGCGCCGACGGCTCCAGCACCAGCCGGTGGGCGATGACCGGCACGGCGAGCTTTTGAATCTGTTCCGGCGTCACAAAATCCGCGCCCTCGAACAGCGCCTCGGCCTGCGAGGTCTTCATCAGCGCGATGGACGCGCGCGGGCTGGCGCCCAGCTGCACCCCGCCGGCCGTGCGGGTGGCGGCCACGAGATCGACAACGTAGCGTTTCAATTCCTCGCTGATGCGGACGGCCTCGACAGCCCGCTTCAGCGCCAGCACGTCGGCCAGCGTCGCGCAGGGTTTCAATTCGTTGAGCGGATGATTGTGTTCCTGCGCGGTGAGGATGGCGACCTCCTCGGCGGCCGGCACGTAGCCGAGCGTGAATTGCATGGCGAACCGGTCCATCTGCGCCTCGGGCAGCGGATAGGTTCCGCGAAATTCCACCGGATTCTGCGTGGCGATGACAAAAAACAATTCCGACAAATCCCGGCGCTCGCCCTCGACGCTCACCTGCGCCTCGCCCATCGCCTCGAGCAGCGCGGACTGGGTGCGGGGCGAAGCGCGGTTGATTTCATCGGCAAGCAGAATATTGGTGAAAACCGGGCCTTCGTGAAAATGAAACTGCTGGTCACGCTGGCTGAACACCGACACGCCGAGGATGTCCGACGGCAGCAGATCCGGCGTGAACTGGATGCGCTTGAACTGCGCGTCAATCGAGCGCGCCAGCGCCTTGGCCAGGGTGGTTTTGCCGGTGCCGGGAAAATCCTCAAGCAACACATGTCCGCCGGCGGCGAGGGCCGCGAGCAGATGGCGGGTGGCGTCCGACTGGCCGCGCATGATGATGGCGATGTTGGCGGCGATGTTGCGGTAAGTCTGCCGCGCGGCTTCAAGGTTGGCGGGTGTCATGGTTTTTCCGGTGATATTAACAGCGGCAAATTGAAAAGGTTTCTGGGATGCACGATTTTCATGCCGCGACGACCACCTGACAAGGCAATTTGACACGGCGCGAAACCCCGGCATTTTACAGCGGCCCCAACTTAATCCCATTCCCGGGTAGACCAAGAGCCGGATCAAACAGGAAAACCGGAGTCGCCCGGAATGACCAACCTTGACTTTTGCCGGGGGCGCGCAATGATATTAATGGAACACCGTCACAGGCGCGGCTATTTCTAATCATGCACGAGTTCAGCATCATGCAGTCCGCGCTCGAAACGGCGGAAGAAAAAACCCGCGCGGCCGGCGGGACGCAGATTCACCGGCTGCGGGTGCGCGTGGGGGCGCTGTCCGGCGTGGTGCCGGAGGCATTGCGGTTTGCATTTGAAGGTTTGCGGGACAAGACGCTCGCGGCCGGCGCAGAATTTGAAATTGAGCTGGTGCCCGCCGTCGGCTGGTGCCCGGACTGTGCGGCGGAGTTTGCGGCGGCGGATCTGCAATACGAATGTCCGCGCTGCCAACAGCCCAGCGGCCAGTTGCGGCACGGCAAGGAAATGGAACTGGCCTCGCTGGAAATTTCGTAACCAATAATTGTCTTATGTGTCAGGAATGCGGCTGCTCAAAACCCGGCCCCTACAAAGTAGGGGAACGGCTGGTTGGCTCACACACGCACACGCTCGCGGATGGCACCGTGGTCACCCACGCGCACGAAGATGGGCATACCGAGACCCACGGCCAGCACGGCCATGCGCACGCGCACCAGATTTTGAATTTGAACACCGGCATCCTGAACGCCAACGACCGCGCGGCGGAACAAAACCGCTGCGCATTCCGCGCCCTGGGGCTGCTCGCATTGAACGTCGTTTCCTCGCCGGGCGCGGGCAAAACGACGCTGCTCACCAAAACGCTGAATGAATTGAAAGGGCGCCGGCGCGCCGGCGTGATCGTCGGCGACCTGGCGACGGACAACGACGCCGCGCGACTTCGCACGACCGGCGCGCCGGTCGTGCCGATCGCCACCGGCACGCTCTGCCATCTCGAAGCCGGCATGGTGGCCGAGGCGATGAAGCAGCTCGACCTCCGCGCGCTGGACCTGCTCATCATTGAAAATGTCGGGAACCTCGTCTGCCCCGCGTCATTCGACCTCGGCGAAGCCGTGCGCGTGGTGCTGCATTCCGTGACCGAAGGCGAGGACAAGCCGCTGAAATATCCACCCATGTTCCATTCCGCCGACATCGTGATCGTGACCAAAACCGACATGACGGCGGCGGCGGGCTTCGACCGGGAACTGGCGCTGAAGAACATCCGGCAGGCCGCGCCGCACGCGAAGATTTTCGAGCTATCCGCCAAAACCGGCGACGGCGTGAAGGCCTGGTGCGACCACCTGGCCTCGCTCACGGCAAAGGCCTGACGCGCCGCCCGCCGCGAAACAATTCTTGCCGACCCGCGCGCCAGCCGCTATCAAACCGCATGGACTCCCGCGAAGCACTGATCGCGCTGAACATGGTGGAAGGCGTCGGGCCGGTCCGCGCCCGCTCGCTGCTGGAACATTTCGGCGACGCACCCAAAATTCTTTCCGCCGCGAAACACGAGTTGCTCCGCGTCCACAACATCGGCGACGACATCGCCGAGAAAATCTCCGGCTGGGAAAAAACCGTCGACCTCGCCGGCGAATTGAAACGCATCGCCGACTTCAAGGCCCGGGTTTTGATTTCATCAGATGAAAACTATCCGGCGATGCTCCGCGAGATTTACGATCCGCCGCTGGTGCTTTATGTCAAAGGCGAACTGACGGCCAGGGACAAGAACGCCGTGGCGATGGTCGGCTCGCGCATGACCACGCATTACGGCATCGAGACCGCGCGCAAGCTGGCCTATCAGCTCGCCTACACCGGCGTGACCGTGGTGAGCGGCGGGGCGCGCGGCATTGACACCGCGGCTCATCAGGGCGCGTTGAGCGGAAAAGGGCGAACCGTTGCCGTGCTTGGCACGGGGATCAATTTGATTTTTCCGACGGAGAACGCCGAGTTATTCGAGCGCATCGCGGCCAACGGCGCCATCCTCACGCAATTCCCCTTCAACCGCCAGGCGGACAAACAAAGTTTTCCCATCCGCAACCGGATTGTCGCCGGCATGACGCTCGGCACAGTGGTCGTGGAGGCGAACCTATCCAGCGGGGCGCTAATCACGGCGAATTTCGCGACGGAATATGGACGGCAGGTGTTCGCCGTGCCGGGGCGGATTGATTCGCCGCGCAGCAAGGGCTGCCACGATCTCATCAAGAAGGGCGCAAAGCTCTGCGAAGGGGTCGAGGACATCCTGAGCGAGTTTGAGTACCTGTTCCCATCCTCCAACCGGCCGCCGTCGCCCGGCGAGACCGGCGTGCTGCCCGCGCTGGAATTGAACGAGAATGAGCAAAAGATCATCGCGGCGGTCAGGGCGAACGATGAAACGACCATTGACGAAATCATCCGGGCGAGCGGACTGCCAAGTTCAACGGTGGGCGCGGCGCTGTTCGGACTGGAAATGAAGCGGCTGGTGAAACAGCTGCCGGGAAAATTGTTCGTGCGGAACGGGTGAGCGGGCGGACCGCGCGAAGGAAGCAAAGCGACGAAGCGGAAAAATATTTCCGCCGTCACCGCCGCGGCCGGCGCGCAACCGCTTGATTTCAAAACGCAAACCGGCTTGCACCGATGCCCGCAATGAACTAAAACCTGCAGCGACAGGAGCATTTTTATGGCGAATTATCTCATCATCGGCGGCGACGGCAAAGAATACGGACCGGTCACGGACGTGGACGTCCGGCAGTGGCTCGCCGAGGGCCGGCTCAACGCCCAGTCGCTCGCCAAGGCGGAGAGCGACGCAGAATTCCGTCCGCTGGCGGTGTTTCCGGAATTCGCCGACGCCTTTGCCGCCCCAGCGCCGGCGCCCGACGCGGCGCCAGCCCCCTTTTCGCCGGAGGTTATTCTGCAACGCGATTACGAGCTGGACATCGGCGGGTGCATCTCGCGCGGCTGGAATCTGCTGAAGGAAAATTTCGCAACCGTTTTCGTCGGGTTCCTGATCATGATCGGGGTGGAAATCGCGCTCATAGGCATGTTGAACGTGTTCACCATGAGCTTTGCCAAAAGCCTGATGCAGGCCCCCATCGCGGTCCGGCTTGGCTTCAACTATTTTTCCACCGCCGTGATTTCCCTCGTCATGGGGCCCATGATGGGCGGGCTTTTTCTGGTATATCTCAAGACCATCCGCCGGCAGCCGACCGGCGTGGGCGAAGTTTTTGCGGGCTTTCAAAAGGCGTATTCACAATTGTTCCTCGGCGCACTGGTGGTATCGCTGATCGTCGGCGCATGCATGCTGCCGTTCAACATCGTCTGGCAGATGAAAGCCGGCCCCCTGCTGGAACAGATGCAGCAACTGCAAAACGATCCGGCGGGCGCCCAAAATCTGCTACCCCAATTGATGGCGGCCTTTCTCGGCGCCCTGCCGGTCCTGCTGGTCTGCCTGATCCCGGTGACTTACCTGACGGTGTGCTGGCAGTTCACCCTGCCGCTCATCATCGACAAACAGATGGCGGTGGGAGCGGCGATGAGAACCAGCTTCAAGATGGTGAACAAACACTGGTGGCAGGTTTTTGGACTGACCGTGCTGGCCGGGCTGGTGAGTTGCTCGGGGCTTATAGGCTGCTGCATCGGCGTGCTGGTCACCGCTCCGATCGGCATTGTGGCGCTGATGCTTGCTTATGAAACCATCTTTGGCGCGGAAAACACCTAGCCGCGTCCAGGCCCGCAATGCCGCGCTGATGAACCAGTTCGCCACGCCCGGCCTGGGCTCGCTGCTGGCGCGGCGCTGGATTGCGGGCACCGGCCAGCTGCTGGTGTTCCTCGCCGGCTTCACGATCTACTGCGCCTGGGCCATCAAAAATCTGACCCTCTATTACCGCCTGATGTTCAGCGATGTGCCGCCCCAAAGCGTCGGCTGGAACCGGATGGCCGGGACGGGCGTGGCCTTGTGCGCGGCGGCGTGGTGCTGGTCGCTGGTGACGAGCATCAGTTTGCTCCGGGAGGCTTCCCGGGTTACTTTGGAATCACCGGAAAGCTTTGCCGCCGGACGCATGAAACTGGATGAAACAAGAATCAATGCCGCGCTGGCCACGCTGCCGCAATGGAAACGCAGCGGCGAGGTGATCACCTGCACCTTCCAGTTCAAGGATTTTCCCGCCGCGATGGATTTTGTCAACGCCGTCGCCAGCCTCGCCGAGCAGGCGCAGCATCATCCGGACATCGACGTGCGCTGGAACAAGGTCACGCTGGCGCTCACCACGCACGATGCGAGCGGGCTGACGGAAAAAGATTTTGCGCTCGCCCGGCAATGCGACGCGCTATCACGGCGCTGACCCGCGCGGCGTCCGGCCGACCCACAGGCCGCTGACGCCGTAATGCCATTCCAGCTGCGGCAGGTTGGGAGCCGCGCCGCTCGTGCCACGAATCACCAGCCGGTCCGCCGGTTTCAGCTTCGCCACCCAGGGCGCGTAGGCTTTGGCATCGCCATGGTTCCAGAGAATTTTCTGATAGGTTTCAAAATCCTCCGCCGGCATCAGCGACGGCTCATAGCCGAGTTGGTAGCGCCAGCGGGCGTCCGGATTCTTGAAAAAAGTCTGGTAAAAAATGTTCATGTCGGCGCAGTAAAAAATCCCGCCCGGTTCCGGCATCCAGCCCGCCATTTCGGGGACGTCCGGCGTGAGAAACGACCAGGTCAGGCTCTGCGTCCAGCGACTGTTCAAGTCGCTCGTCACGGCCAGAAAAGCCGCGACCGCGAGAATCATCGCCAGCAGCAGCCGGCGCAGCGAATCCGCCGCAAACCGGGCAAGCAACAGGAATTCCACTTCCAGCGCCGTTAAAACCAGCAGCGCCGGCCAGCCCCAGTCCTCCCAGAACCGGCCCACGCGAAAGCCGAGCATCCAGCAGCCGCACACAAGCCAGAACGCCGGATTTTTCGCGAACGGAACCGCGTCGGGTTTGACCAGCCGCCGCAACGCCACGAGCGCGGCAACGAGGATGACCGCGAGGATGTCGCCGGCAAACGGCTGGAGTTCCGTCGCCTGCGTCCGGTTGGTGGCGTGCTGCCCGACCGAATGGAAGGCGGTGGCCAACGCCTGCGCGAGATAAACCGCCGGATGACCCGTCAGCAGCGCGGCGAGCACCACACCCGCCAGCCACGCGGCCGCCACCAACGCGGCCCAGCGGAACCGGCCCGCGAAAAAAAACGCCGCGACCGGCAGCGCCCACAAATACCAGACGCCATGGACAAAGGTGCAGCCCGCGATGAGCGCGGTGAACAGCAGGAGATTTTTCAGGCCGGGCCGGGATTTTTGCGCGGCGAACAGGATCGTCATCAGCACCGCGGTGGTCAGCAGAAACGGCCGCCCCAGCATGAACCGCTGCGGCAGGTCCGACACGACCATCGCCGCGAGCAGCGCCGCGAGCCAGGCTTCCGGCCGCCGGAGCCACGGCAGCACCGCGCCGTTCACGATGAGAAACAGACCGACGACGGAAAAGATCAACAGGTCCTCCGCGCCCCAGCCGGTCGCGCAATGCACCGCGCCAAGGATCGCGTGCCAGCCGAAGTTGTGATCAATCTTGAAGGCGTCACCGAGCACGAGGATTTCCGGCCAGGGCTTGCCGCTGACCGCCTTCGCGCAATGCCGCAGCGCGTCGTCGGCGGGCAGGTAGCCGTAGCCGATGATCTTCAGCGGAATCGCCAGGAGGACCAGCGCGACCAGCAGCCAGACGAGGAGCGGAACGTAGCGGCGGAGTTTTTCGGGCAGTTCAAATTCAAACATGGGCGCGGCGGATTCCGTTTATCAAAACACCCGGGGCACGCCTTCGTCGAGGATTTTCAGCCGTTTGGTCAATTTTTGCTGCGCCGCAATTTCCCGGAGCCAGCGCGGCGGTTCGTCCAGCGCCTCGAACGACAGCTTGAACGTGCCAAAGTGCATCGGCACAAAAACCTTGGCGCGCAGGTCTTTGAACGCCTGCACCGCCTCGTCCGGCCCCATGTGAACCTGGCGGAAGGTTTCCGGATGATACGCGCCGATGGGCAGCAGGGCGATTTCCGGCGCGAGCCGCCGGCCGATTTCCGTAAAACCGTCGAAATACGCGCTGTCGCCCGCATGGTAGATTTTCCGGCCCTGATGCTCCAAAACAAATCCGCCATAGCCGCGATGCTGGTCGTGCAAGGTCCGCGCGCCCCAATGCCGGCTGGGCGTGAACGTCACCTTCCAGTCGCCCTGCGAAAAGCTTTCCCACCAATCCAGCTCCACGATCCGCGCGAAGCCGAGCTTGCGCGCGAGATCGCCCACGCCCCAGGGCATGATGCCGATTTTCGTGGACGCCAGCTTGCGCAGGGTGGGCTTGTGAAAATGGTCGAAGTGCGCGTGCGTGAGCAGCACCAGGTCGATCGGCGGCAGATCGGTGATGCGCAGACCGGAGCGCTTGAGCCGCTTCAGCAGGAACAGCCAGTTGGCGAAGTTCGGGTCCACCAGCACGTTCAGGTCGTTGAACTGGATGAGAAACGACGCGTGGCCGATCCACGTCACCGCCACCTGGCCGTGGCGGAGCCGGGGAAAGATGCCCGGCCGATGCGACCCCGTGCGCTTGGTGAACCAGCCCTTCAAGACCAGCTCCTTGAAAAAGGTGCGGGGGTTGAAGTGCTTCGCCGGCGTCAAATCCTTGAACGACCGCGGTAACCGGCGCCGCGGCGGCACGGGACGACTGGAGGCTGGCTTCGTCACAACGGTGGGAGACTAGCACCAACCGCGCGGCCGACCAATTTGAAAATTCAAACCGCGCGCGACCCGGCGGCTTTGAAATTGTGCCGCCGCAAATTCAGGCTTAAAATCTCCGCATGGCTGAACTGGATCCGCAACTCGATAAATTCCTCCGCAAACAACCGCGGCTCGGCAAGGGCGCCTACCTGGCCAGCACCGCCGTGGTCATTGGCGATGTGACGCTCGGCGCGCATTCGAGCGTGTGGTATGGCGCGGTGTTGCGCGGCGACATCAACCGCATCGTCGTCGGCCACCACTCCAACGTGCAGGACAACGCCGTGCTGCACCTCGCGGATCATTTTCCGTGCGTGCTTGGCAACTGGGTGACCGTCGGCCACGGCGCGATCGTCCACGCGTGCAAAGTCGGCGATGAATGCCTCGTGGGCATGGGCGCGGTGATTCTGGACGGCGCGGTGATCGGCAAACAATCCATCATCGGCGCGAAGGCGCTGGTGACGCAGGGCGCGAAAATTCCGCCCGGCTCGCTCGTGCTCGGCGCCCCCGCGAAAGTCGTCCGCCCGCTGACCAAGGAAGAACGCGCCGGCCTGAAATGGTGGGCGCAGAAGTATGTGGACAACGGCGCGTATTGCCTGAAGCATGGCATCAGCGTAGGCAAGCCGCTGGCGAGTTGATTTACTTGAAAACGTGAGGTTTTCAAACACACAGCAAAACCGGCGGACGCCCGGCGTGGTGGATTACGGCCTCTGATCCGTCCGCGTGGCGACCGCCAAATACGCGCCGGCGAAGGGGAAGAACCCTCTCACTTAGTATTCGAGAGAGGTTGCAAAACAAAGACAACCGGTTCATGCCGTGGAGCATTGGTGTATGTTGAGAAGATTCCGGCAGCAGCCAGAACACTGGCCTCCATCGCCCTTGCAATTTCACTTTTTTGGCCCAAATCATTGTCAACAGGACAACTTTTCATTTCCACCGCCATGTACCCATCTTTAACCGCCTTTACAGAATAGGTCCTGTGGGAAATGAATTCCGCCGTGAACGGTGTAACACCAACACGCCGGCCATCAATCGAAACTAAAGCACCCGGCGGCATGGATGAGATGTTAACCTGCTCCGAAGCGCATCCTGCCAAAAGAATAGTAAACAATATAGCGTCGGTGATAAAAATGATTTTCATCGGCTGAAATTGTTCATTGTTTAATACTTTTCAATGAAGGCCCCGTGTTCGGATGGTAACATTCTGCGCCGGAAGATTGGTTCCAACAATTAACTCCATGTGCGCACAACCATTAGTTTGATACATATAACCGAAACAACCAAGTTGTCCCCGCTTCATTGCTTCAATATCAAATGCCATTTTTTCGAGGGCATTAGTTGTGCAAGCCGGTATAAACAAGACATTTTTCGGACCTATCGGCCCCAGGACTTTCAATCTAGCTCCCTTTTCGGTATCCAGTAAATTGCTTTTTTGCAAAACAAAAAGTGTATACGAGGTATGATTATCTATAATGATGCCGTTTGATGGTTTGTTGGCCTTAAAAGAATTATGAGCTGATGGTGCTGCGCACCCGGACAATAATAGGCAAGCCGATAAAAGCGGGAATATTAGAAGACTTTTCATTTGCAAGGAGAAATATTGTCTAGTCAGTGGTTCGAATGGTTTGTGCCGCGAGACATATATGGAATCAAGGGTTTTGGAGGCAAAGGTTTCTGATATTGGCTCTGGGGCACTGGCCGCTCAGGGGTATTTTCAACGGGATTTGGCCTGAAGCGCGCTATCAAATGACGATTACCGTTTAGGATAAACGTGTAGATAGCCGACGAGCTTACCTCCCGCCCTTCTTCAATCCATCGCCCAAAAATATGTCCGTTGTTTGCTCTAGCGGTCACTGTTTGAGTGCTGCCAATAGCAAAAGTCCCATCACCGCTTACTACGCCTGATTCATTTGGTCTGACTTCAAGGATTAGAGTTGCCTGAGAAATTGGTAGCGAATCGGGCAATATTGCAGTCTTGACTGCAACACTTTGTTGCGCTGGTGTTTGGTTCTGGATGAAAGTATTTGGAGTTCCTGACAGGGAAGTCGCCACAGATGATTTTAAGCTAGTCCCCGCCTGAACATTGCCGGCTGGTGTTTCGGCAGTTTTGGTCGCAACAGATGTGACAGTTCCGCTAGTAACATGAATAAAGTTTTCAAAAGAAGCCGAAGAGACGGTGCGTTGGCGCCAAAGAAAATTCCAGGAACTTGTAGGGGATGGATTATTGCCGACATATGATGATTCAGAAACAGTGATCATGTTTCCGTTGACAGCCTCTACAACCGCAACATGATTTTGTGAAACGCTTTGTGCAATTGAATGAACAGTTGGATTCTTATCAACAGGAAATCCTTTGCTAACTGCGTTACCAGACCATAGTTTCGCTTCACCCTGACCCGGTGGTGCAATATTATCGAGCACCCCTGCTGAATTCCCTAGTTCAAGCATTCGGCCATAGGCATACCAGGTGCAGTTGCCTAGCGCATTACCTAGCTGACAACCAGGCGGATTGGGTGGGCTAGACGAAGCTGGAGCATCTCCCTGTCTCCAGAAATGATTGGCTGTTGTATAATAGCTGCTCAATAAAGAAGGCTGACCGCTGGCGGCTTGTATTGACGGCTGTGTAGCTGTGGCCAAAGGTTGAACAGGGTATGGTATTTGAGATGGTTGCAACAATTGTGAGCCAGGTGGTGCAGGCGTCTGGAAATATAGGGTGGTAGAAACCGAGTTGCCCTCAGCAGAACCGTTAAAACACGTCATGTTCCAGCGATAGGCATGGCCCTCTACCAAATAACCATCTGGCAACATTAAGGATGTTCGAGGCAATGGGTTAACCGTTGTTCCACTAGCGTTGGGATATATCAGCGGGCTTCCAGCCGTCGTCAAGTCGCGAATATATAGCCCATATCCAGTCGCCCCACTCACAGAATTCCATGTAAAAATGGGCGTCAGTGAACTCACTGCCGACCCCGGTGGACTTGCGCTGCCCGGTGAAATTATAACTGGCACATTCGCTGTTGTTGACGGTGATCCTCCACTTGGGGAAATAATTGGAGTTGAAAGCCCCGTTGCCACAACCACCGGAGGCGTCTGAAAATAAAGTGTGGATGACACCGCGGAACTTTCAGTTGAGCCATTATAACTGGTTGCATTCCAACGATAGATATGTCCGTTTACTAGATAGCCGGAAGGAAGTGTAAAAGTCGGGCCAAATCCAGCATTTAATCCAGTAATTGGCGTTGTTGTGATTGCATTAGCGTTAGGATAAATTAACGGGGTGCCCGGGGCTGTCATATCCCTGATGTAAAGACCATATCCTGTCGCACCATTAACAGAATTCCAATTAAAGTTTGGCGTCAATGTATCCACCATCGTTCCAGGCGAGTTCGCACTGCCCGGTATGTTTATAGTTGGCGGATTTATTGCAACAGGAACTGTGGCTATGATCGCCGGCGGTGTCTGGAAATATAGTGTCGCAGATACCCCACTTCCTTCGCTTGTTCCTGTAAAGCTGGTTACGTTCCAGCGATAGGTATGACCGTTTACCAGAATACCGGCAGGCAGTGTAAAAGTCGGGCCCGAACCAAAATCCACCGACGTAACAGGGCTGGTGGTTATCCCATTGGCATTCGGATAAACAAGCGGGGTTCCAACCGCTGTCATGTCTCTTATGTAAAGACCGTAACCTGTGGCCCCACTAGCATTATTCCAGTTAAAGTTTGGTGTAAGCGAACTCACCATAGTTCCTGGCGAACTATAAGTCCCCGGCATATTAATTGTCGGCGGATTGACGGCAATGTTGGGGATTGGGGAAACAGCAGCAGCAGGAGTTTGAAAATATAACACGACGGAAACCATATTCCCTTCGGAGGATCCGACGAAGCTGGTCATATTCCAACGATAAACGTGCCCATTGACCAAATAGCCAGCGGGCAATGTGAACGCCGTGCCTGTAACCGGATATGCTGTTATTGCATTTGCATTGGGATAGACCAATGGTGTTGCTGCCGCCGTCATGTCACGAATATATAGGCCATAACCGGTTGCTCCGCTCGCGGAATACCAAGCAAAAGTCGGTGTTAGCGAACTGATTAACATCCCTGGTGAACTCCCGATGCCCGGCGAAATGGTCGTTGGCGGATTGGCGGCCATTGCTGTTTGCAAGCAAATCCATAGCAAACTCGCAATGGTCATTTTTTTTGCTTCGTCGACGTTTTTAATTGGTAAAATGGCGGGAGTGGAGTTTTCTGGTGGGGGATATGATACCAGAAAGAGTGTTTCAGCAGATATTGGCGCTGGGAGAAGCCTGGCGTGTGAAGTGCATGGATTACGTTGA